>DFNY01000107.1:239-4712 GCA_002376595.1 Jonesiaceae bacterium UBA3555 | reverse complement strand
CAAATGCACTCGCACCCCCGCCGCGACTAGTTTTTTGGACGCAACGCCCACGCCGTGATGATCACCGCAGAGAACACACCGATTGCTCCTACTAGGGAGGTGACGTCTGCGCCGTGTGAGAACGCGACCTTTGCTGCCTGCGCTAGTTCTTCACCTGCGGTTCCTGGTAGTGAGGCTGCGACGTGGAGCGCTCCGCCCAAGGTTTCTGCTGCGGCGCTGGCGTCCGCTGCGGAAACGGAATCCGGCACTACTAGGTGTGACCGGTAGGCGGCGGTCAGGATGGAACCTAGGAACGCTGTTCCGAGTAGCGCGCCTACTTCGTAGGCCGTCTCCGAGATTCCAGATGCGGCTCCAGCTTTGTGCGGTGGCACCGATGCCAAAATGGCATCGTTGGTGAGTGTTTCCGCGAGACCAACGCCAAGTCCTACTAGTAGGAACGCTCCAACTAGTAGCCAGACTGACGACGATGCCCCGAGTTGCGTTGCTACAGCAAATCCCAGCGTGGATAGTGCCAAACCTGCCGGAATCAAGATGCTCAACTGGAAACGAGCGGCCAGTTTGACGGCAGCGAGACCGGAAATAATCGTCGCAAAGAGACCTGGTAGTAGGTAGAAGCCCGCGGTGAGCGGGCTGTACCCGAGTACCAACTGCAGGTACTGGGAGATGTAGTAGACCATCCCAGCCATGGCCAGCACAGAAAGCAAGTTTGCTGCGATGGATGTGGAGAAGACGCGGTTTTGGAAGAGGCGCATGTCGAGCATGGGCTGGGTGGAGTGCAGTTGTCGGCGGACAAACCAGAATCCAATGACAAGGCCGAGTGCGATGAAGGCTGCGCCGAGTCCAGCCTTTCCGCCTGCTGCGATTGCTTTAATGCCATAGACCAGCGAGAACATCGCAGCTATCGAGGTGAAGACGCTGAGGAAGTCGAGTTTCCCTGGGGCTGGATCGCGTGATTCAGGGAGTAGGAATGGTGCTGCGATCAGCATGAGGGCAATCACGGGAACGTTGAGTAAGAAGACCGAACCCCACCAGTAATGCTCCAACAGCCAGCCACCAACGATCGGTCCGAGTGCCGCTCCTGCGGAGAAACCGGCAGCCCAGATTGCGATGGCAAGCCTGCGCTCGTTGTCGTCGAGGAAGAGGTTACGGAGGAGCGCGAGTGTGGAGGGCATCAATGTTGCGCCGAACAAACCGAGCAATGCGCGGGCTGCGATGAGGTGCTCAGCGCTGTTGGATGTTGCCGCGTAGATGGAGACAGCGCCAAAGCCGACTGCACCGATGCTGAGGAGTTTTCGGCGGCCGATGCGGTCGCCGATGGTGCCCATGGTTACGAGTAGGCCTGCCAATACGAGTGAGTAAACATCGACAATCCACAGCAGGGCTGTTCCTGAAGGGTGTAGTTCGCGCGAAAGCTCGGGCAGAGCAAACGAGAGGACTGTGTTGTCGATTGACACAATCAAGACCACCAGCATCAAGGTGGCAAGGCCGAGCCATTGTCTGACTCCGGCGCGGGCGGGCACATGGGGAGGTACTTGTGCCGTGTTGAGTGGCATCGTTGTCTCCGACATGGGTTTCCTTCCATCGTTACTGTACCGTCCAGACGGTATCATAAGGGCAACTGGAAAGGCACGGCTAAGATGATCACTGTGACCACAAACTCAGGCGATTCCGCCACTTCGCAGCCAGAAAAGACCGCACGCCACAAACGCGGCAGCGGACGCGAAAGAGTACTAGACGCCTACGCACAAGTGCTCCGCGAAGAAGGCGAAACTGCTGCCACCCTCGATGAGGTTGCCCGCCGAGCAGACATCTCTAAGGGCGGGCTGCTTCATCACTTTGGATCCAAAGAAGCTCTCATGGAAGGGCTCTTAGGGCGGATGAAGGAACTCAACGAGCAAGACATTGCCGCAACCATGCGGGCAGGAGGCGACGGCATCGCCGCCTACTTACACAGCTCAATGCAGGCAGAAGACGACTACTCCGACACGTTCATAGCGATCCTCAAACTTGCCGGGTCCGGACATGAAAACGTGGATCAAGCACTCCGCGCAGCGTTTAACGCCTGGCAAGACGAACTAGACAAGGTCATCTCAGACCCTGTCCTCTCTAGGCTTGTCCAACTCGTTGGTGACGGACTCTACGTTCACGCGCTTATCGGACGAGACGTCGATGAGTTGGATCTCCAAGTTATTGACCGCCTCACTAAGCGCACCGAAAGTTAGGTGTGTCGCGGGGGTAAGGAAAACTGGATGCATCGGAAGCTATGTGCGCTGAAAAGATGTAAGGCTCACCGAAAACTAGCTGGCAATATCATGGCCCTAGTTAACGCCCCCCAAGATCTGAGCGTCACCTCGTCTGTATAGCGAGATGAAGACTGCGCTCAGGCGGCAAATCGCGCGATATCGCGCAGAGCGTGCAGAAGCCTCTGGGCTGACTAAGGACTTGCGCGAACGGTACACGGCTGTGCGCGATATCGCGCAAGTCGTGTGGCGCGTCGGGCGTGCAAGTTAGTGAGTGGATAGAAATCCGATGCGAGAGCCCTCAAGTGGCACGGATGATCGGTACGGGCCAGCGTGCGGCTGTGAGAGGGTCTAGCCCTGAGTCTGTAATCCCTGCGTTGAATTTATCAAATTCGAAAACTTTAAATAGCGCATCTCTTCCGAATTTTGTGCTTTCCGCCACGAAGAACGCTTCATTTGATGCTTCCAGCATCTTTCTACGCAGTTCTATTGAATAACTTGAGTGAGCGTAGATTCCGTCTTCTCGAACAGTGGTAGCTCCGAATACCCCAACATTAAAACGCATGTTCTCAACTTGTTGGATTGAAGTGGGGCCCCAGGTAGATGTGCCGTTCGGCAAGAGTTCGCCACCAATGAAAACCAAGTTGATCTGCGGTTTTCTTGCGATCTCATCCGCAACTCTGAAGTCATTGGTGACGACTGTAAGGTGCTGGTTGTCTATTTCACGCGCAACTTCTTGGCAAGTGAGTCCGCTATCGATTAGCACCACTTGGTTTTCAAGAATTCTATTTGCCATTGCGCGCCCAATGGCATTTCGCTCTTTATTCTGAGGAGGCGTTTGAGTGGCTTTAGTGAATGCGGAAACCGTTCCGTGCATTCGCAAGATTTTTCCAGCCTTGGCCAGTTTGTCTACGTCTCTTCGCAGTGTGGAAACGTTAACTTCGAAGTGCTCAGCTAAGGCAGAAACGCTCATGGCGCCGCTTTCGTCAAGCAGGGCCAAGATTTCGTCAGTGCGTGCCATGTGACCTCATCTAGTCTCGAGCGATCTGAGCGATTTCGCGCATTAATTGCATCATATCGCTTGCCATTCGCGCAAACAGTGGTTTAGTGTTGGTGCAATGTTGAGCAAGGTCGCTCAATGAGTGCGTAGAACATCACGAGGAAGTGGTAGTAATGCGAAAGTCCAGAACTGCAATTCTAGCGGGCAGCCTATCCCTAGGTCTGCTGCTCAGCGCATGTGGCTCAGTAAATGAAGGTGGATCTTCAGGTGGGTCCACAAACTCCAGCGGTGATTCAGGAAAAACCATGGTTACCGTGGTCAAGGTCAAAGGAATTGCCTGGTTCGACCGTATGGATGAAGGGGTAAAAGCCTACGGCGAGCGGACGGGAATCGACACCCGCACCGAAGGTGGAGACGACGTCAGCCCAGAGAAGCAAATCCAAATCATTCAGGATTTGATCGCGCAGAAGCCAACCGCTATCACGGTTGTACCTAACTCACCAGAAGCCATTGCAGCAGTGCTCGCACAGGCAAAGAAGCAAGGCATCATTACCGTTGCTCACGAAGCAACCGGAATCGAAAACGTAGACATCGACATCGAAGCGTTCGACAACGCAGTCTACGGTGAGTCGATCATGGAAAACCTTGGGCAGTGTATGGCCGGCGAAGGTAAGTATGTTCAGTTTGTTGGTGGCCTAACGGCAAAGACCCACATGGAATGGGTGGGAGCAGCCAAGGCTTACCAAGAGAAGAACTTCCCAAACATGGTTCTTGCGGAGGACCCAATCGAGTCCACCGATAACGAAACCGCAGCCTACGAAAAGGCCAAGGAAATCTTGGCTAAGTACCCAGATATCAAGGGCTTCCAAGGTTCCGCAGGCAACGACGTACCAGGCATCGCTCGTGCAATTGAAGAAGCAGGCCTTGAAGACCAAGTGTGCGTCATGGGAACCTCTATCCCATCCGCAGCGATGAAGTACCTAGAAACCGGATCGATTGACAAGATCTTCTTCTGGGACCCTGCTCTCGCTGGCGAAGCTCAGCTTGAGATCGCTCGAATTCTCTCCGATGGCGGAAAGATCGAAGAGGGCACTGACCTAGGAATTGAGGGGTACAAGAACCTCAAGAAGGCAGCAGGATACGACAACGTATTCCTCGGCGACGCGTCAATTGCGGCCGACCTCGAAACGGCCAAGAAGTTCAACTTCTAGTCATCTCAAAACCAAAGCCGTG
>DFNY01000107.1:0-183 GCA_002376595.1 Jonesiaceae bacterium UBA3555 | reverse complement strand
GGGTCTCCATCGTTCTGAATCGAGGCGAGGTACTTTGCCTAGCCGGTGAAAACGGTTGCGGAAAGTCCACGCTCATCAAAGTAATTTCGGGAGTTGAGCAACCCGACTCAGGCGAAATCATCGTAGATGGAGTGCCGCACGCGGGGATGAACGCGACCGCCGCGATCAAGCAAGGCATCCAAG
>DFNY01000121.1 GCA_002376595.1 Jonesiaceae bacterium UBA3555 | reverse complement strand
GAATCCACATGCACGTGGTAGCAGCCAGAGATCTTGATAATGAGGTCACGCCCGGTGTATCCGCGAGCCAGACGCACCGCAGTCATGGTGGCTTCGGTGCCGGTGGACACCAAGCGCACTCGCTGTGCGGGAGCAATACGGCGGCGGATCTCTTCCGCAAGTTCAACCTCGCCGAGGGTAGGCGCACCAAAGGACAACCCACGTGATGCTGCTTCCTGGACCGCCTGGACTACCGCGGGATGGGCGTGACCAAGCAACGCAGGACCCCACGAACCAACGAGGTCAACGTAGNNTACCTGCCACGTCGGTTACGTAGGCGCCCTGTGCACTGGCGATGAAGCGGGGCGCGCCGCCCACGCTGCGGTATGCGCGTACCGGGGAGTTCACGCCACCCGGCAAAACCTCTTGGGCGCGGCTGAAAGCTGCATCGTTCGTGCTCATTTGGTTTCTCCTTGGGCTGGTTCGCTGGCTTGGTTGGCGCCCANNCGCTGGCTTGGTTGGCGCCCACTGATTTGACGCTCGCAGCGCCTGCAGCGCCTGCAGTGGCGCTGGCTTGGTTGGCGCCCACGAGAGCGCCGTTCAACTTGGCGGCCACGCGGTCTGCGTAATAGGTCAAGATGATGTCTGCGCCGGCACGCTTGATGGAGGTCAAAGATTCCATCATGGCGGCGTCTCTGTTGATCCATCCCTGAGCGGCGGCGGCCTCGATCATGGCGTATTCGCCAGAGACTTGGTAAGCGGCAACTGGCACAGTGGATCGGGCGGCTACGTCAGCGAGTACATCCAAGTAACTCATGGCTGGCTTCACCATCACCATGTCTGCGCCTTCTAAAAGATCAAGGTCGGCTTCGCGGATACCTTCGCGTCGGTTCCCAGGATCCATCTGGTAGGTGCGGCGGTCGCCTTCCAAGGTGGATTCGACTGCCTCACGGAACGGGCCGTAGAACGCCGAGGCGTACTTTGCCGAATAAGCCAAAATGGCAACGTCAGGGAAACCGGCTTCGTCCAGAGCGTCACGAATCTCGCTGACTTGGCCGTCCATCATGCCGGACGGGGCAACAACTTGGGCGCCCGCTTGCGCCTGCACTACAGCCATGTGTCGGTAGATGTCGTTCGTGGCGTCGTTGTCCACCTGACCGTCGGCGTTGAGCACGCCGCAGTGACCGTGGCTGGTGAACTCGTCCAAGCACAGGTCCGCCATCACTACCGTCTTGCCTTGAGCTGCGGTGACTGCAATACGGATGGCCTTGTTCAAAATTCCGTCAGGATCCAATGCACCAGACCCTTGAGGGTCGCGGGTTGCTGGAACACCGAACAGCATCACTCCACCGATTCCGACGCTCGCAGCATCCCTCACTGCTTGGGCAAGGCTCTCTTCGGTGTGCTGCACAACTCCAGGCATGGAGCTGATCTGGATTGGCTCAGTTGCGCCTTCCTTGATGAACAGCGGCAGCACGAGTTCGCGCGGGTGCAGACGAGTTTCGCTGACCAAAGCGCGCATTGCAGGGCTGGTGCGTAACCGGCGTGGGCGTTCCATTAGTTTCCCTCCGTGGTGAGGGCTACTGCGCGCACGATCGCGTCAAAGAGCCCCCGGTTTGTTGCGTGGGTAGCAACTACATCGATGCTGAGGCCTGCAGCCCCGGCAGCGCGAGTTGTTGGTTGTCCTATGGCCACCATCAGTGGCTTGTGGTGCGGGGTTTGTGCCTGGTCAAACTGCTTGGTGAACTCGCGCACGATGCTTCCCGAGGTCAATACCACCACATCAATATCGCCGTCATTCCACGCATCGAGTGCAGAAATTGGCGCGGCATGGGACACCGTGCGATAGGTGGTGGCGCGTTGCGGCACGTAACCAAGGACGGCTAGGCCGTCCTCTAGCTGGGTTGTGGCTAGATCGCCCAGGGGGAGCAGCACCTGTGGTGGCTTCCCGACGATTCCG
The DNA here is from genome assembly GCA_002376595.1 of Jonesiaceae bacterium UBA3555. Taxonomy (GTDB): domain Bacteria; phylum Actinomycetota; class Actinomycetes; order Actinomycetales; family Cellulomonadaceae; genus Timonella. The sequence continues at coordinate 5,963 of DFNY01000121.1, read as the reverse complement.
CTAGGTCCGGCACTTGGGTGCGGCCACTGCGCCAGCATTCCTTGGGCAGAATTCTCTGCCGCTTCGAACGTTGCTTCAATGCCGTGCGCTGCCAAAGCTCGAGTGGTTGCTGGGCCCACAGAAGCCCACTGAGTCACCTGTGCAACGGTGGAAATATCGCGGCCTGGATGCGTGCGAGCAATAGAAGCAACGAGTTCATCTACCGCGTTCACAGACGTGACGCCCACCCAAGCAAACTCAGCCAACTTCGCGCAGTGGTTGTCCAACGCGAGGCGGGCCTCGTCGGAAATCTCAGCTCTGCTGATAATGGGAGCCACAACGCTGTGGCCACCGGCCCCTGCAATCAAATTCACGAGTTCCGAAGCGCGCTCAGGAGAGCGCAGAATCAAGACGTTTAGCCCAGTGAGGTCAGCGTCGATGCGGGAATCCGTCGATGGAGTGTGCCCAACGCTCGGCGACTCAGGCATTGAGGAACTCCGCAGCTCCTTGTTCCAGAAGTTGGTGAGCCAGAGAGACGCCCAGCTGTTGAGCGTGCGCGCTATCGGTGGCCGGCGCGCNNCGGAGGCCGTGACCGGTACTCGCATGGCGGAACCCGTAAGTGGATCGAGGGCGATAGCCGACAGATGCAACACTCCAGCCGAAATGTGCGCGTACGCACCAACCGGGGCCGCGCAACCTGCTTCGAGCTCCCGTAACAGAGCGCGTTCTGCAGTAACTGCCAAAAAAGTAGGCCGGTGGTGCAAGGTGCCCAATGCTGCAAAAAGCGAAGGGTCAGATTCTTCCAGTGAAGCGCGGACTTCAACTGCCAACGCGCCCTGACCCGGTGCGGGCACCATGGTGGAGAGGGGGAGGAGTTCGCTAATAGTGTGGGCTCGGCCTAGTCGGCGCAAGCCTGAGGCGGCCAGAACCACGGCATCGAGGTCGTTGGGAACGTCCGGCATGTCTGCGTTAGAGAGCCCTGCACGCGCCAGCCTAGTATCAACGTTTCCGCGAATATCTACGATTTCAAGGTCGTTGCGGGCGTTCAACAGTTGCGCACCGCGACGAGGCGAACCGGTTCCCACTTTGGCGCCCGGCGCCAGGAGGTCGAGCGTTTCGCCATGACGTGAACAGAGCGCGTCTTGAGGGTTCTCACGCTCCGGAATGATCAGGATAGTGCCCTCTTGTGGGGCAGTGGGGAGGTCTTTGAGCGAGTGAATGGCAACGTCAACCTCTTCATTGAGAAGTGCATCGCGGATTGCCGTAACGAACACTCCGGTGCCGCCCATGTTGGCTAGCGAACCAGTGAGAACATCCCCGCGCGTTTTGATAGTGATCAGCTCGGTGTCGATGCCGGCGGCTGCCCCAAGGAGTTTTGCGGTGCTGCCGGACTGTGCGAGGGCTAACGCGGACCCACGCGTGCCGATTCGAAGAGTGTTGATTGCCACCCGTCCATTCTTTCATTACTTGCTGGGAACCTGCTTGAAACCAGAAACGACCAAAGAATTGGAACCGTGAATTTGAAATGACAGGTTGTAATTTAAAAGTCCCCCAACTTACTGGGATGGATATTTCTGCCCATAAACTGGAAATGTGAAATAGACGTGACAGGTTGTCAGATAAGTAATTCAAAGACCAATTTCACAGCACTTTCAGAAACAACGAAATGCTATTTATCGGTCACTGAATAAGCTCAACACACTGTTGTGCATGAGGCACCGTAGCCGCCAAACCAGTACCGCTCATCCACGCACCAGTAACCGCAAGACCCGGCAAATTAGCGACCCTTTGGGCGACCTGACGTGCAACGTCACGCATGGCAGGAGTCGCTGGAGGAAGGGCGTCAGCCCAGTGCGTTACCACTGCATCCAAAACCGTCCACTGGGCCTGATTGCCAAACGGCGTCATAAAAATACTCTGGAAGTCCAGCTTCGCTTGCTGAACCAAAGCGGTGGTTTCCCACACCTGACCGTCACCATGACGCCCATAGCTCAAACGGATCACATTCGAACCCGAACCAAACGCAGGAGGATTCAACACCTCATCAACCCACGCCCACTTAGCGTTGGTGTGCGTGGCGCCCTTAGCGGCAATATCGCCACCAGCAGCGACCAGCGCACCAGAACCCCGCGAAGGATTCTCACGCAACTGTTGGCAATCCACCAGCAAGGTAACCAGCGCAATGTTGGAACCCGCAGGAGCAGCCAAAACCTCATCAGAAGTAGCCACATCAATACCAGCTAAAAGACCCAACGCCGCAGGCGCACCCGTAGCGATCACGAGCCGATCAGCGCGCACCGAAACAACCGATTCCTCAAACGCCGAAGCGTCCTCGAACGCCGTGAAACCAACAGACCACTGACCCTGCTCATGCGAGATAAACGACGCAGAAGCCTTGGTCAAAATGGTGCCGCCAAGATCCTCAATGCGCTGTACAAGCGCAGCCACCAGTCGATTAATGCCACCCTCAACACCGCGAACAGCACTACCCGCGGGAGCCGTTGCCCTAATCTCCCGCACCGCGCCACTCAACGAACCAGCGCGCTCATAGAACGCCCAGAAATCCGGGTGAAGAGCAGTAACATCCAACAGGGTCGGATCAGTGGAATGCACACCAGATGCAATAGGAGCCACAAGGCGATCTACAACCTCCTGGCCCATGCGATCAGCAACAAAAGCAGCCAAATTCTCGCGCGAACCATACGCCGCAGGCAGCTGAAGATCCTCACGCGCACGTTCAATGCCAGACTGCGACAGTGCCACAGCCAACGACGGTTCATCAAAATCAGTAGGCACACCCAGCACACCTGCAGCGGGGAGCGCGAACGGCTCACCCGAAACAGGAACACAAAAAGCTCCTACCGGATNNCGGCCGAAGTGCGAGTAGCAAACGACTCTGCACCCGCATCAAACACATACTTGGCGACGTCATTCCCAGTGAACTTCAACGGAGCCACAAAACCGCCCACTCGAGCCGAAGACTCAAGGACCAGCGGATTCAAACCGCGCTGAGCAAGACGCAAAGCAGCAACCAAACCGCTTATGCCCCCGCCAATCACCACCGCAGGATGGCCAGACAACAAGCCCTCAACATCCAACGATGAACCCGACAGAAAAGCGTGTGGCATACCAATCAACTCACTAGGCCGAAGCCTGAACAACAGTCCGACGCCAACGCCGAACCACCAAATAAAACGGCACCATAAAACAGTGCAGCTACAACGAATGGATCAGTTCCACCATACGCGTCAAAACTGCAGGATCCGTAGACGGCGGAACACCATGCCCCAAGTTCACAACGTGACCAGGCGCCGTACGGCCACGGGCCACAACGTCACGCACATGAGCCTCCAAAACCTCCCACGGAGCACCCAAATATGCTGGGTCAATGTTGCCCTGCAACGGCACAACGCCGCCCAAAATCTCGTTCGCCTGGTTCAACGGTGTGCGGTAATCCACACCCATAGCCGTAGCACCCACGCCATGCATCGCAGACAGCAAATGACCGGTCCCAGTACCAAAGTGAATCTTTGGCACATCAAGATCAGCCACCGCAGCAAACACCGCAGCAGATGCCGGAGCAACATGACGCTCGTACGCGTCCAACGACAACGAACCAGCCCACGAATCAAACAACTGAGCAGCCGAAGCACCAGCCAAAACCTGAGCACGCAAGAACTCACCAGTCACCCGCGCCGACCACGCCATAAGGCGCTGCCACAAATCAGGACGACTAAACATCAACGAACGTGCAGCCAAGTGATCACGCGAAGGACCACCCTCAACCATGTACGCAGCCAACGTAAACGGCGCACCAGCAAAGCCAATCAGCGGCGTATCGCCGCGCTCAGCCAACTCAGCCGTAATCAAAGCGATAGCCTCACGGATCGGCGCAAGAGCCTCGTCGGAAAGCGACAACTCCTCCAACGCCGCAACATCACGCTCATCGCGCACCGGAGCACCCAACACCGGACCAACACCGGCCTTGATGTCCACATCCACGCCAGCAAGCCGCAACGGGATCACGATGTCAGAAAAGAAAATCGCCGCATCCACGTTATGCCGGCGCACCGGCTGCAACGTGATCTCAGCCGTCAACGCAGGGCGCAGGCACGAATCCAACATGCCCACACCTTGACGAACCTCACGATATTCAGGCAACGATCGCCCAGCCTGGCGCATAAACCACACCGGAACAGTGGATTTAGGTTGGCCGCGCAAAGCAGAAATAAGGGCACTAGAGGCCGAAGTTCCAGCAATTAACGGGTGCGAAGAAGGAAGAGTCACAATACGATTCTGCCTTTTAATCAAGAAAATGGTTAAATCAAATTGCTGTGGCTTTGATTTCAATGACTGCAAGCCATCACGAACTAGACCTCGAATCATTAGAGCAATTGACCCGAGGCACCCATTCCATGGGCAAATCTATAGTGACGGACTGCGCACGTATCAACGGTTCCGTGGTGCTCTCCACCTGCAACCGCTTTGAGGTGTACCTAGACGTAGACCTCAACGATGGCGCGCGCCCACTTCAAACCCCCGCACCACACCACGTGGAACACGCAGTGCAAGCCGTGGCCGACCTCATCTCACGCGCTGCCTCCGTAGATCGCGACCGCGCACGAACCGCATTCACTGTCCGCACCGGAGCCCAAGTAGTCGACCACCTCTTCGCAGTAGCCTCAGGACTCGACTCCCTAGTCATTGGCGAACGCGAAATAGCAGGTCAAGTACGCAAATCACTTCAAGAAGCACACGGTGACGACCTCACCACCGGACCGCTCGAACGACTCTTCCAACGAGCCCTACGAACCTCCAAACGGATAGCAACCCACACACAACTTTCCACCGACGGTCGATCCGTAGTATCCGTAGCACTCGACCTAGCCGCCCCAGCCCTGCCAGCCTGGACCGCCGCTTCAGCGCTCGTGGTAGGAACCGGCGCCTACGCAGGCGCAACCGTAGCCGCACTCCGCGCCCGCGGCGTGCGCGACATCTCCGTGTACTCAGGATCCGGGCGCGCCCAAACATTCGCGGACTCACACCACGTCATCCCCGTAGAAGACCTCACCGAAGCAGTCGCAGACGCAGACATAGTGCTCTGCTGCTCAGGCACCGGCGGACGCACCGGAATGCTTGATCGTGGTGCTGGTTTTGGGGCTGGTGGTGTTGGTTTTGGTGTTGGTGCTGGGGCTGGGGCTTTGGGTGGCGGCGCTGCTGGGGCAGTGCCTCATGGAGATGCTGCGCCGGCTATTTGGGTCGAATCGACTGGTGGAGCAGAGCCAGCTGGTGGAGCAGAACCGACGGGCGGCGCTATCCCAGACGAGCGACCTGCACTGGCTGAACCGACCGTGAAATACGTTCTGGACAGGGTCGCTGTAGTCAATGCACGCCGAGCCCGTGAAGCGCGGCTCGAGCATCCCCAAGCAAAACCCACTGTTCAGGTGGTAGTTGACCTTGCATTGCACAAGGACGCAGATCCACGAATTGGTGAGGTGGAGTCGGTTCTCCTGATTGACCTCAAAACCATCCGCGCCAATGTGCCTAAACTTGCCGAAAACACTGCGNNATTCAGACGTCAATGAGTTCGTTGGACTAGAGAAGATTCGCGCTGCCGACGCTGTCATCGCTCGTTTAGTTGAGTCGTTTGCGCAGGCCAAGGAGCTGCAGGTGAGTGAGCTCGTGGCCGAGGGTGTGCCTGTGGAGGACGCGAAGGCGCGCGTTGCCCGTGAAGTGAACCCTCACATGCACAAACTGATAGTTCAGGTGCGCCAGGAAATGGCTCAAGGTGTCACACCTGAGGAGGCCCTTGCATCGCTTGGATTGGTTGCGGCTGCCGGTTTGGAGTAGCCGCCAATCTCGGCAACGCCCACTCGCCTTTGTTTCCTCTGCGCTATCAGCTCGCCCTTATTCACTCACTTTCTTCACACTCCGCTCCTCACTATGTCCTTCCCCCTTCCTTCAAACGAGAGTGGGCTTTTGCG
>DFNY01000097.1:42712-43553 GCA_002376595.1 Jonesiaceae bacterium UBA3555 | reverse complement strand
ACGGAGGGATTCGAACCCTCGAGGGGCTTGCGCCCCTAACACCTTAGCAGGGTGCCCGATTCGGCCACTCTCGCACGTCTCCTTGCCCGTGTGTTCAACCGAGGTTGATATCACGAGCGATTTAAAGGTTACCTGTTCAAGGCACCAATTAGCAAAACGGCTTCTACTGCGACACGTTCTTGGTGAGGTCGAACCAGTGTCGGTCGGTGACGGACCGTGCAAAGGTGAGTCCTACTACTACTGCGATCACCACAAATATTGCTTCTACGCCGTAGGTGAGGGCGGACATTGCGTCGCCGGAGTTGAAGTAGTAGATGGCCCTGTAGCCGGCTGCGCCTGGGATCATGATGACCACTGCGGGCACGGATACGGTTATTCGTGGCATGTTGAGGCGCGGCGCTATCAGGTTGGCTAGTACTCCTACGAGGAGTCCGGCGAGGAATGCCGCTCCTTGTGCAAAGACTCCTGCGTCCACCATGAGCAGTCTCGCGGTATTGGCTATCATTCCGATGCCTGCAGCCACCAGCGCCACGTTCCATGGCGAGTTGAAGATCATGGCGAAGCCCCACACACCTATGGATCCGNNCAGCAACGTGCGAGCCCATGGTTCCAGTATCAGTGGCGCGGCTGGCGTGGGGTCGAGTCCCATGAAGGCCGAGACCGCCCACACAGAGAGCGCCGCTGAAATCATAATCATGAGCGCGTAGGCGAGCCTAGACATCCCTGCTGAGAAGTCCAGGTGGGAGAGGTCCAGTGCAGCGGTGATGAGCGGGAAGCCCGGCACCAAGAACAGCACGGCTGAGATGTAGCCGGATTCGGCAATAGTGTGCACCAGCCCGGC
>DFNY01000097.1:26193-42622 GCA_002376595.1 Jonesiaceae bacterium UBA3555 | reverse complement strand
CCCGCAAAAGCACCTACAAGCACTACCGCGATTTCTTTGGGTCCACAGTTGTTGAGGAACGCAAATGCTCCACAGGCAAGGGCTGCGCAGAGCGCGTTGATTGCGTCAGAGTACAGGTGTCCGCGAGACTCGATGAGGTCAAGTTCTTTTTCTACCCGGCTGATGCGCTCTTCGAGGTCGTCTTGGGTGATGTCTGCTGGCGCCTTCTCAAGGGAGTCACAATAGTTTTGGATGTCCTTGATACGGTCCGAGTTCACGCCGATGGTTGCGGTTTGCGCTACTTCGGTTCGATAGATATTGCCTCGGTGGCAGGTTGCAATGATTTCGTTGATGGTGACCTGCGCATGCACTTCGGACATGCCAAGAGCAGCCCCCACCTTCTTCATTGCCAGCCGCACCCGGTAGCTTCCGCTTCCAGACGTCAGCAAAATCCGACCTGTGCGCACCACAATTCGCGATGCCCGTATCAGTTCAACGGGCTCATACCGAGCCTCTTGTGCGTATCCTGCATCCACTGTTCCATCATGCCCTGTCAGTATCCGTTTTGGTGGGGACCACAGTCCCCGCAACGCCGGTATTTCCTCACGTTGTCGGTATTGCCCGTAACAACCCATTTCCCGACGAGCCTCCACTTCCCAGCGCAAGGTATCGTCGGGAAGTCACTGCGTAAAGCGCAGGGCCACCGGACGAATCCGGTGGCCCCACGGTTTCTTAGACACCGCCTTTCCCTCACACAGGGAAACGGGTGGCTAATTGCTGCCCCTCACAGCAGCTGTGCGTGTCATTTCTATGAAATGACACTACATTTGCGCCACAAGCCTGCCCACGATCTCCCCGTTGTGGAGCTTTTCCAAGCCCTGCGGGATGTCGTCGAAGCCGATGGTGGTAATAATCGGGGTGAGTTGGCCGGTGGCGAAGTAGTTATACACGCCCGCGACGTCCTCTTTCGTTCCTCCGTTTGAACCAACGAGTCGGCACTGGTTCAAAATGAGGCTCTTGGTGGAAATAGTGGAGTTGAGTTTGCCCATTCCCACCACAACAACGGTGCCATCACGTCGGATGATGTCCACGGCGTCTGCGGTGGTCTTGTCGAACCCTGCGAAGTCCACAATCACGTCAAAGGTGACGTCAGGGAAGTCCGAGATGTCGCGTGAAACCTTAGTGATTCCGATTTCTTCCGCGAGCGGCCACACCCGTTCATCAATTTCAGCTGCGTACACTTCAGCGCCAGCTAGCACTGCAATACGCGCACCGATCTGGCCGAGACCGCCCAAACCGATGATGCCAACCTTGTCGCCGGCCTTCACGCCACCCTGAGTAATGATTGCCGCATGCGAAGTCATCCCTGCGTCAGTGCCAGCGGCACCCAACACAAAATCGACCTCATCTGGGAGTTTCACTAGGGNNCTTCAACGCCCTGGCCTAGCCCAGCAACCCCACCAGACACTTCGTGTCCCAATGTGATGGGCAGGTGGGCCAACATGTCTAACCATCCAGGGTCAGTCATCACACCAACGTCAGAGTGGCACAACCCTGCCGCTTTGATTTCTATGAGGACTTCGCCGGGGCCAGGTGTTGGCTCAGGAACATCGTTAAGTACTAGGGGCTCAGCAACGCCGGTGAACTGCCATGACTTCATGTCTATCTCACTTTCGTTCAGCGCCGTGTTCAGATACCTCATCGCGTCTTACGGCGCGGGGTCACGCAGCCTGTGAAGGACTGCTTACTTAGAACCCTATGGCCCGACCAGCCGAAATTCGTGAGACTTAATACCCGAACATGTGACCCAGAACGCTTTTATGGGCGTTCCGGATGCCAATCCAAACGAAGTCGATCCTTCTTGGGCAGCGCTGAAACCACCAAGTCATAAGAGTCCTCAGCCATGTCGCAAACCTGCTCAAAGTGCAGACCGGCTTGCCCGGAAGTCCATGCACGTTCAAGCACCACCGAATTCCAGTGCCGCTTGTTCATGTGATATCCGGGCTCAACCTCAACGTATGCGCTGCGCAATTGCTGGGCGAGCGCCGGATCGCACTTAAGGTTCAGGCGCAGACCGTCAGCGGACAACCAAAGCAAAGCGAAAACCTTCCCAGTGCTGTCTTTGGAGGCAGCTACCTTGAACACCGCTGTTTCGGGGCCAAATGGGAAACATTCAAACGCGCCAGGAAACGAGAGCAGATGCGCCCTGACATGCTCATGGGTGTCCATGCGAACAACTAGTCAATCGCAGGGTCAGTACCAACGAAAGTGTCGCTAATCCACGGGTAGCCCCACGTGAATAGTGCCCACACCACGATGGCAAGAAGAACCAAAAGTTCCAGAACTTTAAGCCATGCCGGTCCAGGCATGAGCCTCCACAATGCACCGTACATTTGTTACAGAACCTCCGGGTCCATCAAAACTTGTTCTGGCATTCCAAGTGAACGATCCATCCACCCCACGAGTTTTCCGTGCGTGATCCACCGGTGATCGTTACCCCACTCTCCGGCGGTCACTGAGTGACACGTAGTCATGGTGAGCATGCGTTCGGTGGGTTCTTCCCCTGGTTTGTCTGGCACAGGCGCAATCACTTCAGTTTGGGTGGGAAGAACGAGCTTGTGAGACGTAACCTCATACACGTACCACCANNCGGTGTCCGGCTAAGGCAAAGTTCCCAACCTCACCTATTTGCGCGGTGTCGCGGTAGTGGCCGGCAGCAGCCTGATCCAACACGTCAGGCGTGGTGCCTTCGCGGATGGGCATGGTGTTGTTTGTCTTGTTGTACCACTTGGGAACGATGAGAACACCCATGGTTTGGCCATGGCCCACGGGTTCGCTGACTGGAGGTTCACCTTCTGTAATGAGTTCCGCTTCCACCCGAGGAGCCTCAGGAATAGCGGCATAGAACTCCCGCACCTGTTCCTGCGCGAGGGCAGCGGACTGGTTGGAGTCCCACCAAACATTCCACACTATGTAGCCGGCTATCAAAAGCCCAGCGGTGATCATGAGCTCGCCCAGCACTCCAACTGCTGACGTCAGCCATGACGACTTGCGTGTTCCTGCATGCCGCACGTCTCTACCTCATACCCTCTACGATGCCGCAAANNCAAACTACCCGTACAACGATAACAACCAAAGATGGTGAAAACCTGTGAAGTTGCTGGTTGTCACCCGCTTCTGGCGGGTCGATCTCTTCGGGTTTCGGGCGTGGCACACAGCCAGAGCCAACTCACCTGCGCCACACAAAAACTCAATAAAAGAGCGAGCCCCCAAGAAGAATCTTGAGGGCTCGCTTAAGCAGTATTTCAAAGGCTACTAGTTAGCCCTTTTGCCGCGCTCAACTGAAAATCAGTTGGCGTCCTTCTGCTCAACAAGGATCCAGGCGTCAGCGCCACCCATAGCGTCCTTGAGGTACGCGTCAGCTGCAGCCTTAGCCTCAGCCTTTGCGTCAGCGGAACCGCACGCTGCAACTACTGGAGAAGAAGTGGTCTGGGACGCAAATGCCCAGGTAGCTTCCATGCCGTTGTCGCACTCTTGGATGGTGCGGATTACGCCAGCAACATACTTTGAAGTTTCGGAACCAACAGCAGTTGCTTCGTCCTTGAATGCCAAGAAGTTGTCAACGGTAGCGTCTGGTCCTGCTTCAGTTGCGAGAGCAGCGGTGTACGCCTCAATGTTTGGCTCAATTAGAGCAGCATCGAAACGAGCTTGGATGTCATCTGCAACGTTCTGTGGCAGAGCAGCCTTACGGTCAAATTCCACCTTGGAGCCGTCAAGCAGGGTGTATTCGCTTGCGGTGGATGGGGTTGAAGCCGAGGCTTCAGTGGTGGCTTCCTTTTCGGAAGAACATGCACTCAACAGTGCAACAGCAATAACTGCGATAGCGGCAGTGCGCTTCATTAGAACTTCACCTACGTTGTAACAGTGTGAATGGAACAAGGGCGGACTGTTAGTCCGCACACGGCCGACCGCGTTTGGCGGTGCAACACCATGGGCGCACNNCACTATAGGTGTGTGACTTGGACGGTTTCATCTTGATAAGTGGTTGCAGGGCTGCAATGTGTTGGAGGTCTCCCCTCAGCAAATCGTTAAGCGCTTGAAGTGGACACCAGTGTCCAGTGTGACTGCGCAAACGAAAAGGTCCCACCGGACTAATCCGATGGGACCTATCTGCGGAAGCGGCGAGATTTGAACTCGCGAGACGGGGTTACCGTCTACCGGTTTTCAAGACCGGCGCATTCGGCCGCTCTGCCACGCTTCCTTTGCGCTATGAGCGCTCGTCTATTGTGCCATGGCTTTACGCAAAAACATAAATCGAGGCAATTCCTAGGCAAGCATCACGCGCGGCTGGCTACCTGCAAACGCTCCATTGCGTGCTGAACCAACTGAATCAGGGTCTGCTTTGTGGCTGCGCGTGAGCGTGCATCCGTATACAGCATTGGCACGTGGGCTGGCACCTGGAGTGCTTCACGCACGTCTTCGATGCGGTGCTTAGCAACACCATCAAAGCAGTTAACACCGACCACGAATGGGATGCCACGCGATTCGAAATAGTCAATTGCTGGGAAGCACTGTTCCAGACGTTCAGTGGCCACCAATACAACTGCTCCAATTGCGCCGCGTGAGAGGTCATCCCACATGAACAAGAAGCGGTCTTGCCCAGGTGTACCAAACAGGTAGAGCCACAGTGGCCCAGGTAGTTCGATACGACCAAAGTCCATAGCCACAGTGGTAGTGGTTTTACGGTCGGTCACTCCACCGGCGTCGTCCACACCCACCGAGTGCTCTGTCATGGCAGCTTCGGTGTTCAACGGTTCAATATCAGAGATCGATCCGATGAACGTTGTCTTACCTACAGCGAAGCCACCTGCAACAACAATCTTGACAACTGTTGGCGCTGGTGTTGCCACCGCTGTTCCTTCTTCAGAGGGCTGAAATGCCATTGAGTACACTCTCCAACACACTAAGGGACATAGCAGGGTTTTGACCGTGGCCCGTGTGAACGTTAACTGGCGTTGAGGTGTGAACCTTGAGGTAGCCCTCATCCGCCAGGTCTGAAATCAAAATACGTACGACTCCAAGTGGCATCCGCAGCAGTGCAGATACTTCCGCAATAGATACGTAACTGTGTGCAGCGTGCTGCAGTATTGCACGCTTCTCCGGGGTGAGTCCGGTAGAACTCACCGCCCCAGGGAGTACCTCAATGAGGGTTTCCAACGGCAAGTTAGAGGTAGCCGAACGCACTCGACCACCTGTAACGGCGTATGGGCGGACCGTTGAGACCTCGTATTGGTCGCTCTCGAGGTGCCCCTCAACTTGACGAGTCATTGTTTTCCTTTTAACCAAGCGATGCTCGGGTTGCTCCCTCTACGGGGAGCGATCCACGCATCTCAGAGATGAGTTGTGGCGTAAGCGTAGCTTCGGTGCGAGATACCAACATTGCCATCTCGTATCCAATTAAGCCTACGTCGCAGTTAGAGTCTGCCACGGCTGCGAGCACGGAGCCGTTAGACACGTTCATGAGGAACAAGAATCCATTGTCCATCTCTACGATGGACTGGCGGACTGCCCCTCCGTTAAGTTGGCGTGATGCCCCACGGGTGAGGCTGGACATTCCCGAAACAATAGCAGCCAACTGGTCGCCGCTGGTGCGGTCGAGGTTGTCTGACATTGCCATAAGCAAACCGTCTGCTGAAACCACGAGGGTGTGGCGGGTAGCTGGGACAGTGCGCACAAAGTTGTCCAGGAGCCATCCAAAGTTGGTGGCTTCGGTGCTGAGCGTGCTCATGCTTTCTCCTTAAGTGTGTCTGATATCAGAACTAGTAGTTATTCGTTCACCGAGTCAGGCACACGTGTTGGTACTTCATTACCTTCCGCCCCCTGCACTGACTGCGCACTGACGCCATCTTGTCGGCCACGTGCGGTGGCTGACTGGAAGGCCGATAGTCTCGATCGCAGTTCTGCTGCGTCTCGACTGATCTTTTGTGCGCTTGGGTCGTCTGTTGGACGCTCCATTTGTGTTCGTACTCGACGGGTGAGGTTGGTGTTGCCCGTCGATACTTGGTTAGGACGGTATGCGGAGAGCTCGCTGAGCTCCGCAAATGCCTGTTCCTGAATTGTGGACTGCAGAGCCATCGAGTGCTCTTGTCCAAACAGTGCTGGAGGCTCCCAGTGTGGGGTGTTTCCGGCAGCGAATGCTTGTGGTTGTTCCGCTGGTGACCAGGCTGCGCTTGGTGCGTCCTGTGCTGGCGCACCGAGTGGGGCACCGGCTTGGAAGGTTGGCACGTAAGGTTCGTCTTCTTGGGCTGGAGCGCCTAGTGGTGCGCCGGCCTGGAAGGTTGGGACGAACGGTGCGTCCGAGTTTTCCGACGAAGCCACAGCTGGCAGGGCACCTCTGGTTGGGAGGCCACTGGCAGATTCGGCAGGCACAAAGCCAGCGAAGTTCGGTTCGCCCGCTGTCTGGCTTGCCGCGCCACCGATCGCACTTGCAGGCGAGTTTGGCGCACCAAATGGTGAGGCCGTGATTTCGGACTGCTGGTATATACCAGTTTGTGCTGGAGCAAGAGGGGTGAACCCTTGGTTTGGCTGTGCCAGGGTGGGCTGGTTGAACTGAGGCTGGNNCAATGGGCCAGTACCCGGTGTGATCGGTGCAAATGAGTGCCCGGTTGGCTGCGAAGCCTCAGCTTCTTTACCCTTGGCCTTCTTACTTGCCTTTGGAGCCTTCTCTTTCTTTTTGAAAAGGTTGGCAAACAGGCCCTGCTTCTGCTTCTTTTCAGGCTGCGCTGGCAAGTCTGAAACAACGTCAGCGAAGGTTCCCGCTGGAGCAACGGCACCTGTTGGTGCCGTCAATCCGCCGAACTGAGGCGAATTGGCACCGGTAGGCTGCTGCTGGTCGATTGGGGAAATCGCAGAAGGTGCGCTCAACGGGGTGAACGGGTGTCCAGGGTTGAAGTCTTGGTCAACCGAGTCAACGGCTGGAACTGGTTCGCTGGTGAAGGCTGGCTCCAACTGCGGACTTTCAAGCGGCTGGTATTCGGCAACTGGTTCAAACGCATATGGCTGATCCAGTGGTGCGAGTTCCGCTCCGTCTTCTGGGGATCCAACGCGTGCTACAGGCTGGAAGTCGGCTTCGTCCAACGCCGGCGTTTCTTCGTCTGCGAAGGTTGGGATCCACATCTCGCTTGGAGATGCCGGAGTTACTGGCTCAGTTGCTTCAGGTGCGAATTGCGAAGTGTCTTCGCTTTGTTCAGCTGTGGAGCTGTCCACTGATGTGAAGTGCTCTGCTGAGAGATGCTCTGCTGAGACGTGCTCTGCACCCGAGAAACCGTCAGAAGCAGGTACTTCCAGGTTCTCTTCCAAAGGAGCAACCTGTGCAGGATCTACCTGAGGTAGCCCCTCTGCGTCGGTTGCACTACCAATTCCAGCCATACGAGCTTCACGTGCAAGCGAAGCGCGAGTTGGCAAACTTGCGAAGCGTTCCGCCCACTCCGCTCCCGATGCAGGGCTCAGTGCACTGAACGCGGTACGCACTTGACGTGTTGGAGCGGTTGCAGGGTTGATTTCCGCTTCCGAAACAATGCCAGGTCCACTTACTTGGTATTGGCCGTGAGCAAAGTACGAGCCGTCCTCGCCAGCGCCGGAAACCGCTGGCGCAGATTCCTCTGCCTGCGATAGTTGGGCATCGAACTGAGGAGCGAACTCAGAGTCTGCAGTTTCTGAATATGCATACTCTGAGGCTGCAGTGTCAAAGTCCGCAGGCTCTACAAATTCAGGTTCCTGCGCACTTGGAGCGCTCCATGCCTCTTGAGGCGTAAATGCTTGCTCGCTGGCTTCAAAGCTGGCAGCTTGACCTGCCTCTACCGGAGCAGAGGCATCTGCAGCTGGTGCAGGGAACTCGTCAGCGAACTGCGGCACAAATGCGTCCGCTTCAGAGGCGCTGGCAAATTCTGGCTGGTATCCAGCATCCGATGCGCCCGCAAAACCATCCAATGGTTCAAGTGCTACTGGGAGAACTTGCTCGTTTGTGGAGGTGAAGGTGGATTCGCTGTCTTCAGCAATTGGAGACTGTGGGTCAACAAATTCTTCGAACTGTGGACGCACTGCGTTCGGGTTGAATGAACGGAAGTTCGAGAACATTGCGGAGCGCTGTTCAGGCTCTTTTGGAGTGATGTCGTGTTCGTCAGCGAACCCTGGCACGTTAGGCTGCTCCGCAGACTTACGTGTTGGTAGTCCGCTACCTGCGGCCAGTGGAGCTGAGTCTGGTTGCCACGTGGCAGACTCTTGTTGCACAGGTGCGAGAGGCGTAGCCAACGGTGGGAGCACGATGTCGGATTCTTGGACTTCTGGGCTGATTCCCACGCCGGCGCGTGATGGCAAACCAGAAGACGCAGGAGCGTCCTGAGCCATTTGAGGCGTGAATGCGTCCGCGCTTGGGGTTCCGGGAGCAACGCGCCGTTTTGGCATACCGGTAGTGGTAGTGCCGTCGGTCAGCGACGTAAGGTCAACCGGGACTGCGACTCCTGGTTCTGGGGAGATCCACTGTTCGGTAGCCTGCTGGTTGGCAGCACTTAGTGGGTCAGTTGGTTGTGGAAGAGGCTGCTCTTCGGTTGCAGTGAACAGCGTGAATGGGAACGACAGCGCAATTACTGTGCCGCTGGTTCC
This sequence comes from Jonesiaceae bacterium UBA3555, assembly GCA_002376595.1. Lineage (GTDB taxonomy): Bacteria > Actinomycetota > Actinomycetes > Actinomycetales > Cellulomonadaceae > Timonella. Next base: position 33,982 of record DFNY01000097.1, on the reverse strand, counting down.
GTCTGTTGGGCGGCTGAACGTAAGGTGTACACCCAACCGGTCCGCCAGACGGCCAACCACGAAGAGTCCCACGCGTTGCACACCAACAACGTCAGATGCGGAGCGCGAAGCAACCTTCTTGTTTGCTTCTTCAATGTCTGCTTCGCTCATTCCAAGACCGTAGTCACGAATGGTAACGGTCATGAAGTGCTTGGACTGCGCGGTTGTAACCTCAACTGGCGTATTTGGCTCAGAGAAGTTCGTAGCGTTTTCAAGCAACTCTGCAATGAGGTGCGCAGCGTTAAGTGCATTGTGGCCCAACATCATTGGGTCAGTTTGCAGGTTCAGTTGGACGCGGTCGTACTGTTCAATCTCAGAAGATGCAGTACGGATAACGTCAGACATCGCCATTGGCCTACGCACGCGACGACCAGAGTCAATTCCTGCGAGCACCAGCAGCGACTCCGAGTTTCTACGCATTCGAGTTGCAAGGTGGTCAAGACGGAAGAGGTTGGCCAAAATGCTTGGGTCTTCTTCTTGCCGTTCGAGTTCGTCGAGGAACCTGAGCTGACGGTTGAGAAGGACGTGGTCACGACGCGCAACGTTGACGAACATTTCCGCGATGGACGCACGAAGTGCGGCCTGCTCACGTGCAATGTCAACGGTGGTTTGGTTCACCGCGTTGAACGATGCAGCAAGCTGTCCAACTTCGTCTCGAGATTGAATCTCGATTGGCGCAATATCAAAGTCTGGGGTGCTACCTGGAACAGCAACCTGCTCCACCAAGCGTGGAAGCTCGTTCTTAACGTTCTCTGCTGCTTGGGAGAGATTGCGAATTGGGCGTGTGATGGAACGCGAGATCAGGTACGCAAGACCCAGCGAAAGCGCTAGCGTCAATACAACGGTCAAGATGGTCAAGGCCACTGTAGTGCGCTCGCTACTCACTTCGTTAGATGCGGCGGTGAGCATGCGGTTTACTAGGTCATCGCGAATTGGTTCGAGCTCTGCAACAGTGTTGTCTACGTGCTCAGGCCAGAGCGTAGATACGTCATAACTCACTGCACCAGCGTTGGTTTGCGAAGCCAAGTGACGGATAGAACCGTACTGGGTGTTCTGTGCAGGCAGCGTCCATTCATTGTCGCTGTACGCACGGCGCACGGCGTTCTGGGCTGAGGTTCGTACTGCGGTGGTGTCACGGACATCGGCTGCGACGTCCACGGCCAGGGTACGGCTTCCACCGGTTGCCTTACGTCCATCGATGATTGCTTCGGCTACCAATGGCTTTTCAGCGAGGATCTCGTCTTTGTAGTGCGAGAGGTTCTCCCAAGCAACTGTTGCATCGCCAAGTTTCGCGTTGGTGGCGGCGTTTCCGAGCGTGTCAATGAAGTCCAACAGCAGTGTTATGGCGTCAGTGTAGGACCGAGAGATAACGGAAATCTGTGAAGCGTTACGTTCGGCTTCGGTGTGCGCCAGCGCTACCAGGGGTCGCAAGTTAGATTGGACGTTCGCCATAGAAGCAACGATTTCTTCTGCAACCAGAGAGTATCGGTCTTCTTCGACGATCTTGGCGTACTGAGCGGAGAGCGCATCAAGAGCGTCAGTACGCTTCTGTGTGGCTTCGTCCCATTTCTCTTGTGCTCCCTCGACGCCGCGCACCTGTTCGAGCGCCCAGTACCGTTCATTCTGGATCACATCAAGGATGTCTTCGGCTCCTGCAACGAATTCCGTCATGGACTGCATCTGGCTCGCTGTCCGCCATCCTTGGATTGCATCCCACACGAACAAAGCTGATGCCGCGAAGATAACGAGGATTGGAACTGCCAGGGTTGCAAGGATCTTATTTTGCACGCTAAGGCGGTTAAGCATCCTTGATCCCTCCAATTTCTTTGCTTGCTTACGGACACAGGTGAGTGTCCGCGAAAGGTTCATCGGCAAAGTGCTTGTGAACCTTTAGTGTGTGATGTAACTGATTCGTGCCTAAGCGTAGGCTTTGGGCGGGTGAAACTACAACATTCCTCGCGGGGTAGAAGAACATGTTTACTGTGCAAACGCGCCCTCAATTGGGAGACTCCCCTAGAGTGCCAGCATTGGAATTCTGTCAGATGGAAAGTCCTAAGCCTGAGTTTTCGCAGGTGGTAATCGACGTTTCCTTTGCTGGCGTCAATCAAGCCGATCTTCTCCAAGCCCGTGGCCAGTATCCACCACCACCCGGAGCGACTTCAGTTTTGGGCTTGGAAGTCTCCGGAACCGTCTCAGATATCGGTGCTGGGGTCACCGGTTTTTCACCCGGTGACCCGGTGGTCGCACTCCTAAGCTCCGGCGGGTATGGCCAACAGGTAGCAGTCGATTCCTCTTTAGTTCTGCCTCTGCCAACTGCGCTAACGCTCCAGCAGGGCGCCGGCGTGATGGAAGCCGCCTGCACCACGTGGAACAACCTCTTCCAGGTGGCCCAGCTGGCACCCAAAGAGACCGTACTGATCCACGGGGCGTCCGGCGGAGTGGGTTCATTTGCCACGCAACTAGCGAGCGCCCTAGGTAGCACCGTCATCGCAACAGCGCGAACCCCAGAGCGCGCCAACCGCTGTCTAGCACTTGGCGCCAGCAACGCCCTCGCCTACTCGCAGTACCCAGACTTTGCCAACGAGCTTCCCTCTCTCATTCATGAGCTCACACAAGGAAAAGGTGTGGACGTCATCTTCGATGTTCTCGGAGCCCAATACCTGCCCGCCCACATAGAATCGCTCGCCCAAGACGGCCGTCTAGTCACAATTGGACTCCAACGTGGCGCCAAGGCCAACATCAACATGGGCACCCTTCTAGCCAAGCGCGCATCCATCCACGGGACAACGCTGCGGTCACGCCCACTCGAACAACGCGCCGCAATAGTTGAATCGGTCTACACCCATGTGTGGCCGCTACTCGAATCCGGCGTAATCGCACCAGTTATCCACTCGGTGCTGCCCTTGCATCAAGCCCTCGAAGCCCACCAACTCCTCGCCAGCGGCGAGGTGTACGGCAAGGTCTTGCTGGACTGCACTCAGGTGACCCAAACTGCATAACTGAGGGTGTCGTCGGGAAGCGAATTTTCCCAACGACACCCTCAGTAACAGGACGGATGCAGTTAGCCCTTGACCGAGCCTGCAAGCAGGCCACGCACAAAGTAGCGCTGCAACGCCAAGAACACGATTACTGGAACAACCATGGACACGAAGGCACCTGCAGACAGCAGATACCAAGCCTGACCACGCGTACCAGCTAGTTCAGCGACACGAACCGTGAGTGGCGCAATGTCCTGGTTACCACCGCCGAAGGTGAGAGCAACCAAGAGGTCATTCCATACCCACAGGAACTGGAAGATCGCGAACGACGCGATAGCTGGAACCAGCAACGGCATGAGCACCTGGAAGAAAATCTTCACGTGCCCCGCGCCGTCCACACGAGCCGCCTCAACCAACTCCCGCGGGATCTCCTTCATAAAGTTATGGAGCAAGAAGATTGCCAGCGGAAGCGCAAACATTGAGTGCGACAGCCAGATAGTCCAGAACGACCCAGCCAAACCAAAGTCCACATAGCGAGTGAGCAAAGGGATAAGCGTGACTTGGATAGGCACCACCTGAAGCGCGAACACCGCAATGAACAAAATGCTCCGGCCGCGGAAATCAATCCACGCAAATGCGTAGGCCGCCAGCAGCGCCAAGGTGATAGGGATGATCACCGCTGGAATAGTAATGACAATGGAGTTCACAAAGTACGTGGAGAGTTGGAATCGAGAACCAGTCAGCACCTCAACATAGTTATCAGTGGTCGACGTGAAGTTAGTGAACCACGTCCACCAACCCGACTTCTTGATGTCCGCTTCAGGCCTAAACGAAGTAATAAGCAGACCTGCAGTTGGAATGGTCCATACAATCGCAATCAAAATTGCGATAGCAGACGCGATCTTCGTACCTAGAGTGGTACGAACCTTACTTGCCCGGACCTCAAGGTTTTCCAACCGAGTTTGCTCACCAGCAGGAACAGATTGTGGAGTAACAGCACTCATCGCAGGTCCTCCGACTTCTTCATCTGGATGACGTTATAGACAACCAACGGGACAACAAAGATAAACAGAATCACCGCGAGGGCTGAACCTAAACCGTAGTTCGCTTGGCTGAATGACTGGGTATAGAACTCGTTAGCAATCACGCCGGTTCCATAGTTTCCACCAGTCATGGTGCGAACAATGTCGAACACCTTCAACGTACCCATTGCAATAGTTGTCAGAACAACCACGAGAGCCGGCCGGACACTTGGCACTGTTATGTACCAGAACAGCTGCATGCCTCCAACGCCGTCGAGTCGTGCTGCCTCCACGGTGTCATCAGGAATCGCCTTGATTGCGGCAGACAGAATTGTCATGGCAAAACCGGACTGGATCCACACCATCACAATCATCAGGAACAGGTTGTTCCATGGGCCGTTGAGCAGGAACTGCTGTGGTTCAAAGCCCAGCCAAATCAGAACCTGGTTGATCAAACCAATTTGCGCAGGCTGCTTCTCTGCAACCAAACCTTCAATAACAGCCTTGTACTCATACATGAACTTCCAAATGATTGACGCACCAACCATCGAAATAGCCATTGGCATGAACATCAGCGTCTTTGCAAACTTCTCTACCCTCGTCTTATCAACCAAGACCGCATAAATGAGTCCGATAACGGTAGATGCGACAGGGACAAAGATTGTCCACACAATAGTGTTGAGCAAGATTTGCCGGAAATCAGGGTTAGTCAGTGCCTCAACGTAGTTAGCGCCACCCACGAATTCGTTTCCGGCAGCATCCAGAAATGAAGCTCGGACCGTCTCCGCTGCCGGATAGACCAAACCGAAGCCCATTGCCAATAGTGCCGGACCCAAAAAGCCCAATACGAGCACCCATTTAGGTGCTCGCGGAATTTTCTCTACAACTAGCAGAATGACACCCATCACCAGCACAAATAGTGCAACGGCAATGAGCATGAGAAGGAACTTCTCACCTGTGGTCTCTGCGTGAATCAGCCAATCCACCTATCCTCCTAGGTTTCGCGCGCCGGCGTGCTTCGTTGCACACACAAGCGATTAAGTGGGGGCTTACCGCCCCCACTTAATCGCGCGTTAGTCGCAATGCGTCAGTTGATTACTTCCACGAAGCCTGAATAGCGGCAAGAACTTCCGCGTCAGACTTGCCTTCTGCAATCCACTTGGTCATTTCGGTCCAGAATGAACCAGCGCCGACTGCACCTGGCATCAAGTCAGAAGCATCGAAACCGAAGTCCTGGCTGGTGTCCGACAGCAACTCGAATGACAGCTTGTCAATTGGCGAAACGAGGTTGTTTGGGTCCAAACCGCTGTTTGCTGATACCCAACCTCCTGTAGGAGTAGCAATTGCCTTGGCGTTGCTCCATTCAGGTGAGGACAGGTATGCCTGGAAGGCGGCAACTTCTGGACGGTCAGCGAAAGCTGCTACGAACTCTCCACCACCAAGAACTGGCTTGGAGTCAGCAGTCTTGCCTGGGAAGTAGAACGCGAATACATCGCCTTCTTCTGATACGTCCGTACCCTCTGGCCAGTTAGCTGCGTAGAACGATGCCTGACGGTGCATGAAGCAGGTGCCGTCGAGGATTGGCAAGCCACCATCTTGGAACTCGGTGGTTGCAATGGACTTGACGTCACCGATACCNNCCGTTCTTGAGAATTGCGCCAACCTTTGCAAGTGAACTTGCAATAACCGGGTCATCGAACTTGACCTCGTTGGTGATCCACTTGTTGTAGACGTCAATTCCGCCTTCACGCAGGACAAGGTCTTCTAGCCAGTCAGTTGCTGGCCAGCCGGTTGCTTCGCCTGAACCGATACCTGCGCACCATGGCTTGAGTCCGTCTGCACCGTGGTCCTGAACAATCTTGTCTGACAGAGCGATGAGATCGTCATAGGTGGTTGGGATTTCGTAACCGTTGTCCTTGAACATCGATGGCGAGTACCACACAAAGGACTTTACGTTTGCACCAAGTGGCGCGGCGTAGAACTTGCCGTCTACCGAGCCGTAGCCCTTCCAAGACGCTGCGAAGTACTTGTCCACGTTGGCAGCAGTGCCGGCAGAGGCCTCAACGATTTGGTCTGGGAACTGCCCAACAATGGTCTTGAGTAGACCTGGTTGAGGAATGTACGCAATGTCTGGCGGAGATCCAGCCTTGAGCTTGACCTGGAGTTGAGTTTCGAATTCTTTGGAGCCTTCGTACTTGATTGTGGCTCCGGTGCAGTCTTCAAACGGCTTGTAGGAGTCGATGTGTGGCTGGTCTTCTGGGGCCACAATCGAGGTATACACGGATACGGTCTTGCCGGAAAGGTCACCGTACTGCTCGTATGCGGCGCAGTCGCCGGAACTGGTTGAGCCACCGGTTGGTTTGGTGGTGCCTTCGGCGTCGTTGTCGTTCTTTGAGTTACTGCATGCGGCGAGTGACGCCGTCAAAGCCAAGATTGATGCACCTGCAAAAATCTTGTGGCGGGTGGTGCTCTTCATTGAACTTCCTCACATCTTCGACGAGGTTTCGGGCACAGAACTTCTGCGACCCACATCACAAATGCAAGCGCTTACATTCGATAAATACAAGAGGGCATAGCGCCATCGGCCCTGATTTCAGCCTAGCGAGGATGTGTTTTTACTTCTTTCTGAAACGAAAACCGTTACCGTTTCGCAAGATTTCAACGGTTTTTGGAACGAATCGCCCGAAAAATGTAAATGATAACAATCTGGTATCAGTCCATAAAGCGGACTGAAATGCGTCCACTCGACGCCCTTTCAATCAACTCAATCTCACCAAGATCAGTCAATGGAGTCTCCTCCCCTGCCATTGCGGACAACAACAGTTGGGCGGACCGCACCCCTTGTGCGCGAGGATCTTGGCGCACAGTTGTCAGACCAACGTACTTGGCGGTCTCTTCATCATCTATGCCGGCAACCGCAATATCGGTCCCCACCTTCAGCCCCCGCTGGGACAATGCTCGCATTACGCCAATTGCCAGAGTGTCAGTTGCCGCGAAGATTGCAGTGAGGTCAGGGTGCGCATCTAGAAGACCATGCGTAGCACGCATGCCGCTGGCTTGGTCAAAGGATTGGTCACGCCGCCAAGCGTCATCAACTGGCAGGTCCAGCGACTGCACCGCAGAGCGCCAACCGCGGTACCTCCCAGCCGAAGGAGAATTGGTGAACTGCTCCATATCTGGCCCAGCAATGTGGCCGATTTTCGTGTGCCCGAGTTCCACCAGATGGTTCATTATCAACGTGGCGGCACCAAAATCATCTATGCCCACCGTTGTGTACTTCGAATGCCCTGGACCCAAGAAAATGATGGGAACGTCCAAGTTTGCGAGCGACGCAACTTCCTCATCGTCCAATTGCAAGCCCAAGACCAAGACGCCATCTACGCGTCTGCGCAAAACCTGCGGATCTAGTCGCTGTCTCGGCTCAAACGGAGTCTCATGGAACGTGTACAACAATGCGTCATAGTTGTGTTGCCGTAAGCCCTTTTCGGCGCCCTCAATAATGTTGGCAAAGAACCACCGATTAACCCACGGCGTGAGCAGACCAATAGTGCGGGTTTTACCAGTGGCGAGGTTAGAGGCTGAAGGCGAAATCACGTAGCCCATTTCGTGGGCCAATTTCTGAATTCGCCGTTTGGTTTCAGGCTTCACACTGGGGAGATCCCTCAGCGCACGTGACACCGTTGCACTAGAAACACCGGCCGCCCGTGCCACATCATCGAGGCTTGAGTACACGGTGCAAAACTACCTACT
>DFNY01000097.1:3062-26165 GCA_002376595.1 Jonesiaceae bacterium UBA3555 | reverse complement strand
TCTGGAACATCCAATTGCAATCGCAGCCGCTCCATTCCGTAGGCCTTCGTGATGCCCTCTGGAGCTAGATCCATCCAATGCTCATCAGCAATGGAGTAGTACGAATCCCGCAACCCCAGCGCCGTTACGTGCTTAGTGAACTCCCGCGTAGGCTTGCTGGCCCGGGCTACCACCACACGAGAGGTATCTATCTCGCGTAGTTCGTCCAAGGACCGCGGCATGTACTCGCCATGAAGCTTGGCGGAACCAAACTCCCCCGACAAGTAGTAGCCCACGCCAATCTTCTCCAACGCAATGATCGCCGAAGGCATGAACTGCTCCAAAGCACCCACCGCGTCGCGGCCAGAGAACATGACCGCATGTGTCACCTCATAGCCGCCCGGTAGAGCCGGATCCAAGCGAGCGGTGACCGAACCGTTAGAGCACACTGCCCAGCCATGCTGGATTCCGAGTTCCTTGAGAACCGGCAATGTTGCCACCAGTGGCCTACCCGTGGAAAGCACCACGTGGTGTCCGCGCAACCTCAACTCGGTGATGGCTGCGCGGACTTCCGCGGAAATAAACTCATCGGCCGACATGATGGTGCCATCAATGTCCAGCCCAATGAGCAGTGGAGTTTCAGGCACCTGCAACTGGCTCCAGCACCTCAAGGCCACCCAAGTACGGACGCAAACCTACCGGTACACGTACCGAACCATCAGCCTGCTGGTGGTTTTCCAAGATAGCCACGATCCAGCGGGTCGTTGCCAACGTTCCGTTCAAAGTAGNNAAACGGTACGGGTCTCCGACTTTCCATCAATCACTGCGCGCTCTCGCACATTCAAGCGGCGCGCTTGGAAGGTGGTGCAGTTCGAGGTGGAGGTGAGCTCAAGGTAGCGTTCCTGGGTTGGGAGCCACGCTTCGCAGTCAAACTTACGGGCCGCGGATGATCCCAAGTCACCTGCAGCGGTGTCGATGACGCGGTAAGGAAGTTCGCATTTCTTCAGCATCTCTTCTTCCCAAGCAAGGAGACGCTGGTGTTCCGCAGCGGCCTCNNTTCAACCTTGTGGAACTGGTGCACTCGGATAATTCCGCGTACGTCCTTGCCGTGCGATCCGGCTTCGCGGCGGTAGCAGGCGCTCCAACCGGCGTAACGCTTTGGGCCGTCTTCGAGGTCAATGATTTCGTCGCTGTGGTATCCAGCGAGCGCCACCTCTGAGGTACCCACCAGGTACTGGTCATCAGCGTTGAGGTAGTAGATCTCGTCTGCGTGCGCGCCCAAGAATCCGGTTCCACGCATGATCTGCGGGTTCACGATAGTTGGGGTGATCATTGGTGTGAAGCCGGCTTGTACTGCCTGGTCTACTGCTGCGTTAAGCAGCGCAAGTTCCAAGCGTGCACCGATTCCGGTGAGGTAGTAGAAGCGGGAGCCGGAAACCTTTGCGCCACGTTCGGTGTCGATTGCCTTGAGGCCCTCGCCCAGCGCTAGGTGGTCTTGCGGCTCAAAGCCTTCTGCTGTGAAGTCACGGATGGTGCCTTCTTTGCGCAGCACAATGTAGTCGTCCTCGCCGCCGGCAGGAGCGCCCTCAGCCAGGTTTCCCACTGAGAGCATGAGCGTGGTGAGCTGCTCGTCGGCTTCGTTTGCAACTGCCTGCAACCGCTTCACCTCTGCGGCGAGCGTCTTGGTGCGTTCAAGCAAAGCCTGCTTTTCTTCGCCCTGTGCTTTAGCCACATCTTTACCGATGCTCTTTTGCTCAGCGCGCAGACTCTCAAATTCGATGAGAGACGATCGACGCACCGAATCCGCCTCGAGGATCGAGTCAACGATCGCTGGGTCGGCGCCACGAGCAACTTGGCTCTGGCGGACAAGGTCTGGGTTTTCGCGGAGGATACGTAGATCAATCACACTTCTAGATTACCTTTTGCGCGCAAATCCATATGAACAGGCGCTACGGTTGGGTTATGTCACTGGAAGTTTGGTTGCTGATTGTCGCAATTGTGTTGCTGGCCGCAACACTGGTTATTGCGATTATTTTGTTGCGGGAGTTGCGTTCAGTGCGCGAGCTACGGAGCTCGCCCTTGGAAGTTGCGCTTATCGACGAAGCCGAAACTTCCAGCGCTGGCCCTCTGATTGCATTTATTGCGAATCCCTCAAAACCAACAGTAAATGGCTTGAAGAACCCGCTATTTGCACGGTGTGAAGCCGAAGGTCTACCCACTCCCCTGTGGATAGAAACCTCCGTAGAGGACCCTGGCATTGGGCAAGCACAATCAGCGGTTGAACAGGGCGCTGACATTGTTGTTGCCTTGGGAGGCGACGGCACAGTGCGTGCTGTGGCTACCCACATGACCACCACCGATGTACCAATGGGAATCATCCCGGTAGGCACTGGTAACCTCCTGGCCCGAAACCTAGACATTCCTGTGAACTCCATTGATGACGCGTTTGAAACCCTCTTGGTGGGTGCCAACCGAACCATCGATGTTGGCTGGCTGCAGGTAACCCGACCCGATGCCTCCGAGCAGGAGCGCCTGCGCAAGGTAGTTGCCACTACGCGCAGACAGGCTCGCCGCGAGCGAGCACAGGCACGGCTGGAATCGGGTGAATCAGCTCCTGCTGACTCAAGCAAGCACTTGTTCTTGGTTATCTCCGGGGTGGGTTTCGACGCAGCTATGATTGCCGATGCCGACGCGACCATGAAGGCGAAGCTCGGTTGGATTGCCTACTTCCTTTCTGGAATGCGCCACCTCAATGGCGCCAGGCTAGACGCCACTATTGCATTGGACGGAAAGACATTCCGCACTCAACTGCGCTCCCTCATGGTGGGTAACTGCGGGAAGTTGCCCGGCGGTATTGTACTGATCCCCGATGCAGTCATTGATGACGGCGTCCACGATATTGCGGCAGTAGATACCCGCGGCGGCATTGCTGGATGGGTGCAATTGTTCGGCGAGGTCATGCTGCAAGGTATGGGGGTGTCGAGCCTCGATACCATCAAGGTGGGTCGCATTGACCACACGCAAGCCAAAAAGGTTGAGGTAACTATTGAGTCGGGTGCTGCCGTGCAGGTAGACGGAGACATTGTGGGTCGCGGCAAACAGGTCCGCACCTGGGTGGATCCAAAGGCACTGTTGGTTCGCGCACCGGTTCCAAAACTAGACAAGTAGCTTGTGAAAGTGCTGCCCACACGTAATCGCCACAGTTTGCATATTGTTTGCCAAGGGATTTTCACAAGCCGTCAATTAGGCTTGTAACGTGCGTTTATTCCAAGAATCCAAGCTCCGTGGTGTGGTCGGGTCTCCGGCCGCTCCGTCCAACCGAGCAGCCAACGCGTACACGCTCCAATCCGCACGTACGCGGGTAGTTACTGGAATTAGCGCCGCATTCGCATGCCTGATGCTTCTAAGTTTGGTACTGCTGCCGTCAGCGCACGCAGCAGAAGCACCCACAACGCTCATTAGCGCTAGCGACGAAACACAACCACGCCAGGTTGTCTTCATCGGTGCGTCAGGAATCCGTTGGGTAGACGTAAACGCCGAGTCCACTCCGGGAATCGCTACCTTCGCCCAGGTAAGCGCCGTGGGCAACTTGATTGTTCGAAACGTACGCACATCCACCTGCCCAGTTGACGGATGGCTCGCGTTCTCGGCAGGGAACAGAGCCGGAGACTCCATAAACGGTGCCGGAAGCCCGTGCCGGTACATTGAAGAACCTGCCTTGCAGGACACCATGGAATCCACAACCCAAGCTGTCGTTCCAAATTGGTCGCAATACGTTGAGGCGGTTGCTGGTCAGAAGTACAGCGCGGTTTTGGGTTCCACCGCCGCAGTGCTCAGAGCCGGTAACATTTCGGTTTCCGCGATTGGGCCCGGCGCTGCCGTTGCTCTAGCAAATGCGGAAGGACAGGTTGACGCAACGTTCTACCCCCGCCCAGCTGAAGCCCGCCTGATTCACACCCAAGTTTCCTTGGCACTCAAAGAAGAGTCCGCAAATCCCAAACTCCTCGTAGTAGATGCCGGACACGTACGTGCAAGTCGCACAGCGAAAGACCGAGACGCGGTTCTTGCAGCGCAACTTAAGCAAGTAGATACCCGTGTGGAATCAACGCTACGGGCCGTCTACGCAAATGATCCGCACCTCAAGAACACCACGATCATTCTGGCTTCTCTGGCTGACCCGTTGGGCACTCCGCGGGTTTCTATGCTCGCGATGGCTGGCGTTGGTGTTGAAGGAAATTTCCTTACCTCTCCCTCAACCAGGCAATCTGGCTACAGCCAAGCCACAGATCTGCCCACCACCATCTTCTCCCTACTTGGTGTGGATTACTCCTCACACCGGTCCAGTTTTGTGGGCTCAACAATTGGGTACGAAATGATCGCGGGCACCGGAACTGGGCGCATTGATGCACTCATTGATGAAGAAGCTCATGTGTTAGCAACCCGTCCGCTCGTGGGTAGTTATTTCCTGTTCTACTGCATAGCAAACGTTGCGCTGTTCTCATTTGTTGCCTACATATTCAGTGGCAGATTCCTACGCCACGTAGCCAGATCCAGCAGTTGGATGGCACTGAATACTCGCTCCATGCTTGTGGCTTGTGAAGTTGCCGGAATCGCGCTGGCGTCCCTACCCATCGCTACAGTTCTAGCCAACCTGGTGCCGTGGTGGCGTACCGGAGCACCAACGCTCACTCTCATTGCGCTGATCATCGCGATCATCGCATTGATCGTGTACGTAGCAATGCTCCCGCCATGGCGTTCGTGGAGATTTGCTCCCATGGCCGTCGTTTCATTGGTGACCTTCATTGTGCTTGCCATAGACATTTCCACCGGCGCCACTATGCAGATTGCGTCACTCATGGGCGTTCAACCCATGGTTGGTGGCCGCTTCTACGGTTTCAACAACCACGCATTCATCTTNNATCGCGGTATCTGCTCTGCTTCTAGCCGGTGCGCTAGCAAACGAGCTCGTAGTGCGAGGCCGGCGCAAGACAGCGTTCTTTGCGGTCAGCGCTATTGGTGTGTTCGCCATATTCTTAGACGGCGCACCCTCGCTTGGGGCAGATTTTGGTGGACCACCGGCGCTATTCCCAGCCTTCGCGCTACTCGCTCTGAAGGCGCTAGGCACCAAGCTCAACATTCGCAAGATCCTGGCAATCTTCGTTGGCGCAGTCATAGTGGTTGGATCATTTGCAGTAGCTGACTGGCTGCGTCCGGAAGACCAACGCACCCACCTTGGCCGTTTCGTGGACACCATCATTGATGGCGGATTCTTTGACGTAGTGGGCCGCAAGATTGCTGCAAGCATCTCCACGTTCTCAAACCCTTTGTCGTTCGTAGCCATCGCCGGTGCGCTCGTGCTGATTGTGGTTCTGGGGCGTCCGTTGAGTCTGGCAGCACGCAACGACGCCATGACCGCTCCATACCAATGGCTCACCAAGGGAGTGCCCCTCAAGCAGATGGGCGTGGATACTCCCATGTTCATTCCGGCCATTACCGCAGTGCTAGTAGCAATTGTCATTGGCACCATGGTCAACGACTCCTCGGTGGTGATCCTAGGCATTGGGCTAGCAACCCTCGTGCCATTGCTCGTAGCTACCTACGCCCGCTGGATTCTAGAGATCAACCGCGAGCGCGGAATTGCCCAGAGCCTCCCACCAACCATTGCGGCACCTGCCTCCTAAGCCCACAAGCACCGCACATTGTGCACTNNCCGCGGCCGCTGCAACACGCATAGGGTTAAAGAACCTATAGGGCGGTTGATTGGATGAGACATGATTCGTACACACGTTTTTAGCAGTTCCACCTTTGGAGTCAACGCCGAGGACCACAGCAAGCCAGCTGGTGGTAGGCGCGGCGGCGGAGGCTCAATCGATCACGAAGACGCAACCGGCTATGACGCCATGACCATCACACAACTTCAAGATCGCGCACACGATTTGGGCCTGCCCGACTACCTTGGGCTGTCCAAAGAAGACCTCATCATTGCAATTCGCAATAGATAACCCCACACCGCGATCACTCAAAACGACGCGGCACCAGACAGCAGTAACACAGAGGGCTGGAATCGCATTAACCGGCGATTCCAGCCCTCTACTTCCTGCACCAAGGTTTTGCTAGGCGTGTACTAGTTACGCTGCTGTTTCCCCTGGGTACACCACGCCAACCTGGCGACGGATCTCATCCATTGTTCGCATTACCTCGAGAGTCGCATTCCACGACATACGCTCACTTTGGGTGGCTCCGTCAGTGATGCACCGAGCTACTTCCGCTGCTTGGAACTCAAAGCCCAGCACGTTTGCGTCCGGCTGATATTCAAACCGCTCACCAGCGTAGGTGTTCACTGTGAACCCATTTGGTCGATAGAAAGCAGGCGGAATGTCGATTCGGCCCAGTGATCCAACAATGCTGGCACCGCCTGGAGTGCGCCCCACAATGGACGTGTGCAAGTGTGCTTGAACGGCATCTGCGTATTGGAAGATCATTGAGATCTGCCCGTCCACGCCATCACTTGTCAGGGATCCATGCGCATGCACCTGCTCTGGCACGCCAAGTAGATCGTGCACGAACGACACCGGGTACACGCCAAGGTCAAGCAATCCGCCACCTGCCAAGTTGATGTTGTAAATGCGGTGGTTAGGGTCATAGGGGAACAGGAAGCCGTGATCCGCCATAATCGTGTTCACCTCACCAATGACCCCACTGTCAATGACGTTGCGAACTGCAGCGACATGCGGCAAAAACCGCGTCCACATGGCTTCCATTACGAACACACCCTGCTGACGCGCTGCTTCAAGAACTTCTTGCGCTTCGGCCTCGTTGCGAGTGAACGACTTCTCCACCAACACGTGCTTTCCGGCATTGATAGCCAACAATGCGTGCTCACGGTGANNCACATAGATAACGTCCACCGAAGGATCCGCAACTAGCTCCTCATACGACCCATGGGCCGTCACCGAAGCATCCCCACCCAAGTGCTCGTCGATAAACAACTGCGCCTTCTGGGCGCCGCGAGAACCAACCGCAACCACAGAACTAGCGGTGCGCGCAGTAACTGCGCACGTCAACGTGGCAGCGATATTTCCTGCGCCTAAGATTCCCCAGCGAACTGCTGGAGCCTCCATGGGGTTAGGAACAAGGCCTTGGCTCAAAGCTGATGGAACAAGCACATGGTTCATAGAACTTCCTCAGTACGTAGATCGTTAGCTAGAAAACTTGAAACATAGTTCATCACAGAACAAGGCGAATCACTGCCAACGTTTCCGCTTTCCTCCACTATGGCCCACTAGAGGGCATCATCGACCCGACTACGGGGTACTAGGCCGCCGTATGAAAACCTAAAGGCGCATGAAAGCCAAAGGGCGCATGAAAACCTAAAGGTGGATGTAAACCTGAAGGTGGATGTACAAATGCGGCCGTGCGCATAGGGTGTGAGATATCGAGTCTCACACCCTAGGAACCTCATGACATCGCCACCAACCCAATCCGACCTACCGCTTGGACCAGAACGCAGCCCATTGGGCCGACGAGCGCTGTCTCCTTACGTCATTTTGGCAGTGCTGGTGTTTGAGNNCTGGTTGGCGCGATTGCGTTGTCGCGGCAGATTGCGGATAGTTCACCAGCAAAGCCCATGGCTTTAGGAGACACTGGAAGGTACGCGCTATACGTGAGTTCCCGCGAACTTGACGGCGAGGTGCGTCCGCTTGCCGGCGTAGACGTTACCCATGTGGGTGACTCCATTGTGAAAGCTCTCAGCTCTGCCGACTACGGGTATGTTCTGAGCCTTCCAACTGCATTTGAGAGCACTGACGGAGTGCCATACCAGGTCATCTCTGTTCCAAGTTCGGCAGGCTACCTCATTTCAGACTCAGAGCTGGAAGCAGGAGTTCTCTACACGATTACTGGAAGCGCCATACTCGATGACCTTACCGGCAACACTGCCAGCGCAGACCTCAAGGAAATCACCCTGAACATTCCTGTGATCTCGGAGTTCTCTGCCTCTAGCGTCATCAGCAAAGATCGCTTTGAAGCGTCCTTCAAGGTTTCCAACACGATTGACGCAACTAAAGCAAAAATGTTCACGTCAAACGCACCAATGAACTACGCATTTGTCAGCGCTGAGACGTTCTTGCCTTTGTTGGATCGGATGTTCCCAAGCATCACCTCAGACCCTGACGCCGCTGACGTGGAACGTGACGTTCTATGGCAAGAGGAACAAGGAAACTTGAAGGCCGCGGGCATCACTCGTGGCGTTCTTGCATTCTTTGATTCTTTGGCTGATGCCGAGAAGGCCAGCAGGTCCCTCATCGAAGACGGTTTTGATCCTCGGTTCTAGTGCACAGTGCACAAACAAAGGGGGTGGGTGCATGTGCACCAACCCCCTTTTTTGTGTGTTGCTAATACTAGTGTGATTCCACAGGCAAGTAGCGGTCCCACCACTCAAGTATGGCTTCAAAACGTTGCGCACGGTGCCACGGGGTTCCGGCACGTGACAGCTCGTGGTTTTCCCCAGGGAATACCACCATTTCGGTTTCCACTCCAGCGCGCTTGAGCGTCATGTAGTAACGCTGCGCTTGCTCGAATGGGCACCGCAAGTCCTCTTCAGAGTGCATCACCAGCGTTGGGGTAGTCACTTGGGACGCAACCGCCATAGGGCTCTGCGCGGTAATGCGCTCTGGGTCAGTTCCGGTATACCCGTCAGCGAAGAACCAGCCAATATCGCTGGTGCCCACAAAACTGAATGGCTCTAAGAATCCGCGTTCCACAATAGCGCCCTTGAATCGGTGATCATGCGCAATGATCCACGCGGTGAGGTAGCCACCGTAGGATCCACCAAGAACTCCTACGCGCTGCGAGTCCAGAGTGGAATCGCTGGCCACTGCCTGTTCGAAGAACGCGAGTACATCGTCTTTATCTAGGGTGCCCATGGCGTGCGCAATCGCGGTTCCGTGGTCGCGGCCGTATCCGGCTGAACCTCGCGGGTTGCATTGCACCACTGCGTAGCCGGCTTCTACGTACGCCTGAGCTTCGTCGAAGTACGCCCAGTGGTAGTCCGCGAATGGTCCGCCGTGAATATTGAGCAGAACTGGGTGTGGGCCCTCGCCTTGGGGCGTGTTCATCCACCCGTGTACTGGGTACCCGTCGGGTGCAGCGGCAATGAATTCGCGTTGCGCGGCAATGTTGGTGGCGTTGGCGAGTGGCTGTGCAAAGTCGGTGAGGGGCGCGAGTTCACCGTCTGCCACAACTGCAAGTTCGCCTGGTGTTGCAGGGTCGGAGTAGACCACCACAGTTTTTCCGGCAGCGTGCGCTGCTCCGGTGATCACTCGTGGGCCTGAGCTCACAACCTGTACGCCATCGGTGAGTGACACATTGTGCAGTTCTCCGCTGCCACGCACTCGTGCAAAAGCTAGAACGCCGCTATCGCTTGGGACGAGGGCTGTGTGTACGTCACCGTAGTCGACGTCTGTGTTGTTGGTGAGGAGGGTTGGCTGCTGGCTTGGGTTTAGGCCTTCGGCTACCAGCTCAGCGCTGACCGACACACCATAAACACCAAAGTGCCTAGCTACGAAGTCCACGCCGGTGGTGCCAAGTTCTTGTCCAAGAACGAAAAGTTCGCTGCCGTTTGCGCTAAATTGCGGGAATGTGAAGGAAACTGGCTCGTGTGCGCTGTCGATTTCCAGCCGTGCACTCGGAGCCTCAACGTCGCGTTCCTTACCATCAACGGTTTCTACTGCTTGATCCAACGCTACCGAGTAGATGGACGAACGCAGGTCGTTATCTGCCCCCTCATGCTGTGCAGACGCGAAGTACACGCGCGTACCGTCTGGCGAGAACACTGGACGAACAGCGTTGAAGCGTGGGTCGCTGAGCAGGGAGTAAGTGGGGAACGCCTTGCTTGGATGAACCTCTGGATCTGCTTTGTCAGCAACGGCACTCTTCTCTGCGGCGGCTGCTCGTCCGAGCGGTGCAAAGTACGGTTCGGCATCTAGGTTCGGTACTTCTACAACGAACAGGGCGGTTGTGCGATCCAAGATCCAGCCCGCGCCGTTTGCACGCACCTTGTTGGTGGTGATGCGACGTGGATCTTCGGCTTGCGGGGTTACTCCCTCAACGGTGCCGTAGCGGCCGTGCTCTGGCACGGTTGAGGTGAACACGATTCGAGCCGAATCAGGTGAGAAAGCGAAACTCGTGACTCCAAGCGGGCGATTGGTCACCATGACTGGCTCGCCGCCACGTGCATCCACCACCGCTAGTTGCGGACGGCCCTTTTCATTGAGACGCAGGAACGCAATTGTGTTTCCGTCTGGGGAGAATTGCGGCGCCGAATCGTTCTTTCCACGCGTGAAACGGCGAGGCGGGTGCGTTCCGTCCACGTGGATTTGCCACAGCTGCCCGGTGTAGGAGTCAGTGTCAAAGTTCGCTCGCGATGCGGCGACAACTGCAACATGACCCGTGGGATCAAGAGTGGGTACGGACAAGGTAGTGATCAAATCGATCTGATTCGGCTTCATGTACCCACACTAGTCATTTACTAGTTTGCGTGTGAAAGAACCTCACTATTCGACACTATGACCCCAGATGACCCCGCCACCAGAGAGCACATACGCACATCCGCACTTAGGGTGGAAGAGACTGAGAAATCTAGCAAAGGAGCGGCTATGCCATCCACCCGACAAGATCGAAGTCCATCAATCAAGAACCCAGACGTGTTCGACGCACTCGTGGATGAAGGCGCGTCAGATGAGAAAGCAGCGCGGATTTCCAACGCAATTGCACGTGACGGAGCCAAGGCTGTTGGCAGGCGCGGTGGCAAGTCCGGCTCGTATGCCGACTGGACAGTACAAAAACTACGCGATCGCGCAAAACAACTTGGACTCAAAGGTTACTCATCCATGCGCAAAGCGGACCTGATTGACCTGCTCCGAGAGCACTGATAGAAGTGCGCAACCCCTTAACGACGAGTGGGCTGNNAGCCCACTCGTCGGGAAGAATTACTTACCTAAGTGTGTGATCTTCTTGAGGCGACGTGAGTTGATAGCCAACTGAACGTCACGGAACTGGTTTGCGCGGTGCAAGGTGCCCTTCCAGTCCTTACCGGATGGACGGTGCTTGAGATCGCATGGGACTTCGACAGCCACATACCCTGCAGACACCAAATCTAACAGCATGCCGGTTTCTACACCCCAGCCGCGAGCCAGCGGCGTAGCTGCTTCAAAGGCCTCACGAGTCAGGCAACGCATACCTGAAAGCGGCTGAGTTGGAGTCCAACCCGTGGCCTTAGAAATTGCTTTGCGGGCAGCACCCACAACCAAGCCACGGCCACCAGCGCCAGGCTGAGGAGGAAGCAAAGCAATGGACAAATCAGCTTCGCCCTTTAGAACCGGCTCAATCAAAGGAGCAGTGTTCACAGCAGACTCAGCTAAATCGCCATCAATGAACAGCAACAGTCGAGGCAACCCGCCCTGCGCATCGCGCATGGCAACTACAGCGGCACCAGTTTCCATCGCGGCAGCCTTGCCACGGTTATGTGAGTGGCGCACAACTACCGCACCTGCGTCGCGGGCAACGTCCTGAGTGTTGTCTTCACTGCCGTCATCCACCACCAGCACAAGATCAACATGTGGAATGGCCTTCGCGGCGCGAACAGTCTGCGCAATGCGGCGCGACTCGTCCTTAGCCGGTATAACCACGGCAACGCGCTGCTTTGCCAGTTGCTTCTCATCCACTTGGGACGATGCAGACTTAGCTCTCCGAACGCGCACCACGGGCGTGGTCCCGGTGGTGTGTGCTGAACGACTTCCCTGAGTCACGGTGCTACCTTCGGTCAAAATGTTTAATAACTCTTGGCCTAAACATTACGTTATGGTTGGGAATTTCGCTCCCGAAATTCCCAACCACACGCAATACGTCCACCTGCTGGCAAAAACCAGCGCACTATCTACAACAACGGCAGACAGACTCCAGCAATTAGCGCAAGGTAACCTGACGCGAGATGATGCCAGCGCGCGCACGGCGCTCGTTAGAATCCAAAGGCTCAGTGTTCTCAATCGCAGCCTTCAAGCCAGGCCAGAAGTCAGCAACAGCCTTCTCGATGTCTTCAGCTTCGCTTCCGCGAACCAGTTCCCACACAGGGATCACGATGCCGCATGAACGGAACGCGCCCAAGAACTTAGCGCCATCAATCGCGGACTCACGCTTAGCGTGCAAACGAGCAATACCGTTGATAACAGCGTCTTCGTCGTACGCCATTGACCAACGCAAGAATTCCTTGGAACCCATACGAGTCCAATAAGCAGCCTCAACACCAGCGAGCTTCTTGGAATCAAGCATGGAATCCGCAGCGTCATCAAGAGCGCCACGCAATTCCTCAGTCATTTCAGCGTTTGGATCAACCCAGTAATCAAACGTGTCATGCATGACCACGTCGAAGTCTGCGGTGAGGTCCAAAACGTCCTGCAGACGTGGTNNGGTCCTTCACCAGGCAGTTCCGAACGAACTAGAGGCATGCCTGGCTCAAGATCAAAAGCATCCAAGAGGTTGGCAGCAAGGTCGCGCGACACGTCACCAGAACCAGCAAGAGTTTGGAGCGCAAGGATGACAGTGCCATCTTCGCGATGCAACGCTGGAAGCTGCTCTGGAAGAGAAGTAGAGATGATGAACTCGCGGGAGCCGAACTCCTTGGTGGTGCGAGCGGCAATGGTGGCTGCTGGCACAACTTCGCGCATAGCGACGAGGTCAGCCTCGGCTGGGATTCCCTCAAAAGGGCGCAGCACAAACTGGGCAGGGCTATTCTTTGACATGTTTCCAAGCCTACCGGTCACTTCCCCACCAGCCATGCCCAATCAGTGGACAAAAAGCGAAAAAACCAAAAAATCATGGTGATCACCGCCACGGCCAAACCCAAAGAATGGCAAACTTGAGGCATGGATCCACGCGCCGGCACACTTGCCCTTCCAGAAGACCTCATTAACGTAGACGAGCTCATCAGCGCCTACTACGATCTCACCCCAGATGTACTAGACCCTTCACAGAAGGTCACCTTTGGAACATCAGGACACCGCGGCTCAAGTTTGGACCGCGCCTTCAACGAAGCACACATAGTTGCCACCACCGCCGCAATTGTGGAATACCGACGCGGACAAGGCATCGACGGCCCACTGTTCATTGGCCGCGACACCCACGCCCTATCTTTACCTGCATGGCAATCAGCCATCGAGGTGCTGGACGCAGCCGGCGTCACCACCATGATTGACGCGCGCGACTCATTCACCCCAACGCCAGCGGTATCCCACGCCATCTTGCTCTTCAACGGAGCAGCCACCGCGCAGGGCGTTCGCGTCACCGGGCCAGGCTTGGCAGACGGAATCGTNNTCACGGCGGGCCAGCAGATTCTGACGCCACAAACTGGATTGCCAACCGAGCCAACGAGATTTTGGACCAAGGCTTCCGCAACGTCCCGCGCCTGTCACTCGCACAAGCAGAGAACACCGAGTTTGTGAAACGCCATGACTACATGACCGCTTACATCGATGACCTCTCCAACGTCATCGACCTTGAGGCAATCCGCGGCGCTGGGGTTCGCATCGGAGCCGACCCACTTGGCGGAGCTTCAGTTGAATACTGGGGAGCGATTGGCGAACGCTACGGACTAGATCTCAACGTAGTGAACCCACAAGTGGATCCGCGCTGGGGCTTCATGACTTTGGACTGGGACGCCAAAATCCGCATGGACTGCTCCTCCCCCTACGCAATGGCTTCCTTAGTGGAAAAGGTTCGCGGAACCAGCACCTATGACATTGCTACCGGTAATGACGCAGACTCAGACCGCCACGGCATAGTCACCCCAGACGCCGGACTCATGAACCCAAACCACTACCTCGCTGTTGCAATTGACTACCTCTACTCCGGAGCCCGACCAGGCTGGAACCAGAACGCCGCGATTGGCAAGACGCTGGTGTCCTCGGCCCTGATCGACCGCGTAGCCGGAGGCCTTGGCCGCAAGTTCATTGAAGTGCCAGTTGGATTCAAGTGGTTTGTACCAGGCCTCATTGACGGATCAGTTGGATTTGGCGGCGAAGAATCCGCAGGTGCCTCATTCCTACGCACCGACGGCACCGTGTGGACCACGGACAAAGACGGCATCATCCTTGCTCTGCTCGGTTCAGAAATCATTGCGAAGACCGGTAAATCACCGTCACAGCACCACAGTGAACTTGTAAACAAGTACGGCGAATCTTGGTACGCCCGCGTTGATGCGCCTGCATCACTGGAAGAGAAGGCCACGCTGTCCAAGCTCTCACCAGAGCAAGTAACAGCCACCGAACTAGCCGGCGATGCGATTACCGCACGCCTGACCGAAGCACCAGGAAACGGTGCCAAGATCGGCGGGCTCAAAGTCACCACCGACAACGCTTGGTTTGCGGCGCGGCCATCTGGAACCGAAAACGTGTACAAAATTTATGCAGAGTCGTTCGTATCCGCCGATCACTTGGCGCAGGTTCAAGAATCCGCTAAAGACGTAGTGTCACAGGCCCTGGGTTCCAACTAATCACGCACGGGCGGTTCGGAACTAGGCCCGCGCGGGCGGGCGGCTAGCTCAGACCACTCGCATGGGCGGGCCTAGTCACGCGCAAGCGGGCGGGCGCTTAGTTCCAAGCACGCGGGCGCTTAGCTCGAACCACACACCACGCGGGCGCTCGGCTCCAACTAGTCCCACAAAAGCGGGCGGCCNNTGCGGTTATGGTTTGCGCGCAACTATCGTGAACGTGCACGGTATTGATTCACGGAGTTCCAGCGGCCATTGGTAATTGCCGGTGTCAGTTCTCTCCATGTGAGTAGAGAATTCCCAAGGCAATGTTGTGCCTTCATGGAAGGCCTCGATGTGCAGGCCGGCTTTGATAAGCGCGGTCAACATCTCAGCGATTGAATGTGGGAACTCTAAGGTTCGCGTGTGCGTCACGCGGCCTTCGCCCGCATAGGTTCCGTCATCATTCCATTCCTCAGCCAAGCCGTTGGCAAAGTATCGATACCGCGGCACCGGTGGGTAGACATCTTCATCTAGCGCGAACAGGATGGGGTGGCCATCGCGGATATAGAACACCCCACCTTCAACCAGTAACTCAAAGATCTGCCTAGCCCACGCATCTAGATCATTAAGCCAAGTGACAGTTCCAATGCTGGTGTACACCACATCAAATGTGTCGTTCACTGCGGCCGCCGCCTCAAGGACGTCCGAACATATCCAGCGTGCTTGCTGATCTATCGATTGAGTAAGATCTCGCGCAGCGTCAAGAGCAGGCTGCGAAAAATCTACTCCAGTGACATCTGCCCCAAGGCGCGCAAATGAAAGTGTGTCCGTACCTACGTGGCACTGCAAGTGGCATAGCTTCTTGCCACGGATCGTGTTGCCCTCTAGGTGGCTTTCAAGAAAAGGCAAATCACCGCGCACAACTTGGGAGATATTGGCAGGGTCGGTGGTAAAGCCACTGATGTCATACCCCGATCCCACGTGGATTGGGACGCGATCATTCCAGTTAGCAAGGTTGGTGTCACGCGCTTCTTCCCACGTGACACGAACGTTCGTTCCGTTGTGTTGTTCCATGTCAGCAGGCTATTTGGAGTAGTAGGGGCAATGCCATCTTTTTCTTTACTTCCAAAGTGTCGTAAAAACCCCAAAATTATTGAATGTAGCCAATTGCGTACATAGTATGGGCGTACTATCCGCCCCCACCAGAGGATTTCGATGTCACGTCCTGCCTTGCGTCCGGCTGCCGCCCGACTAGCTGCCGCCCTCATTACAACAACGGTTGGTTTTATCCTCATTGCTGGCCCGGCCTCCGCGTTCAATACGCCAACCGCACAGACAGCGACAGTGGCCACCGCCATCAAGGCTTCAAAGAACACGGTGACCATTAGCAAGATTGCCAACAAGAAGGTGGCAAAGGGTAGGTCAGTCACCATCAAGCCAACGGTGAAGGTGGCCGGCAAGATCAAAGTAACGTCCAAGACCCTGACTGTGGTCAAGTCAGGAAAGACCGTTGCTAAGAGCAAGACTTCGGTCGCGCTCAAGGCTGGTACCTACACTGTGACCACCACGGTGAAATACAAGGTGGGCACATCAAGCGCCGTCAAAACCAAGACCCTCAAGCAGACCCTGAAGATTACTACTCAAGCAGCCAAGAAGACGCGGGTTCCAGGTACCGGTGGCTACGACTGCCCAGCCGGCTACCCCATCAAGGGCAATGCAGATTCTGGCATCTATCACGTACCGGGAGGTCAGTACTACAGCCGCACCAAGCCAGAGGACTGCTTCAGCACCGAAGCCGCTGCCCAAGCAGCCGGATATAGGGCTTCAAAGCGCTAGGAAAAGTACTCAAGCATCAAGGTTGCCGTAAGTACGCAACAAGGCTGCTGTACCTGGCCCGAACCAAGTTCTTGGACTGCCCGTCAAGCAAGGAACAGCTCACTCCTGCGAGGGGTGAGCTGTTCTTGCATGTCAGGAGCCTAGTATGACTACATGCCTGCACTTGAAATCAGCATGGAACAACTCGCGCAGATCCTAACGCCGCTAGGCGGATTCGTCAGCGCTGAGAAACTCACTGGTGGAATGTTTGCCACTACGTTCAAAGTCGAACTGAGTGATGGGCGCACGGTTGTGGTTAAGTCCGCTCCGGCGGATACCTCAAGCGTGCTGACCTACGAGCACAACATCATTGGCACTGAACGTGACGTGTACCAGTTGGCTGCTCACAAGCCAGCACTCCTCATGCCGCAAGTCATCTACACCGACTTTTCTAGGCAGCACGTTGACGGCGATGTTGTGGTTGCGTCATTCTTGCCTGGAACCCCGTGGAACCTTCTGCATGATTCTGGTGCGGTGCCACATGATGATCCCACGGTGGGCACACAGCGTGGTGCATGGTTTGCCCGGGTCAACACTATTGTTGGTCAACAGTTTGGGTATCCGTCGAGCACTCAGCTCCAAGCGTCCACTTGGAAGGAGGCCTTCGGTTTAGCCCTTGGAGCACTCTTGGATGACGCTAAAACCTGGGGCTCCAACGTTGACGTTGATCGGGTCTGGGCCGCATTCGATCGCCACAGTGAATCTTTGGACGCTGTGCAGTACCCTCACCTGGTTCACATGGATCTCTGGTTAGGCAATGCGTTCATAGACGATGAAAAGAACCTAGTTGGGGTCATAGACACCGAACGCGCATGCTACGGCGACCCACTCTTCGACTTTGTAGGTGCAGATCAGATTGGTCAGGGGCCCATTCCGGCAGCTCTAGCGCAGGGCTACGAAGACGAGGCCGCCCGGATCGCGCACCTAGCAACTCAAGGACCTGTTGATGGTTTGGGTGAGGTGGACCACGATGTGGCCTCGGCTCTGGCGCAGATTCGCATTCCGCGTGAGTTGCCCCAAGCCGGCGCACTGAGCAGTGAAGATGCGCGCTTGCTCCTGTACCGCGTGTACTTCTACTTGCTGTTGATCATTGAAGTGAAACCCAGAGCCTACACAGACGAATGGGTGCCCGTGCACGTGGAGAAGATGAACCTCAAACTCCACGCCGCACTGGACACCCTGTTGGCCTAGCCGAATCGCTTTAGATCAAATATGCACTTGCTCCCGCAATAACCGTGAGTCAGTCGTTGTCGAAGTCTTCTTCGGGCTCAGTGAGCAAGTCTTGATACACCGGGTTGCGATCAATGTACTGCGNNATCTTCCGAGCCCAAGAGAATGCCTCCGAAGCTAGCTCAGATGCAATACCCCGCCCGCCGAACTCAGGTTTGACCACCGTGTGCGGGATTGCCAAAACCTTGTTGAAGAGGCCCTGCCCCTGCAGGTCGTACTCCAGATAGCCGGCTTCAACGCCAGAATCCATGCGAGCCACGAAGCGGTGCTCGTCCTCAACCTGAATGATTTCGTAGCCTTCTTCTTCACGTTCCGAAGAAGCGTGTTCAAAAGTCTCTGACATGGCAACCTCCGCAGTCCCTACACAATGTCCTGATCTAACTCTGCCACGAATCGGACGCTACTGGCTGGGCCACAGCCCCAAAACGTCATCCCCNNCCTCGCGCAACCCGTACGCAGTAGTCTATTCAAAACCCGGTACCAAAGCGTTCTCCCTATCCGGAGCCCTCGCCCGCTTCCCCATGTCAATGGTGGGCCTCGGAATCATCTTGATGATCGAAGGGCTCTACGACTCCTATGAACTAGGAGGACGGGTTTCGGCGGCTTACGTCATCGCGCAGGCACTGTGCTCACCGCAAATTGCCAAACTTGTGGACCGCAAGGGCCAAGCCCGCATCATGCGTCCCATGGTGGTGGTGTCTTCGCTCTCACTGACCGCGCTCGTCATAAGTGCGGTAACCAACCAATCCGCCGTTCTGCTGTACGTATTTGCGATTGCCACCGGTGCCACCATCGGCTCCATCGGAGCGATGGTCCGTGCCCGATGGTCGCAGGTAATCAAAGACCCACGCGAACTCCACACTGCCTACTCGCTTGAGGCAGCCATCGACGAACTCATCTTTGTTATTGGCCCAATTGCCGCAACACTGCTAGCCACGTCGATAGCTTCGTGGTCAGGCCTTGTGGTGCCAATCTTCCTCATGGTTTTGGGTGGATTCTGGTTCCTCAGCCAACGAAGCACCGAACCACCACTGGTGAAACCCGTTGCGGGAGAACACGTACCCACCGTGCTTCGCAACCCAGGGGTACTCGCAATCATCGCGATCTTTATCTGCACGGGCGTAATCTTTGGAGCCGCAGACGTTTCAACTATTGCCTTTGCCGAAGAGCAAGGAAGCAAGGGAAGCTCCGGAATTGTGCTCGGCGTATTCGCTCTGGGCTCCTGCATTTCCGGACTCGCCTACGGTGCGCGCCAATGGGCTTCCCCGCTATGGAAGCGATTCCTGGTAGGAATCATTGCCCTTGGTGTTCTGGTGTGCATGTTCTTCATTGCCAAGAACCTGGTCATGCTCTCGCTAGCCATGTTTCTTGCCGGATTCGCTATCTCACCAACCCTGATCAACGGAAACAACATCATTCAGTTGGTGGTGTCCCCCCGCCAGCTCACTGAGGGCTTGACTTGGGTGGGAACTGCGCTAGGCGTGGGCGTGTCCCNNCCGGAGTAAGCCAAGTATTCATCGCGTTGCTCGCTGCGCGTACTCTTCGTGCGCGGACCGCAATCCACACCATCCAGGAACACCCCACGGCTTAATGCCTAAGAAGCAGCTGGCGCACGTGTGAACGACAGTGCCGCAGGAAAGCGCGAATTGCGTTTTCCTGCGGCACTCCTCATTTGCCCAACTTGCACCGGGCAAAGAACCTGTCTCATTGATCACCAATCCCCTTTTTGGCCCCGCAACAACATGCGGGCGGGGCTTTTTGGGTCAAGTATGGAAGTAGTCCTAACCCGCGAAAAGGAGTTTCCATGTCTAAGTCTTCACCCAAGACAATTGCTGATCTTTTGGTTTCGCAGATCATTGCTGCGGGAGCCACACACATCTATGGAATTGTGGGCGACAGCCTCAATCCAATCGTTGATGCGGTGCGTCGTGCTCAAAAATCTGGCGAAGATATTCGTTGGATCCAAGTGCGACACGAAGAGGTCGCTGCGTTCGCGGCTGCCGCTGAAGCCGAACTTACTGGCCGCTTGGCTGTCTGTGCCGGATCGTGCGGGCCCGGTAACTTGCACCTGATCAATGGACTGTACGATGCCAACCGTTCACGGGTCCCTGTACTCGCAATTGCGAGCCACATTCCTAGCGCGCAAATTGGCACAGGTTACTTCCAAGAGACCCATCCAGACCGCTTGTTCACCGAGTGTTCGGTGTATTCCGAGATGATTTCCGGTGCGACTCAAGCTCCCCGTGTGATTGGTTCAGCTATTCGCCATGCATTTGCTGGCCCTGGCGTTGCCGTGCTGACCATTCCTGGTGACGTAGCTGATTTGGTAGCCCCAGCGAAGGCGCCCAACATTGNNCCAGCAAAGCCGCGCGTGATTCCTGCGCTTGAGCAACTGCGCGCTCTCGCCGATGCGATCAACAGCGCTAAGAAGGTCACTATTTTCGCTGGCGCTGGTGTGCGTGGGGCTCACGACGAAGTGCTTGCGCTGGCAGACAAAATTGCGGCGCCTGTGGGCCACTCGCTGCGCGGCAAGGAGTGGATCCAGTATGACAATCCCTTTGACGTGGGAATGTCAGGACTACTTGGATATGGGTCTTGCTACGACGCCATGCATGACAGTGACTTGGTGATTCTGCTTGGGGCTGACTTTCCGTATGACCAGTTCCTGCCGCAGGATTTGGCCACCGCTCAGATTGACATCGATCCTGCGCACTTAGGACGGCGTACTCGGCTAGATGTTGCTGTTGTTGGTGATGTGAAAGAGACCATCTTGGCAGTGATGCCACTGGTCAAGGCCGCGAAGTCACGCAAGTTCTTGGATTCCATGCGCAAGAAACACCTCAAGGCGATGTCCGGGGTGGTGGGCGCTTATAAGGGCAAGAGCGCACAGGATCTCATTCCAATTCACCCGGAATTCGCGGCAGATATTCTGGATCAGGTTGCGGCTGATGACGCCGTGTTTACTGTGGATACGGGTATGTGCAATGTGTGGGCTTCGCGCTACATCACGCCAACCGGCAAGCGCCGCGTGATTGGTTCGTTCTTGCACGGATCGATGGCAAACGCCATGCCACACGCGATTGGAGCTGCTGCTGCAGAGCCTAATCGTCAAGTCATTGCGATGTGCGGTGATGGCGGCTTGTCCATGCTTATGGGTGACCTCATCACCATTGCCCAGTATCAGTTGCCGGTGAAGGTGGTTGTTTTCAACAATTCCACGCTTGGCATGGTCCGGTTGGAAATGCTGGTTGACGGCCTACCGGCCTTTGGAACTGATTCCACTGCAGTGGACTACGCGGCAGTTGGATCAGCGTTGGGCATCAACTCCGTGCGTGTAGAGGATCCAAAGCAGTTGGAGGGCACATTAGGTCAACTGCTGAGTGCGCCTGGACCGGCCCTCATAGACATTGTGACGGACCCTCACGCACTGTCCATGCCACCAACAATCACAGCAGGTCAGGTGGCAGGTTTCACCATTGCTATGAGCAAAGAGGTGCTAGGTGGAGGCCTCGGCGAGGTCGTTTCCATGGCTCGTTCCAACCTAAGAAACATCCCGCTGCCGTAGACCTACACTTCTGCGAGAAGGTCCAATCCTGAAGAGGTGACTACTCCCCATCTGGAATTCATTCCAAATGGGGAGTTCAACCCGTACTCTTTTGACATGCTGACCTCCAATGATGCCCGAGCAGCGCGGACGTTCAACTACTCCCTGCGGGACGCAGTCGACACCGTGCATGCAGATGCCTACTTGGACCGACTGATCATGACGCTTGAACACTACGAACTCAATGGTTGTTTGCACCCACAGGGCCTCACCGCCATTGAAGCGGCCGGAGCCAAGTTCAAACTCGCCACAGGTCAGGGATATCCACGCCAGGCCGTAGAACGATTACGCCAGAGCGCAGTTGAAGCTCTTCGCACCTACGAATCCTCCCTGCAAGGTGGATCGGAACTGCGTAAGCCTCTCACGCGGATCAATCGGGTCAAGCAGTTAGCCCCACACGTCTCGTTGGCACAAACTCGAGCAAGCTCAGAGCCAAGCGCTCAGACTCGAGCCGCGGCCGACGTTGCCCACGAAGCCATTGCTGCACAATCCAAAGCACGCAAACACACACCAAGCAGCGCTCCGGGCATCGCGCCAGCCCTCGAACAGTCCGCGCCATCACCAGCATCTGCGTACGTTGCGCCGAATCCGGCAGGAAGCCCGCAATCTGTGGGAAGCCCGCGCACCAGCTCAGATACTGCTGGGCCGCTGCCAGTGCGAGCGCGCACCGCAGCTTCCCCAGCGCAAAGCGTTGCATTTTCACCAGGAGCAGTCCCCTCCAGCCTCGAAGAAATAGCTGCTGCTCGCAGAGCACAAGAGGAATACCTGGCTGCCGAAGAGTACCGTCTTGCACGCGAGCGCGAGAGGATTGCACAACAGTTCGCACATCAAGAGCGTGCCTTCATTGAGCAACAAGAACGGCTTGACGCTGAGCGCCGCGCTGAAGAAGCCCGAAGGGCCGAAGAAGAACGACTCCGAATCGAAGCTGAGCAGAAGCGGCTAGCGGAACAGGCTCGACGCGAGGAAGCGTACCGGCGCGAACAAGAAGAGAGCTTGGCATTGCAACAGCGTGAGCTAGAAGAACGCGAGCGCGCTGCGGCTGCTGAAGCCGAACTAGCTAAAACGTCTGAGCAGGATCGCATTGCGTATCTCCTACACAAGAAGGAAGAAGAGCGCGCTGAGCGGCAACGTGCCAAGCGTGCAGCCCGAGAATCAAGTGCAGTCTCTCCATCTGACGCACTTGCAGGTTCTCCCCAAGCAATTGTGGAACAACTCAACAATGCACTGCGCACCAGAGAGGCGCTCGTAGCGCACAGCCCCGGCCAGTACCCTGCAGTTGGCACTATCAAGGTCTCCACGTCCAGCGGAATGGCGGAAGTTGTTTCGGCGCGACTGCATCAGGACGGTTCAATCATTCTGGAAACCAAGCGCTCCAAGTAGACCTAACCTCTNNGTTTCCCCCCCCACACCTGTCTACGCTAGCCCTGAGTTCCGCAAGGAAGAATCTCAAGAGATCGTGGTGCCAAACAGAAGGCCCAGAACGTAGGTGACTGTCGCAGCTCCGAGACCGATGGCTAGCTGCCTCAGTGCCCGCTTGACTGGTGACGAACCCGAGAGCACGCCAACGCTCGCTCCGGTGAGCAGCAATGCGATACCTACGAGCCCTGCTGACCATGCCACAGCAACTAGTCCGCTGGCTCCAAACATGTACGGAAGGATTGGGATCAGTGCGCCGGATGCAAAGAACAGGAAGCTCGAGATAGCGGCACCCCACGGTGTACCAATGGCTTCATGGCTATCGGTCTCAATGTCGTCTGCAATGCGTGTGGATGAAGAGAAGTTCTCCATAACCTTTTGCGCGTGAGCGGTCGCCGTGTCGGCGTCCATTCCGCGGGCCCGGTACACCAACGCTAGTTCGTTTTCATCCACATCAAGGTCACCAATTGCCTTG
>DFNY01000097.1:666-2998 GCA_002376595.1 Jonesiaceae bacterium UBA3555 | reverse complement strand
TACCTGACAACAACACAGTTCCGTGAGAAACACCGGAGGCACCAACACCCAAGATCAAGGCCAGGTTGGACACCAAACCGTCGTTTGCGCCAAACACTGCTGCCCTAAATGTGCCTGACATGCGTCGGCGGCCACGAGTAGCCAGCCCTCGCACCACTTCACCGTGGATGCGTTCATCTGCGAGCATCTGGGCTGGAGCAGCTGGCTCTGTGTCGTACTCTGTGCGGCCTTCGGCTTGTTGAGCAAGTGCCAGAATGAACACTCCTCCAAACCGCTTTGCAAGGATGCTCAATAGTCTGGTGCGCTTTGAGCCTTTGAGGGGCTTACCAATGTTGTCCCCCAGGAGTGTGCGCCAGTGCTCGGCGTGGCGTTCTTCAGCTGCTGCCAAGCCTAGAAGGATCTCTCGTTCCTCCCCCGTGCGACGCGCAGCGAGCTCCCGGTACACCACACCTTCAGCGAGTTCATCGGCCAAGTGGTTGCGCCACCGCTTAAGGTCTCGTTTGGACGGAGACACGGCCGCACCTGCGCCGTTGGTCTCTGGCATTGTTGAGGCGGTGTGTGCAGTGGACTGCGAGTTCGGTGCAAATTGGTTTGCCATGGGGCGCTCCCTCAAACGTGGGCACATGATCATTCGATGACGTGTCATCGGACTGCTTCTACTTGAAACACTAACAAGTTCACAGCCAACCCGAAACCAAGGGACACCTAAGGAAACGGCGTAATTCCGCCGATTTTTGGTTATCCTTGCCTAACTTCAGGCTCCTATATGGCAGGGTAGAGTCATGACAAATATTGCCGAGTTCACTGCCGCCGTTCGCGAGTTTTCTGTGCAACGTGATTGGGAACAGTTCCAAGACCCAAAGTCGTTGCTGCTTGCGCTCATGGGTGAGGTGGGTGAAGTCGCCGAGTTGGTGCAATGGACTCGTGAAGACGCTGTTGTCTCTGAATTCCAAAGCCCCCAACGCCGGGAACGCATTGGTGATGAACTCGCGGACGTCTTTATCTACTTGGTTCGGTTGGCTGATGTCCTCGGAGTGGATTTGGGTGCCGCTGCCCAAGCGAAGCTTGCGCGCAACAGCGAACGGTTTCCTACACAAGGCCCCGAGAACGTTGTGGGAAGGTTGATTTCTAAGGAGTAGTCACAACTAGCCAATCGTGTTGTGGCTTTCTGCTTCCGAAAATTCATCCTCATTGGGAGTTTCTTGTGTGTGGGCAGGTTTTGCCCGCACTAGCAGCACGATTGCGACTGCAAGCCCACCCCACAGTACGAGGAGGGCAATAATCATCATGGTGATGGCGCTGGCTGGCATGCTCAGTTCTCCTTGTCAGTGAGGTTGACGTCCACGGCATAGCGGGCGCTACTTGGTGAGGCGGAAGTGTCTGATTTATCCGTGGATCCGGCGTGACGTGCCCCGGGTGCGACAAGAGCTCGTGCACTGATCCTTTCACCAGGCAGAGTAGGTTCCGGTATGAACTCGTCCGGGGATTGACGCCAGCGTATTGCCGTAAAGATCGCGGTCAAGACTGCCATCAGCACTATGGCACCCCATCCAAAGAGGTTGTTGAACCAGTGTGGATATCCGTTGTACGGGGTTCTGATTACGTTGACCACTTCGATGGTGAACATGGCTAGGAGCACCAGGGGAACAATGACTCCCACCAGCGTCAACCAGATTTTCCCTACCTTGAAACTTGAATTTGCGTTCAAGTGGTCTCGCAGGACCGGGAACATGCGTAGCACGAGCAGTACGCCGAGCATCAGGATTGCTGATCCGACGATTCCTACTTCGTTTGCCCATTTGTCTACCGAGTCGAGTACGTGCAGGCCCTCGGTTCGTGCAAACAGCGCAATGGATAGGACGGCACCGACCAGANNCCGAACTTGTCTTGGAAGCTTGCAGAGACTACTTGGAGTAGAGAGATCAGCGAGGTCAGTCCGGCAAGTACCAAGGACATGAAGAACAAGAATCCAAAGACTTGGCCGCCTGGCATTTGGGACACAATCGAAGGGAAGGTCATGAAGGAGAGCGCAACACCTTTGATTGAGTCTATCTCCGCGATGGAGATGCCCTGCTGTTGAGCCATGAACCCAAGCGTTGAGAACACGCCAATTCCGGCAAGAATCTCGAACGACGAGTTGGCAAAACCAACCACTAGGCCCGGTCCCGTGAGGTTCTCGCGTTTCTTGATGTAACTGGCGTACGTGATCATGATTCCGAATGCGATGGAGAGTGAGAAGAAGATTTGCGCGTACGCTGCTAGCCATACTTTTGGTTCGGCTAGGGCAGCCCAGTTTGGCGTGAAGAATGCGCTGAGGCCGTCGAGTGCGCCC
>DFNY01000097.1:278-645 GCA_002376595.1 Jonesiaceae bacterium UBA3555 | reverse complement strand
ACCAGAAGAGGGATGAACACTATGTTCGCGCGTTCTAGTCCTCGTTGCACTCCGAGGGCCAGAATTACGAGCGTCACCGTCCAAACTCCGATGAGTACCCACACAATTGGCCCGACAAAGTCACCGGTGAGCCCTGGTTTTTCGGTGATGTGCAGGAAGTCGTTTAGGAAGAACCCGGCGGCGTCCTCACCCCAACTGAGTTTGAGTGAGAACACTGCATAGCTGGCGGCCCAGGCAATGATCACCGCGTAGTACAGAATGATGACAAAGCAGATGGCTGTTTGGAACCACCCGAGCATCTCGAGCTTCTTGGCTATTCTGCGGAACACTGTGGGTGGCGCTCCGCGGTACCGGTTGCCCAGCGCGA
>DFNY01000097.1:0-173 GCA_002376595.1 Jonesiaceae bacterium UBA3555 | reverse complement strand
GTGTGCGCGCACCGTTGCGTGCTTTGAGTGTCATTGCCGCTCCCCCACTATGAGTAGAACCTGCACTTTTGCCGTTGTGGGTGTGCGCAGTAGTCCGGTCGGCATCGGCTTGTTTCGCGTCGGCTTGTTTCTTAGCAACCTGTTGCGCTGCCCCTACTCTTGAAAATAGTGGG
>DFNY01000230.1:5504-8829 GCA_002376595.1 Jonesiaceae bacterium UBA3555 | reverse complement strand
CATTGCTTCAAGCACCACGATGAGGTCCCCGGCTGCAACGACTGCTCCCTCTTCAACGGCAACCTTGACAATAGTTCCTTGCATAGGAGAGGTCAGAGACGCTCCTGATGCGGCTGCCACCTTTGTGCCGCTTCGGCGGGCTGGTCTGCGCACTGCGTTGCCAGCACGTCCTTGCGCGAGGCTTAGCCCGGCCGGAATCACCACTTCTAGGCGTTTCCCGCCTACTTCCACTACGACACGCTCAGTTGCTGGTTCTTGAGCTTCTTCGTTTGTTGCAGTTGTTGCTGGAGCAAGTGCTCGGCACACGTCAAGGAACTCAGATTCGATCCAACTGGTGTAGATAGAGAAAGGAGTCGAGGGATCTGAAGGCGCAAACGCGTCGGAATCGAGAACTGCTTTGTGGAATGGGAGGACAGTTGGGATACCCTCAACTGTCATTTCTGCCAGTGCGCGTCGGGCTCGGGCCAGAGCCTGAGGACGGTCTGCTCCGGTGACAATGACCTTGGCAATCATTGAGTCGAATGAACCGGAAATAGCATCGCCTTCGACCACGCCTGAGTCCACGCGCACTCCTGGGCCCGACGGGAAGACCAAAGAAGTGATTCGGCCCGGCTGAGTGAGGAAGTTGAGTGCAGGGTCCTCGCCGTTAATGCGGAACTCAATGGAGTGCCCGCGCGGAGCTGGATCAAGGTCAGTCAATGCAAGACCCTCGGCAATGCGGAACTGCTCCACTACGAGGTCTACGCCGGTTATTTCTTCGGTCACTGGGTGTTCGACTTGGAGCCTGGTGTTGACTTCGAGGAATGAGATAGTTCCGTCAGTTCCCACCAAGAACTCGCAGGTGCCTGCGCCTTGGTAACCGGCCTCTTTCAAGATCGCTTTAGAGGATTCCACAAGGCGTGTGTTTTGCTCATCGGTGAGGAATGGAGCAGGGGCTTCTTCAACCAGTTTCTGGTGGCGACGCTGCAACGAGCAGTCTCGTGTGGAAACCACCGATACATTGCCGTGTGCATCGGCCAAGCATTGAGTCTCCACGTGGCGCGGACGGTCAAGGTAGCGCTCAACGAAGCACTCGCCGCGNNCGGTACGAGCCACTTTAAGGCCACGTCCTCCGCCACCGAATGCAGCCTTGATTGCTACAGGTAGGCCAAACTCGCGGGCAAACGCGTGGACTTCGTCGGCGGACTCTACGGGATCTGGCGTACCTGGAACCAACGGTGCCCCTGCGCGCTGGGCAATGTGGCGAGCCGAGACCTTGTCTCCTAGTCCCTCAATTGCTTCAGGTGAAGGCCCAATCCAGATGAGACCAGCTTCGATGACTGCTGCCGCAAATGATGCGTTCTCAGCGAGGAATCCGTAGCCAGGGTGCACGGCGTTGGCGCCGGATCGCTGTGCAACATCCAGCAGTTTTGGGATATCCAGATACGTGTCTTGTGCGCGTTCGCCGCCCAGCGAATATGCCTCTGTGGCTAGCTTTACGTGTTGGGCGTCGCGGTCAGAGTCCGCGTATACGGCAACGCTGTCGACGTTGTAGTCGGCGCAGGCGCGGATGATTCGCAGTGCGATTTCTCCGCGGTTGGCNNCGCGCAACTATTGGTACCGCAGCACTGGTGGCAGAAAATATTGGATGCAGCGGCAACCCCGATACCTATGGTTTGTAGGAATCCTCTATAGCGGGAGAGCGCTTTTCCTTATTGCGCGAACAAGTTTGGTGTGAAGCGCACAAAATCTGATCTAGAGGTTCCAGAATTCGTGCCAAGCCTCGCCCAGCGATATTGCAAGATTTCGAACTAGTGGCAAACTCACTCCCACAACCGAGTGGTGATCGCCTTCAACTCCAGTGATGTACGCTCCGCCTAATCCATCAATAGTGAACCCTCCGGCAACGTGCAAGGGTTCACCGGTGGCGACGTAGGCATCTATTTCTTCGTCACCAACATCAGCAAAATGCACAGTTGTGGATGTTGTTTGCCCTGCATGAGCTATTAACTCACCTTTCCCAGTTATGGTTACCGCCCAATGACCAGTGTGCAAGATTGCGCTCTGCCCCCGCATAGCGCGCCAGCGCTCGCGGGCAACTTCCGCGCTGTGTGGCTTTCCTACTATCTCGTTGCCAAACTCCAGCATCGAGTCGCATCCGAGCACAAAGGCGCGGTCAGAATGCCCGCCCAGGGCCTCGTCGGAAAGAGGTTGCGCACCTATCTGAGCAACGACTGCTTCACACTTTGCCCGAGCCAAGGCCAACACAGTCTCAGTAGGCGAAGCCGGAGCGTCACCGGACCGCAGCCGGTCAATAATCGCATCTTCATCAACGTTGGAGACGATGACCGTCGGCTCAATTCCGGCGCCACGAAGCGTGGATAGACGTGCGGGTGATTGGGAAGCTAGAACAAAGATAGTCACGTGCCAACTCTAGCCGCCAACGCATCAGGGGCAGAAGCACAAAGCTTCTACCCCTGATGCGATTGCCCCAGATCAGTGCCATTAGGCACCGCCTAGTTCAACAGCGAATGTTGCCGTCAAAAACCTAGCTCAAGGCATCTTTCAGTACGTCTAGGCCTACCGAACCAAGAGCGAGTGCGCGCGCATGGAAGTCGCGCAATGAGAATTCTTCACCGCGAGCCGCAGCCGATTCCTGAGCCGTTGCGCGGATTTCTTCCCACAAACGCTGACCAACCTTGTAAGCCGGGGCCTGTCCTGGCCAACCCAGATAGCGGTTGAGTTCGAAGCGGACGAAGCCTTCCTCCATGTTGACGTTGGCTTTGAGGAACTCCCATGCCTTCTCGGAATCCCACACGCCGCCGCCCCACTTCTCAGGGCATGGCTTTTCAAGGTGAACACCGATGTCGAGGACCACGCGCGCAGCCCGCAAGCGCTGACCGTCCAGCATGCCCAACTTGTCAGCTGGATCGTCCAAGTAACCCAGCTCTTCCATCAGGCGCTCTGCATACAGGGCCCAACCCTCACCGTGTCCAGAAACCCAGCAACCCAAACGGCGCCAGGAGTTCAAGGTCTCGCGCAAGTACACCGCTTGCCCCAACTGAAGGTGGTGTCCTGGGACGCCCTCGTGGAAAACGGTGGTCTTCTCACGCCACGTGTTGAACGTAGTAACTGCTGGTGGGACAGACCACCACATGCGGCCAGGACGGGAGAAATCGTCTGATGGTGGCGTGTAGTAGATTCCGCCGTTCTGGGTTGGAGCAATCATGCATTCAAGTGATTGCACGGGTTCGGGAATGTCAAAGTGAACACCGTTGAGCTCATTGATGACCGCATCCGATGTGCGTTGCATCCACTCTTTGAGGTCTGCTGTGGAGTGCAGGGT
>DFNY01000230.1:3797-5488 GCA_002376595.1 Jonesiaceae bacterium UBA3555 | reverse complement strand
CAGGTTTCATCCAAGTCGATGCGTGCACCAAGGAATGCGCGCGATGCTAGTTCGTAGCGTTCACGCCCAGCTGCGTCTTTGGTAGGTGCAACGGACTTGAGTTCTTCCTCTAGGTAGTTTGCTACCAAAGTGTGCGCTTCAATTGCGGCGTCTGCGCCCCTTGCTAGGTGCTCGGTGAGTTGCTCTGGCTGCGGTGCCGTCGCAATTACTTCTAGAGCCTGCGGGGAGTTGATGAAGGCCTTGAAGAACGAAGTGTTCGGGTCTGCGATTTCGCGCGCTTGACCAATTCCTTCATTTACTTGGAGGAGCGCGGGGATTTTGCCCAAACTAACGCCGTGTTTTAGAGAGTCAATATAGCCGTGTGCCGCTACCGGGAGTAGTGACATGCGCTGGGCAATCGCATCCCAGTCTTCCCAAGTCGCTGTCGGTGCAATATCAAACACGTCGCGCAGTGCCTGAAGAGGGGACGCAATGTTATTGAGGTCTGCAAAAACCCAGCCTGACTCGAACATCTCCACTTCTAGGCCGAGGCGCTCTCGCATTGCTGCAACAGTGACCTTGTCAACCTCATCTGCAATCGGAGCGTCTTGGAGTTGGGAGAGTGTGCGCAAGTTGAGTTCATGCAGTGCGCGTAGGCCCGTAGGGGAGAGGTCAGTGACCAAGTGGTCATAGCCCTTAATGCCAATGGATGTGGCGGCGAATGGGTTCTGTTCGCAGTATGTGGCCAGGTGGGCGTCCGCAATTGCGTCCACCTTAGTGTGGGTACGTTGTGTAGTGCTCATGCCTACACATTACGGCTTAGGTGGGTCCCCAACGGAATCGGCTGAGGGGAGTGGTTTCTTGCTGTGTGTCAGAAAAAGTGGCTGATTGGGACAAACGTCCCCAGAAAACCAAAGATTTCCCAGCCATGCTTAGATTCGAGCACACGAAAACTAGGGGAGCCGATGACTCGCACTGACAGCCAGATCAATGAGCCAAGCACAGTTGAAGATGACTTTGCTGACATCTCTGCGAGCGAACTGGAGGAGATGCGTAATGCGCTGACTGCGCGTAGGCATTCAAACAAGCGAATCTTCTCGGTGATGCTCGGAGCGGCGCTTGTATCGCTCCTTGCCGCGTTCGTTCTGGCCGTTGATGCAATCAAGCTGGCGGAAAACCCAGAAACAGCGTTGTTCTGTAACGTCAATGCGGTGCTGAACTGTGGGTCCGTGGCGTTGTCTTGGCAAGCGTCGGCCTTCGGCTTCCCCAACGCATTCCTTGGCCTAATGTTCGAGCCCATGGTTGTGACCATGGCGCTTCTCGGATTGAGCGGCATCAAATTGCCGCGCTGGTTCGCACTCACCGAGCAGGTGATTTACCTATTTGCTACGGCGTTCGCTATCTGGTTGTTTACACAGTCTTTGTTTGTCATTGGCGCGGTATGCCCATGGTGCCTTGTCATTACTTTGGCAACGCCAGTCATATTCATGTCTTTGCTGCACTACAACATTCGTGAAGACAACATTTGGCGCTCCGGTGTCGGACGCGAACGAGCACGTAGTTTTGTTCGCAACCACGGTGACTTGTATGTAGTTATCGGCTGGTTTGTGCTCATCTTTGTTGCCTTGCTTGCTAAGTATGGCCCTGCCCTTATCGGGCAGTAATTGCTTCACGACGAGTACCTACTTGAGTCTGTCTAGGTGCGCTGGTCG
>DFNY01000230.1:3391-3786 GCA_002376595.1 Jonesiaceae bacterium UBA3555 | reverse complement strand
AACGTTTTTCGCTTCAGCATAAATAGCGCGCGCAATGTCATAGCGCTGAGGCACAATTAGGGATTGGGTCGTTTCGATCCATCGCAATTGCATCTGTGTTAGGAGCGTCCCGCATGCTCGTGCGTCTCATACTGAAGCACTCTAGACCTTACGTTGGTCAGATTGCCCTAGTTCTTGTGCTGCACCTTGCAACGACCATAGCGTTGCTGTATTTACCTTCTCTGAACGCGCGAATCATTGATACCGGCGTACTCAACGGAGATATCCCATATATCTGGAGAACCGGTGGCATCATGCTTGCCGTTGCTCTGGCAGAAGTAGTCACTGCAGTTGGTGCTGTCTATTACGGTGCCCAAGTGTCGATGGCAATTGGCCGTGACCTGCGCAAAGACGTA
>DFNY01000230.1:288-3291 GCA_002376595.1 Jonesiaceae bacterium UBA3555 | reverse complement strand
TCCGCCAAATGCAAGACCGAATCGACGGAATTAACGGCGTTTTGCGTGAGCAAATCACAGGGTTGCGAGTGGTGCGGGCATTCGTTCGTGAGCGTCACGAAACCGATCGCTTCGAAGATGCTAACGCCAAACTCACCCTTGTTGGTGTACGCGTAGGAAACCTATTCGTGCTGATGTTCCCCCTCATCGGAATGATTCTGCACATCGCTACGGCATCGGTGCTGTGGTTCGGTGGTCACCGAGTCGACCAAGGCCTCGTGCAGGTTGGTGCGCTCACCGCTTTCCTTCAATACCTTCTGCAGATCCTCATGGCAGTCATGATGGGTACCTTCATGGCAATGATGATCCCTCGCGCAATGGTTTGTGCTGAACGTATTGGTGAAGTCATTGACACCACACCAAGCATGAAAGAAAAGGCTACCGGTGGTCCAACCCCTGCTGATGGCACAGTGGAGTTCCGCAATGTGTCGTTTGGTTATCAGGGCGCGGAAACTCCCGTCCTTCGCGATCTTTCATTCGTGGCACGTCCAGGACAAACAACTGCAATCATCGGTGCGACAGGAACAGGAAAGTCCACGCTGCTCAATCTGGTACCGCGGCTCTATGACGTTTCGGAAGGCGAGCTCTTGGTAGGAGGCGTTCCAGTCAAGGAACTCAGCCGTGAGGCGCTCTCACAAACCATTGCATCGGTTCCGCAACGCCCTTATCTGTTCTCCGGAACGATAGCCTCGAACCTGCGCTTTGGTGCACAAGAGGCCACCGAGGCAGAACTCTGGGACGCGCTTGAAATCGCGCAGGGGGCTGACTTTGTGTCTGAGCGGGAGCACGGCTTGGATTCCGCTGTTTCACAGGGCGGCACCAATGTTTCCGGAGGACAACGCCAGCGCCTGTGCATAGCACGCGCAATTGTGTCACGACCATCGGTCTACCTCTTCGATGACTCATTCTCTGCCCTCGACGTGGCAACGGATGCGCGGCTGCGAGCAGCGCTCGTTGAACCCACCCGTGATGCTACGGTGATCATCGTGGCCCAACGAGTCTCCACAATTACCGGTGCCGACCAAATTCTGGTGCTCGACGACGGGCGCATTGTGGCCCAAGGAACTCACGAGGAACTCTTGGAATCGTCTTCCACCTACCAAGAAATTGTTGCTTCGCAGCTCACCGCAGAGGAGGTAGCGTGATGGCTCGCGTCAAAAAAACTGAAGCTATTGATGACTCACAGCACAACGCTACTGAGCCGGAAGTTGATGAGTTTGCTGATGCCGGGCAAATCGACGTGTGGGCAGAAGGAGCGCCTCCACGCAAAGCCCAGCACTTCTGGCCTTCCGCAAAGCGCCTCATCGGTCTATTGGGTCCATACCGTGTAGGTATGGCAATTGTGGTCCTCACCGGAATAGCCTCCGTAGTGCTGAC
Organism: Jonesiaceae bacterium UBA3555; assembly: GCA_002376595.1. Taxonomy (GTDB): domain Bacteria; phylum Actinomycetota; class Actinomycetes; order Actinomycetales; family Cellulomonadaceae; genus Timonella. Next base: position 1,875 of record DFNY01000230.1, on the reverse strand, counting down.
CGTTATTGCACCAAGGATTCTTGGTAAAGCAATGGACGTGATCTATGCAGGTGTTCTCAGTAGAGACCTACCTGCAGGTGTGTCCAAAGAGCANNCCTCCGAGGCCGATCAATTAGCCCGCCTCGACTTTGTCCCAGGAAATGGCATCAACTTTGAAAAGCTTGGCCAGTTCATCATCGCAGTGCTCGCGATGTACCTCGTGGCGTCATTCTTTGCCTGGTTCTCAGGTTGGCTCATGAACAAACTGGTTATGAAGGTTGTTTACCAACTTCGCAAGGACATTGAGGACAAACTCAACAGGCTTCCAATCAACTACTTCGATTCACGCCAGCGTGGTGACGTGCTCTCTCGCGTAACCAACGACGTAGACAACATTCAGAACGCACTCCAGCAGGCGATTTCCCAAATGATCCAGTCAGTTTTGACGGTCATTGGTATCACCATCATGATGTTCATCGTGTCGTGGCAGCTGGCCCTCATCGCGCTCATTGCCTTGCCGCTGTCTGGAATCGTTGCCGGCGTCATAGGTACACGATCCCAAAAGCTCTTCACTGCACAGTGGAAGAGCACTGGCGCACTGAACGGCCAAATCGAAGAGTCCTTCTCTGGGCACGAACTAATGAAGGTATTCGGACGCGAAGCCGACATGGTTGAGCGCTTCGATTCCAAGAACCAGGAACTGTACAACGCTTCATTTGGTGCCCAATTTGTGTCCGGAACTATCTACCCGGTCATGAACTTCGTCAGCTACCTCAGCTACGTAGGAATCGCAGTAGTCGGTGGCCTACGAGTGGCATCAGGACAACTGACACTCGGTGACGCAACGGCATTCATCCAGTACTCACGTGAATTCACTTCACCACTTGGTCAATTGGCCGGAATGGCGAACATGCTCCAGTCCGGTGTTGCGAGCGCGGAACGTACCTTCGAACTTCTCGATGCTGAAGAACAACAGCCAGAGAATGCTGTGCAGTCACTTCCTGCGCGAACCGAAGGTCGAGTTGCATTCAAGAACGTTTCTTTCTCCTATGCCCCGGAAACTCCACTCATTGAGGACCTCTCATTCGAGGCTCACCCAGGCCACACTGTAGCCATCGTTGGCCCAACTGGCGCAGGAAAGACCACCTTGGTTAACCTCGTCATGAGGTTCTACGAGATCAACCAGGGAAGCATAGAACTCGATGGCATGAACATCACCGACCTTGCCCGGGCAGACCTTCGTTCAAAGGTGGGTATGGTTCTGCAAGATGCATGGCTCTTCAAGGGAAGCATCCTAGAGAACATCCGCTACGGACGCCTCGATGCCACCGACGAAGAAGTCATCGAAGCCGCAAAGGCAACCTTTGTGGATCGTTTTGTTAAGGCACTCCCTGAGGGCTACGAAACAGTTATTGATGATGAAGGAACCAACGTCTCTGTTGGTGAAAAGCAGTTGATCACCATTGCCCGTGCGTTCCTCGCAAACCCTTCGTTGCTCATTTTGGATGAAGCAACCTCATCGGTGGACACCCGAACTGAGGTTCTGGTGCAAAAGGCGATGGCTGCACTGCGCGCGGAACGAACGAGCTTTGTGATTGCCCACCGCTT
>DFNY01000230.1:0-244 GCA_002376595.1 Jonesiaceae bacterium UBA3555 | reverse complement strand
TGATTGCCCACCGCTTGTCCACTATCCGTGACGCAGACACGATCTTGGTTATGGAAGACGGCCGAATCGTAGAGCAAGGCAACCACGAGGAACTGTTGAAGGCAAACGGCGCGTATGCGCGTCTTTACCAAGCACAGTTCTCAGGGCCACATGACTATGAGGCTCAAGAAGAAGCTGAGCGTGAGGCATCTGCCCTTGTGCAGAAGGAGACGGAATCTGAGAATATCTCAGACGGTGAGCCAGA
>DFNY01000138.1 GCA_002376595.1 Jonesiaceae bacterium UBA3555 | reverse complement strand
ATAACTCGCCTCTTTGTATTGACACAAGTTCCGAACGGTTGCAGACTTGTATCAATTAGTTGGTACAAGTCTTGGAGGTCGAATGTCTGCCTTGCTGCTCGTTGTAGCCTTTGGTGCTGCATGCACGTTCTTGGTGGTGGTCATGGTGCTTGCCCTAGCCGGGGCGCGAGGCGCATCCTCTCCACTGGTTAAGGAAAGCTCTCAATGGAAAGCCGCCCTTACGGTTCGCATTCTCTTCTTGCTCGTTGGAATCGTGGCTGCGGCCCAGTTAGCACAGAGCTCCAGTTCCAGATATCTCATGCTTGCGCCTGCAGTCGTCGGCCTCATGCTCATCNNACAGTGAACTCTTGATTAAAGCTCCATCCCCACAAGGCTCCCGCACTGCGCGCCTCAAGCAGCGCTCGATTCGTTCCTACATATCCCCGCAGAGCGCGAAACTCGTAGGCGCACTGCTCTTGGTGCACCTCTTAGTTATGGCATTCACAACCATTGTGGCTGTGCCAGATGACCTTGGTAGAGCCGGGCGAGCTATCGGGTTTGAAACTGAATACGGTGGCTCCTGGTCAACTCCGTTCCCCGGAAGTTATTACACATCGTGGCAGTTCATGATGGTGCTTCCTCTGATTGCGGTGGCAGCAGCCTCGCTCTTTCAAGTTGTGCGAAGGCCGCGCGGATTCGCAAATGACGAGCGATCCGAAGATGCCCTGCGCAGGAGTTCCGCGGCCACGGTAATCGGAGCATTTGGAGTCAGCATTGCGTTGTCGCACATTGGTATCTCGGCCATCGCTGGAATGCACCTCATCTCTGAATCAACCACCTCAATCACCACCGACACGCACGTAGTTACAGCCCCTAGCTGGTTCCTACCCGCAGGGATCATCATTCTTGTGACCGCGCTGTTTGCACTGTTCGTGGGACTTAGATTGGGCATTGCGGCACTACTTCCTGGACGGGAGGTGACATACCGTGAACACGCAACAGCCTGAAATTGAAGTCAATGAATCGGACCCAACGCCCCCGTTTGAGCAGATCCGACGCCAGATAGCGTGGACCATCCAGAGCGGCGGGTTGCCTGCCGGTACCAAACTTGCACCAGTTCGCCAACTAGCTGGCGACTTGGCAGTAGCCCCAGGAACGGTGGCTCGTGCCTACCGGGAACTCGAAACCGCAGGGTATGTGCACACCAAACGCGGTGGCGGCACACGAGTCGCTCCGCAGAGTAGCCACCCAGCTCCGCAGGCTATCCAGATTTTCGACGAGTCGGTCGCCTCCCCGCAAGCGCCCCACACCCAGCGGATCGCCGCCTATGGGGTTGCGCGGCGCGGTGATGAGGTTCTGCTCGTGCGTTCCTCGGCCCAATCAAAACTTAGCGGCCAGTTGTTCTTACCTGGGGGTGGAATCGAGTGGGGCGAAAGCCCCGAGGAAGCGATGGTCCGGGAATTCCGTGAGGAGACCGGGCTGGAAGTTGCCGTTGGGGAACTGCTGGATGTTTCGTCGGCAATAAATGTTTTCGCAGACGAAATGCTACACACCATCCGGGTGATCTACCGAGCGACCGTCTCTGGCGGGGCGCTGCGCCCCGAAGCGAACGGAACCACCGACGTGGCCGAATGGGTGCCGATCGCAAGGGCCGAGACGCTGGACCTAGCGGACTTTGTGCATCGTGCGATCGCGGGGGTATGACGAAGGCCGGTCCGATTCCTGTGGGAAGCGGACCGGCCTCGATCTGTTGTGACTAGTTGGCTCCGCGCAACCGCAGCGAGTTGCCCACCACAATCACCGAACTAGCCGCCATAGCGGCCCCGGCAATCATGGGGTTCAGCAAACCTGATGCAGCCAACGGAATGGCTGCCACGTTGTAGGCAAACGCCCAGAACAGGTTTTGCTTAATGATGCTGAGCGTGCGGCGCGACAACCGGATAGCCGTAGCGGCAGAGCGAAGATCTCCACGCACAAGCGTGATGTCGCTGGCTTCAATGGCTACGTCAGTTCCAGTGCCCATAGCCAGGCCAAGGTCAGCTGCTGCCAGAGCTGCAGCATCGTTCACGCCGTCGCCAACCATCGCTACGGTCTTACCTTCAGCGCGGAAGCGTTCAACCACCATGACCTTCTGGTCAGGTAAAACCTTAGCAATGACGTTTTCAGGCGCAATTCCGGCGGCCTGCGCAGCAACGCGAGCAGCGCCCTCGTTGTCTCCGGTGAGCAAAATCGGGGTGAGACCCAGTTCCTTGAACTGCACAATGGCTTGCGCAGAAGGGTCTTTGAGTGGGTCACGCAGCACAATGATTCCCTGCACAGCGCCGTTCCACGCCACGGCTACTGCGGTAGCTCCGGAGTTTTCGGCCTGCTCAAACTGCGCCAGCAGTTCAGCGCTGGCTGCCTGTACGCCTTCTTGTTCAAGCCACGCTGGGCGCCCCACCATTACCTTGGCGCCAACATTGACACCAGAATGAGGTGCGCGAACCACGCCGGCAACTCCGCCGCCAGCGTAGTTGCGGAAATCAGTGACTTCTAGCGAACGGTCAACCCCGTCTTCACCCACCGATGAACCCAGTTGAGCGGTTGCATACGAGGCAATGGCCGCAGCAATGGGGTGTTCAGATTTCGCTTCGAGTGCACCGGCAAAAGCCAGTGTGTCGTGGTGGCCCACAACGTGTTCCACGGACATCTTGCCTTGGGTGACTGTTCCAGTTTTGTCTAGAACGATGGTGTCAACGCGGCGTGTGGATTCCAGGATTTCTGGGCCCTTGATCAGGACGCCGAGTTGCGCACCGCGACCCGAACCCACGAGAAGCGCNNGCCATGATCGCGGCCGGCGTGGCCAGCCCCAGCGCGCATGGGCAGGCGATGATCAAAACCGCGACGGCTGCGGTGAATGCTGCCGACACTGAAGGCCCCCAGATGAGCCAGCCTGCGAAGGTGAGGAGCGCAATGACAATCACCACGGGAACGAAGACTGCAGAAATGCGGTCTGCGAGCCTCTGAACTGGCGCTTTGCCGGTTTGCGCGCGGGTAACAAGGCGCCCAATAGACGCCAGCGTGGTGTCTTTGCCTACTCGTGTTGCTCGCACAACGAGGTGCCCCGAAGTGTTGACGGTGGCGCCGGTGATCGAGTCTCCAACGCTCACTTCAACGGGAACAGGCTCACCGGTGAGTAACGAGGTGTCGATGGCTGAGGAGCCTTCAACAACTTCACCATCAGTAGCAATTTTCTCGCCCGGGCGCACAGCGAACAGATCGCCAACGGACAACTGATCAATGGGTACGAGTTGTTCTACGCGGTTTCCGTGCACGTCGGTGGAAATGCGCAGCGCGTCCTTTGCACCCAACTCCAAGAGGGATCGCAGTGCGTCACCGGCAGACCTGCGCGAGTGGTGTTCTGCGTAACGGCCGGCCAGCAGGAAGGTGGTTACTACCGCAGCTACCTCGAAGTACAGCTCCGGCATTGCCATGTCGTGTCCAGATGCGGCGGGGAAGAGGGACGCTTCCATCTTCATTCCCAGGCGTCCTGCGCCGCCAAAGAGCAGCGCCCAAAGAGACCACGCCGTTGCTGCAATGACACCCAAGGAAACGAGGGTATCCATGGTGGAGGCAAAGTGCTTGGCAGCACGGAACGCAGCCTTGTGGAACGGCCAAGCGCCCCACGTAACAACCGGCAGCGCCAGCGCAGCCACAACCCACTGCCAGCCGGTGAACTGCAGGGCCGGAATCATGGACAGCAGAACCACGGGGGTAGCCAAAATGGCTGACCCAATGAGGCGCGGCTTCAAAATCGCGCCACGGTCCTTGGTTGGGGCGGATGTGTCTGCCTCACCCGTGTGACCCGCATGGCCGCCTAGATTATCGACGACACTCCCTGGATGCTGGTCACGGTGCGTTCCAGCAGGGCTAGCTGGGGAATGCTGAGTGCTCGAGTGTGGGGCAGGTGCCAAGTTGGCTGACGAACCGGCAACTCCTGCGGCTTGCGACGCAACCGGTGTGGTGTGCGGCCCCGAATGAGCGTCCGCATGGCCATCGTGCGAAGTATGAGAAATAGCTGAAGGCACGTCAGCTTCTGCCTGTGCGGTGTGTGGATGCGTTGCAGGGTCTGGAACATCAGTGGCTGGGGCATCAGCGTGGTCGATTCGATCAGTGACCCTACCTTCGTAGCCTGCGCGTTCAATGGCGGCAATGATCTGGTCATTGGATACCGGGCTGGTCAGGACCACGTGCGCGGATTCCAAGGGAAGGTTAACGGTAGCGACGGCACCTGGGATCTTGTTGATGCGCTTCTCCACGCGTGCCACGCACGACGCACACGTCATTCCCGAAACCGAAAGGTCAACTTCTGCGAGAACTGGCTCGGGCGTATGTTCTGTGTGAGGTGAACTAGTCATCAGACTGTACTTCTAACGTTTGAAACAGGTTCCGGGCAGGTTGGCGAGGAACCATAGGGGCTGCAATGCGTCCGGGGCTAGCAATACTCAGTTTCAACAATCTGAGCGTCACTGGAACGATGCAGCGGGGGCATCAGGGGAATGCGGGAATCTGGGCCATCAAAGCCAAGAACTCTTACAAGCCCTGAGTCTTGCAAGTGCTTGAGTTCTGTAAGTGCCGGGGTTCCGTCAAAACCAATGCCAAGGGGGAGTGTGCCGNNGGCACACTGAGTTCTTACTACTGGAGCGGGCTACTGGCAGTTGCAGTTTCCGCAGCCGCAGCCACCGGACTTTGGTGCGTCCACGGCGGTGAGTCCAAGATCAGCGGCAGCCTTCTCTGCTTCGCCCTGTGCTTTGGATTCGTTGGCAAGAGCCTGGTCATCTACGTTGAGCGATGCAACCTCGTAGCCTGCCTCATCGATAGCTTCACGGAGAGCAGATTCTTCTAGTGGAACGTCTGAGAATACCGATACTTCGGATTCTTCGCCCTTGCGCAGTTCAACAATGATGTTTTCAACGCCTGCGACTGCTTCGAGTTCCTTGGTTACTGCTGATACACAGTGTCCGCAGGTCATGCCTGGGACCATGAGCGTGGTTACGGTTGACATTGTTATTCCTTTGCTGTGATGAGAGTGGCTTTTTGGGGNNAAAGATACCCGGTGTGCAGCGTTGCGGCTCTAGCTACGAACGAGGCGTGCGATTGCCTCGGTTGCTTCGCTAACTTTGGCGGCGCCTTCTTCGTCGGATGACTTAGCGGCGTTCACAACGCAGTGGCCAAGGTGGTCTTCAACAAGCCCAATACCCACGGACTGAAGCGCCTTGGTAACAGCTGAAATCTGGGTGAGTACGTCAATGCAGTAGGTATCTTCACTGACCATTCTGGAGATTCCTCGAACTTGACCTTCGATGCGACGAAGTCGGCGCATGTAGTCTTCTTTTGTTCCGCTGTATCCGGCCATGTCAACTCCTTTCCATGGATGTTACGTTCTTCAATGTACTCCGATAGGGTCGATTTGTATACCCCCGGGGGGTATGCCCAGAGTGAAGTTTGAACGCATCGAAACACCGTGGTTGACTAAGTGCGTGGACTCAATCAAACGGTTCCTTGGAACCGACAAGGACGGCCGGGGCGTCAGCCCCAGCACATCATTGCTCTAGTCAATGGTGTTGTCGCTACTGATCTCGATAGGGCTACGGTGGATCTTCCCAACGATGCCGCCACTCCTACGCTTCGCACTGTTCTTTGGTGTGGTGTTCCTAGTGTTCCGTTGGATCGACAAGAACCACAGGTCAAAGCGGCAGTAGGGGGCCAAGGTTCTCACCAGCTGGGTTTTCACCTGGTAGGGACCCAGCCGCGAAAGGTGTTAGCCAACTAGGTTCTAGCCAGGTAGGGTCCTGACCAGCAAGCGCATGCGAAAAAGCTCAGTTTGAGGAAATCTAGAGCGAAACCTAGAGCGCAGCAAACTAGTTCTCGAGTTTTGCCAATGCTTGCTCAATAGCGTCAACGATCTCAGGCGAATCCGGCGTGACAGTAGGTGCGAAACGGTGAATGGTGCCGTCTGGTTCCACTAGGAACTTTTCAAAGTTCCAGCGGATGCGCCCATCATGTCCGCCAGCGTCCTTGGTTTCACGCAGAAGTTCATACAGAGGGTGCTTCTTTTTACCGTTGACGCGAACCCGCGTGGTCATTGGAAACGTGACGCCCCAGGTGGTTGAGCAATATTCGGCTACAGAGTCATTGGATCCCAGTTCCTGCAGGAACTGATTCGATGGGAAGCCGATGACGGTGAACCCGCGTGGCCCGTACTGCTTTTGTAGTTCTTCTAGCGCTCCGTACTGTGGTGTGAGGCCGCATCGGCTGGCCACATTCACCACGAGTTTTACTTGTTTATCCCATTCGCCAAAGGTGGTTTCGCGTCCGTCAATCATGGTGATTGGCACGGCAGATAGTGCAGACATTGGAACCTCCGATTAGTACGGGTTTCAACTAACCCTCTCACTATGCAGTCTACTGACTGAAAACTATCCACGTCTGCGTGAACTGATGGGATAATCCAGACATGAAGGGGGCACAACTAGACATGAATACACCAGAAGCAGAACCGAGTGCGGCGCCACGCAGGCGTNNAGCGCAAGAGTTCTCTCCGGGCACGGTGTACGAGAGCGGCCGTAAGCGCAGGGAAGAAATCCTTGACGCTGCCACCACCCTGTTTGGAGAGTACGGATACACCGGAGTATCCATGCGGGATGTTGCCGCAGCGACAGGAGTCACGCACGCAGGGCTGCGTTACCACTTCCCAAGCAAGGACGCACTGCTGTTGGCGGTCCTTGTACGTCTTTCAGACCTCGGCGATTAGTACTACAACCGGGCTGTGATTCACGCCAGCGCTGAGCCACCAAACTTTTGGGGCGTGCTGGAAGAGTTCATCTCGTACTTGCGGTTTACCAACAGCCAGCGCCTGAAAACTCAGATGTTCATCATGCACGCAATCCTTGCTGCTGATGAGAACCATGCGGCACACGATTTCTTTGAGCACCGCTACGCCAACATGCGTGCTCAATATATGGAGATCTTTGGCCTTCTGCAGAGCCAAGGGTTCCTCCTAGAAAGCCTCAACTACAAGGCTGCAGCAATCGAGCTAATAGCTATGTCTGACGGACTCCAAGTGCAGTGGCTGCTTGACCCTTTTGGGGTCAGCCACAAAGTGGTGATTGAGCAGGCGGTGCGCCAGATGTTGCGCCCAGAACACTACGAACGCTTTGACGCAGTAGTGGCAAACATTGATTTGCCGGAGCTTTCTGGAACCTGAGCGCTCAGATCAGACGCGTACAGACAATGGGTGGGGCCTCCTAGGAAGCCCCACCCATTGTTGTCGTGCGCGAAAGGTGTCCAATGCGGACTGTGGTTTGCGCGAAAGGTGCCTTACGCGGAAGCGCGAGCCGCGGCCAACGCAGCCGCAGGAAGCGCCTCAATGATCTTGTTGATGACAGTGTCATCGTGTGCAGCAGAAACAAACCATGCCTCAAACACGCTCGGTGGAAGAGCAATGCCTTGCTCAAGCATCGAGTGGAAGAACGGTGCGTACCTGAACGTGTCGTTGGCTACCGCCTGCGCATAGTTGCTGGTACCAAACTCTTGCGCGTGCTCCCCAAACATGACCGAGAACAACGATGACGCACGTTGCACTCTGTGGGCCACCCCCACGGCAGTCAACGCGTCCGAGACGGCTTCGCCAACAGCAATAGAAGCTGCCGTTACCGTGTCATAGACACTCGGGTCTGCTGCTTGCAGAGTAGCCAAACCGGCAGCCACAGCAACTGGATTACCAGAGAGCGTTCCGGCCTGGTACACAGGACCGAGCGGTGCCAAGTAGTCCATAATCTGTGCCGGACCAGCAAGAGCGGCAACGGGCATACCGCCACCAATGACCTTGCCAAAAGTGAACAGGTCAGGGGTATAGTTTGCGCCGCCAAACTCGTTCTCAAATCCCCACCAACCAGAAGCGCTGGTGCGGAATCCGGTGAGGACCTCGTCGAGAATCAGCAAAGCCCCATGGCGCTGCGTGATCTCACGTAGGCCCTCATTGAAGCCTGGAAGTGGGGGGACGATGCCCATGTTGGCCGGGGCGGCTTCAGTAATAACGGCAGCGATGCGTCCAGCATGGGTTGCAAATGCGTCTTCGACAGCGGCCAAATCGTTGTACGGAAGAACCAGTGTCTCACTAGCAGTTGCAGCAGTAACGCCCGCGGAACCAGGGAGGGACTGGGTGGCCAGCCCAGAGCCGGCCTCGGCAAGGAGCGAATCCACATGTCCGTGGTAGCAGCCAGAGAACTTGATAATGAGGTCACG
>DFNY01000093.1:3799-8274 GCA_002376595.1 Jonesiaceae bacterium UBA3555 | reverse complement strand
GTACCGCCCCAGATCTTGAGCCCGGCGCTAGTGCTCGGGTGTGGTTGGAGCCACCTACGCTGTTCGATGCCACCGGCACAACCGGTCTATAGCTGTAAAGATGCTGCGTTTAGGCCGTGTAGAAGTCGACCGTGCCGCCGCGCATCAGAACATCAAGAGCTGACGGTGTGATCTGCTCGAGTGAGGTGATTCGGCTCAAACCTTGTAGTGGTTGAATGGGCGATACTGCTTCGATGCCTAGGGTTTTTGCGCCGCTAGCCAAGGCAGAAGTAATCCCAGTTACGGAATCCTCCACGGCTACGCAGTTAGAAATCTCAACCCCTAGAAGCTCTGCAGCGCGCAGGTATGGCAGCGGGTCTGGCTTGCCCTTTTCCACCATGTCACCGGTTACCACAACGTCGAACGTTCCAGTATCCACGGCGTCGAGTAGGCCTTGAGCAATTGGCGCATGGGACATAGTGACAAGTGCACACGGAATACCTAAATCCTTAACCCACGCGAGTGTCTCTGGTGCGTGCTTGCGCCACGGAACGCCCTGGGAGATCTTGTGCGCAACAGTAGTGACCAAATAGTCAACGACTCCGTCAACGTCCATGGGCGCTCCAGCGGCGATCAAGACGTGCGCAGCGGCATGAAGGTCGCTTCCCACGAANNGCTCCACACTCCACCGCCCGAGGTAACGAGTTCCATCTCCGCGGCTTGCCAAAATGGTTCAGAGTCGATGAGGGTTCCGTCCATGTCCCACAAAATTGCGGCGGGGAGCACGAGCTCTAGTGCGGAATCGCCATTACTTGTACGCGCGAGCGTGGTCACAGAACTGTCCTTTACTTTGGGCATGAAACACCAATCCTAGGCTGGGCACACACATATTCCAATTCTGGAAAGGTGATGCCCAACGAGGTGAAAATCTGATTCGAGGCGATGAAGCAACAACAACTGGTTAGGGTGGAAACATGGACGCGCACTCTCACAACTCCGACGATCCACCAGCCGTGGACTGCGATGAATGCAGCACACGCAGTGAAACGGCTGCGCAATTCGAAGATGAAACCTTGATGGTCGCGGCCTTCACCGGGTGGAACGATGCAGCAAGTGCCGCAACGACCGCTTTAGCTCACATTTCAGAAGCCTTAGAGGGTCGACTGTTAGACGAACTAGACATGGACCCATATGTGGACTACCAAGTAAATCGGCCGACCACCATACTTACCGGACACGGCCGAAAACTCTTATGGCCCACCACCCGAATTGAACTGGTGTCCTCGAGCGCCGCCAGACGCAACCTCATACTGGTGCACGGCGTGGAACCATCCATGCGATGGCGTTCGTACTACCAAGAAATCTTGGACCTAGCGCGCACCTTCAAGTGCCAAGGCATAGTTCTGCTGGGTTCACTTTTGGCTGATGTGTCACACAACACCGCACCCAATGTCGAAGTACACACCGACAACATCGAACTTCAGAAGAACTTCTCAATTGGCGCGAGTAGCTACGAAGGTCCCACAGGAATCGTAGGAGTTCTGGCGCAAGCCGCCGAACAAGATGGGCTACCAACCGTCAGTATGTGGGCTCCAGTTCCCCACTACGCTCCGTCAGCAGTCGCTCACAGTGCAGCGCTGGGAATAGTGTCGGCGTTGGAAGACGTACTTGGTATCGCGATCCCCCACCGTGAACTCACCGAACTCGCACAGGACTGGAAACAGACCATCCAAAGCCAAGTCGATAGCGACCAGGAACTCACGCAGTATGTTCGAGCACTGGAAAACGCAATCTCGAAATCGCCGTTGCCGCAAGCAACAGGCGATGCCATAGCTCGCGAATTCGAACGCTACCTCCGACGAGGCGACCCTCCAGAGTGAGCCAGATCCGCACGCATCAGGTTTGAGCCTCGTCGGGCCCATCACTTCCTACAGACGGATACCTAATAGGGCGTTCACCGAACGAGAAGCCACCCCTGGCGCGCCCTCAACCGACTCAAACTCACCTGACAAACACAACCGAGCCCAGTCGTCGACAATCTTGAGCGCTGAAGGCGCATCAAGATCCACCGATAACACAGCACGGATCTTCTCAAGCGAGGCATCAAACGCAGGTCCACCGTTTCCTGAGAACGCCTCAAGCCACAGATCAAAGCGCGCTTGCGCCTGCTCAAGGAGGCTCTCGGTCCATTCCCACTCACTGCGGTAGTGCTGGCTCAGCAAAGCCAACCGGATGACCATCGGTTCAATCCCACTGTCGCGCAGCCGCGAAACAAAAACGAGGTTGCCGCGAGACTTGCTCATCTTCTCGCCCTGATAAGACACCAAACCAGCATGCACGGCTAACCGTGCGCCTGCCTGAGAGTCGCCAGTAATCATGCGCACATGCGATGCGCTGAGTTCATGATGCGGGAACAACAAATCGCTTCCGCCACCAACAACGTTGTACCGGTTGCCCAACCCCTGCTGGGCAATTACTGAACACTCAATGTGCCAGCCAGGGCGCCCCATGCCTAGGTCACCGCCATCCCACGCAGGCTCACCCGTGCGTGCAGCACGCCAAAGTAGCGCGTCTAGCGCGTTTCGTTTCCCCGGACGCTCAGGATCCCCTCCGCGCTCCGCGAATAGTTCAACTCGCTGAGCAGCCGTGAGCGGTGCCACAGACCCGAACCGCGAATCTGCGGAGACATCCGCATACACGTCGTGGGCACCGTCATCAGTGTTCGTTCCATCGGTCACTGGAACCAAATACGCTGAGCCGTTTTCGAGCATCGCGGACACAGCTGGCACAACCAAGTCAATGGACTCGACCGCACTGATGTATGTAGCAGGAGGGATAACACCTAGAGCAGTCATATCCTGTGCGAAAAGCGAAGCCTGAGTGGCAGCCAAGTCACGCCAGTCCACGTTGGTGTTCGTGGCGCGCTCCAATAGTGGGTCATCGACGTCGGTCAGGTTAGACGTCACTGTGACTTCTTTGCCCGCATCCAGCAACACTCGTTGTAACAGGTCGAAGGCTACATAGGTAGCTGCGTGGCCGATATGGGTAGCGTCATAAGGCGTAATACCGCACACGTACAACGAAGCTGTATTGCCAAAAGCGACGTCAACGATTTGCTCAGTTGTGGAATCGAAAACCTTCACCGATTCAAGAGCGCCGGGGATCAACGGAATTTGTGGAGCAGGCCAAGTAATCACACCTAACCATAACCAAAAAACCGTCCGTCACCACCACTAAGGCGATGACGGACGGAAAGTTTTGAGGGTTTGCTGGCCTAGTTAGAGCTAGGAAACGTTCACACCCATCGGCTCAAGAACACCAGCAACTAAGAGCAAGACAACCGCGGCGGCCAATACCAAGCGGTACACCACAAAANNACAATCTTCAAGAAAGCAATGATCACAAAGTAACCAACCACAAACGCGATCACCGTAGCTAACGCGGTGGGCATGAAGCCAGGAGCACCAGCCGCGGCCGGCTCACTCAGTGCGCCATACAGCTTATAGAAGCCCGAGCCCATCACCGCGGGAATCGCCAACAAGAATGAGTACCGAGCGGCTGCTTCACGGGTGTACCCCATCAACAAACCAGCGGTGATCGTTCCACCTGAACGCGAAACGCCCGGAACCAGCGCCATAGCTTGGGCGAGCCCAAAGAAGATCGCGTCTTTCCCTTTGAGTTCGGTCAGGTTCTTACGGTGCTGACCCACTTTGTCAGCCCAACCAAGGAGCAAACCAAAGATCGCAAGCATCAATGCAGTGAGATACAAGTTACGGAACACGGTGTCGATCTTGTCCTGCAACAGCAGACCCAAGAGAACAATTGGGATGGAGCCTAACGCGATGTACCACGCCATCTGTGCGTCGTGATCATGGGCACCCATACGCGACTTCCAGTCCGTACCGTGGTCCCCGCGCAAAGAGCGCCACCACTTGATGCAAATGTTCTTAATATCGCGGCGGAAATACAGCAACACTGCTGCTTCGGTACCTATCTGAGTGATCGCCGTGAACGCAGCCCCAGGGTCTGCGTCCCCAATGAGCTCCCCCACAATACGCAAGTGCGCGGAAGAGGAAATGGGTAAGAACTCTGTCAGGCCCTGAATCAGCCCCAAGAACATCGCTTCAAATGCATTCACGAAAACTCACCTTATCGTGAAGACTGCCCTGTGCTGAACTAAACCCTCGCAAGTTAACAAACTTACACAGGGCGTACACGAGTAGGTAGCACTGCTTCCTTACGCGACCACACCGCAAAGATGCCCCTATCCGACAGTCACTGGCACAGGAGTGGGAGCACACTTGTACAGTCACCGTGGTGGCGCAGACACACAGCGTGCAAAAGAATAAGGCCCGCAGCGAATGCTGCGGGCCTTACCAATTAGTCTTCGTCGTAGTCCTCATCGTCGTCGTCATCGTCATCGTCGAAGTCTTCGTCGTCGTCTTCGATGTTCGAGAACGGTAAAAGCTCGCCATGAGTCAGCGCCAAAGCCTCGT
>DFNY01000093.1:1846-3793 GCA_002376595.1 Jonesiaceae bacterium UBA3555 | reverse complement strand
TCTTCACCACGACGGGTAACTACAGCCGAGTGGTGTGCTTCTAGTGCAGCAATGAAGCGGTCAAGCGCAGCGCGAGGATCTACAGTCATGTCCACAACGTTATCGCTGTTTGAGCCAAAATGCACAGCATTTACGCCGCTCATCCTAGGCATCTGACGCCAAGATCACACCGGCCGCGTCCTACATGCGCCCATTGCGCCTAATAGTGCAGGTTAGGCAGTTGCAAGCAACTGGTCCAATACCTTCACACCGAACAACAGCGCATCTACCGGAACGCGCTCATCCACCCCATGGAACATGGATGGGAAGTCCAAGTCCGGTGGCAATTGCAGCGGCACAAACCCGTAACCGCGGATGCCAATCTTGGACAGGGACTTGTTATCGGTACCTGCTGAAAGCATGTAAGGCAACACCACAGCTGTTGGGTCTTCGCTCAAAATCGCAGCAGACATTGCATCAACCAAGTTTCCCGTAATCGGGGCTTCCACTGACGGGCCAATATGGATTGGCTCAATCCGCACATCCACGCCAATCAATTGCTGCAGTTGCGCCATGCCTTCTTGCTCATAACCTGGCAAGAAGCGTGCATCGACCACAGCCTCAGCAGTTCTGGGAATTACGTTTGCTTTGTAGCCAGCGTTGAGTTGAGTCGGATTCACGGAATGACGCACAGTGGTTGCCACAAACCGTTGCGCTGGACCCATAGCCTTGACGAGTTCATCGATGAGAGCCGGATCATCGCTTCGATACTTCAAACCAGTGAGGTCAGAGACGCCCCTTAGCAGCGCGTCCACTGTTGGAGTCATCTGATACGGCCACGCGTGAGCGCCAATCCTGGCAACGGCTGCGGACAATTTGGTGATNNGTGACAGCGTTGTCTTCGGCGAGCTGCGAACCATGACCGGCTTTCCCATCGGCGACGAGTTTGAGCCACGACAACGACTTCTCGGCGGTTTGCAACAGGTATGCACGTTGACCGTTGATAACTGTTGAGTAGCCGCCAACCTCCGAAATAGCTTCGGAAGCACCTTCGAAAATCTCACGCTTGTTCTCAATCGAGTACTCGGCACCATACACACCGCCGGCTTCCTCGTCAGCGAAAAACGCAACGATGAGATCGCGAGAAGGTTTGCGTCCCTCGCGGGCCATCTGACGCACAACCGCAAGCATCATCGCGATCATGTCTTTCATATCAACGGCGCCGCGTCCCCACAGCATGCCGTCAATGAGTTCACCTGCGAACGGATCAACCGACCACTCGTCTGCTTGAGCCGGCACAACATCCAAGTGCCCGTGCAAGACCAGCGCTTCGCGGGTGGGATCCTCGCCAGCGAGTCGAACAACAACGTTCGAGCGCCCCGGCGCAGACTCATAGAACTCAGGGTCCAAACCGACCTCAGTGAGCAGCTCCATCACATATTCTGCTGCCCGACGTTCGCCTTTGCCCTCGNNACTTCGGTCAGTACTCATGGTCTTCCTTAACTCTTGGTGGTGCCTCCGCAGTTCCACCTTAGCCCGCCGCGTGCACGCGAGTAGACAACGTCCACCAAACAGCCCGTAAATCGGTCCACAAAACTCGTATGGGCTCTTCCACCCGAAGGCTTACATCCTTATCTGGCAGTAGAGAAATTTGGGGGTGGAGAACAACTAATCGTTGTCCTCCACCCCATAGATTTACATCAACTGTCTAGGTCAACATGCCTTGCGAGGGCCCGCGTCAGCTCAGTCCGCGTCGTTTCAGCCCGCGTCAGTTCAGTCCGCGTCGTTTCAGCAGAGGCTCGATAATTTGCGCACGGCCACGGAACTGAGCGAAGACGTCCAGCGAATCGTGCGATCCACCCTTTGCCAATAGTTGGGACCGGAACTTGTCGCCGTTTTCCCGGCGAAGGCCACCGTTCTCGGTGAACCACTCCACGGTGTCTGCGTCCAGTACCTCGGACCAGATGT
>DFNY01000093.1:0-1777 GCA_002376595.1 Jonesiaceae bacterium UBA3555 | reverse complement strand
CAAGCAGAGCGGCAGCCAGGTACTCGGTGGTGGAGAACCCTTCGTTGAACTGCCGGGAAGTGTTCATGGTTTCAATCCATTGGGCAGGCATTGGTTCACCAGTTTCGAAGTGAACCGCGTACTTGGCTAGGATCGTTGGTTCCCACGCCCACATTTCGTTGACCTGGGACGGGAACTCAACAAAGTCGCGGGCAACCTCGGTGCCTGAATGTGATGGGTAGACCACGTCAGAGAACAGTCCATGCAAAGCGTGTCCAAACTCGTGGAACAAAGTGATCACTTCGTCCCAGGTCAGCAAGGTTGGTTGGCCCTGTGGTGGCTTTGGAATGTTGAGGTTGTTTACTACAACTGCCTTGTATCCAGTCAGGGCAGACTGATCTACAAGGTTGTTCATCCATGCACCACCGCGCTTTGATGCGCGGGTGTAGTAGTCGGCCAAGAAGGGCCCAAGTCCGGAGCCGTCTTCATTGAATACCTCAAATACCCGAACATCATCGTGATATCCGCGTAGTTCAGGGCGTTCTACAAAGGTAATTCCGTAGAGTGCTGTAGCAGCTGCGAATACTCCATCACGCACGACACGCTCGAGTTCAAGGTATGGGCGCAACAACGAATCGTCGAGTGCGTACTTTTCAAGGCGCACCTTTTCCGAGTAGTACGACCAGTCCCACGGCTCGAGCACCGCATTAGGGTCACCGAGGTCTGCTCGAAGCGCATCTTGCAACACCAACGCTTCAGCCTGTGCGTTCGAGACGGCTGCTGGTGCTAGCTGGGTGAGGATGTCGGTAACTGCCGCTGTGGTCTTTGCTGTGGACTCTTCTGCAACGTATGCAGCGTGGTGGTCAAACCCAAGGATCTTTGCCGAACGCGCACGCAAGCGCACAATCTCAAGAATGACTGCGCGGGTATCAGTGTCTCCGCCGGTTGCGCCTCGGTTGATCGAAGCGGTGAAGAGCTGCTTGCGCACTTCCCGGTTTCTCAGGCTCGATAGAGCAGCTTGCTGTGTTGNNTGTGTTGGTAGCTGCAATTCCAGGAGGTATTCACCTTCGCGCCCACGTGCCGTTGCTGCGGCTGCAGCAGATTCAATTGCATCGGCTGGAAGTCCAGCCAATTCGTCTGCGGTAGCAAAGAAGGGACTGGCTTCGTTCTCACCTGCGAGCTGCTTGCGCCCGAAAGCGGACTGCAGTTCTGTAAGACGCGCATTGATCGAGCGCAGCTCAGCTTGCTGATCTGCATCAAGGGCAATTCCGGAGCGCACAAAGTCCTTGAGAGTTTCGCTAAGCAACCACCGTGCTTGCTCGTCGGCTGGTTCGACACCATCGTTGATGCGCTGCTGAAGTAGCGAAAGCCGCTCAAAGAGATCCTTGTTCATGAAAATCTCGTCATGGTGGGCAGCAAGGTCTGGCGAGAGCTGCTCATCAAGGTCTTCCAACTCATNNGCTAGCGTCTGCGGACAGCTTGTTGTAGAACACTGTCAATGCACGCCCAAGGACCTCTCCTCCGAGGTCAAAAGGCACAAGGGTGTTGCTCACTGAGGGCGGCGCTGGATTTTCGACGATGGCCTTGATTTGGTCCAGCTCCGCAGCCATGCCCCACTTGATGGCAGGCACATAGTGCTCGTTCGTGATTGCTGAAAAGTCAGGCAAAAAATACGGCAGGGTGGATGGCTCTGCAAACGGGTTGTTTTCCAAAGCAGGAAGATGTGTTTCGGTCATGATTCATTCTTACCTCATTGAGGAGATCTATTAAGAGTTAGATCGCTCTGGTCGCACAAAGT
>DFNY01000094.1 GCA_002376595.1 Jonesiaceae bacterium UBA3555 | reverse complement strand
TTGGCACCTACGTTGAAGCACTCAACATCATCCACTACTGCCACGACAAGTACGCCTACGAGTCCGTAACAATGGCACTGCACGACCCAGAAATCGTGCGCACCATGGGTTGCGGTATCGCAGGATTGTCCATCGTTGCTGACTCGCTCTCCGCAATCAAGTACGGAAAGGTCACGCCAGTTCGTGACGAAACCGGCTTGATCGTTGACTACATCACCGAAGGCGACTTCCCACTGTACGGAAACGACGATGACCGCGCAGACGAAATCGCGGCAACTGTTGTCCACACCGTCATGGAGAAGATCAAGGCCATCCCGATGTACCGCGACGCAGTACCAACTCAGTCGGTACTGACCATCACATCGAACGTGGTGTACGGAAAGGCAACCGGAGCGTTCCCATGCGGACACGAAGCCGGAACCCCATTCGCACCAGGTGCAAACCCTGAAAACGGACGCGACACCCACGGCATGGTCGCCTCGATGCTCTCAGTTGCGAAGCTCCCATACGACTCTGCACTTNNTGACCAACACGATCACTCCGTCTGGAATGGGGCGTACCAAGGAAGAACAAGTAACCAACCTCGTTGGTGTCTTGGACTCCGGTTTCGGCTTCCGCGGCTGATCCACGGAACTAGTAGTACTTCACATCATTTAGACGAACTCATCGGAGGAAAGAAAATGGGTGCACAACCATTCGAAGCACGTCGTGCAGCAATGCTCGCTTCCAAAGAAGCAGAAGGTGGCGAGAAGGGCCTCTTCCACGCAAACATCAACGTTCTGAACAAAGAAACCTTGGTGGACGCAATGGAGAACCCTGAGAACTACCCAAACCTCACCGTTCGCGTTTCGGGTTACGCAGTGAACTTCGTTCGCTTGACCCGCGAACAGCAGATGGACGTGCTCTCACGTACGTTCCACGAATCAGCTTGATTCATCCCTAGTACGTGTGGCCGGGCAACGCTCGTTGCCCGGCCACAACACTAGTTAAGCTCGCTAGAGCCAGTGTTACTTTGACACGAGGGGACAAACGACCATGACTTCCACGATTTCGCTGGGTATGCCCGCACATGCTCCAGCTCCAAGCGCCGGGCTCGATGCCTGCATGGCCGAGGGCGATACCGGATTTGAAGCCCCGGAAAACCGCACCTTGGGTGCAGGACTCTCTGGTGTGGCCGAAGCTGACGTGACCCGAGAAGAACGAATCGTGCAAATGCGCGAAGGAACTCTCGGCTCAGTCCACTCGTGGGAACTTGTAACCGCAGTAGATGGTCCCGGCACCCGCATGACAATCTTCATGGCCGGATGCCCACTGCGCTGCTTGTATTGCCACAACCCGGACACCATGAAAATGAAGGACGGGGAGCCGGTTACCGCGGCAGAGCTGCTCAAAAAGATCAAGCGTTACCGCACCGTTTTCAAGGCCTCTGGTGGTGAGGTGCTCATGCAACCAAAGTTTGCAGCACGCATCTTGCATGGCGCCAAAGAAATGGGCATCCACACCTGCATTGATACGTCCGGTTTCCTAGGCGCTGCATGCACTGATGAAATGCTCGAAGACATCGACATGGTGCTTCTGGATGTTAAGTCCGGTGACGAAGAAACCTACAAAAAGGTCACCGGCCGTGCGCTGGCACCAACAATTGAGTTCGGTGACCGCCTAGCTGCAGCAGGCAAAGAGATTTGGATCCGCTTCGTTGTAGTTCCAGGTCTGACCGACTCGGTTGAGAATGTGGAAAACGTAGCGAACATTGTTGCCCGCTGGTCTACAGTTTCTCGAGTAGAGGTCCTTCCCTTCCACCAAATGGGAAGAGACAAGTGGTCCAACCTCGGAATGAAGTATGAACTTGATGACGTAGAGCCACCCTCAAAGGATGTTGTAGAGCGTGTCCGTGATCAGTTCCGGTCTAAAGGGTTAGAAGTCTACTAATCAGTATTGAACAGCACACAAACGGGTGNNCGTTGCATGTTTAGCAGCGCTATCGCGGAATGCTTGCGATTCCTTCTTGGTGGAATCGTTTGCCTAGGATCTTCTCGGAGTATCCGGTGCGGTCTAGGTATGGGGTGATACCACCAGCTGCGAACGACCATCCGGCACCCAAAATCATGCACACATCGATTTGAGTGGGGTTTTGTACCACTCCTTCTTCCAACATGAGGCCGATTTCGTGGGTGAGCGCACTGAGCACTTGATCAAGCACTTGCGCCTCACTGAGCGCAACAGGCTGTGACACATTGCTTCCAAAGTACTTCGCGATTGCTGGATCTACCTCGCTCGGCGCTCCCTTGGAAGCAGGTGGTAGCGAAACCTTGGTGCCTTCCTTCACTATTTGCTCAAGCCCAGGGGAATGAGGGAACCTTGTGCCCAAATCTTCGCGTAGTGAGGTCAGTACGTGAAGCCCCACTGCTGGGCCTACGAGGTCGAATAGAGCGAATGGTCCCATAGGCAAGCCCAGAGGCCTGAGCGCGCGGTCTGCCACGACTGGGTCAGTACCATTCTCGATTGCTTCGACGACTTTGCCCATGAGCAAGATCAGGAGACGGTTGACTATGAACCCGGGTCGGTCGGCTGAAAGCACCGCTGTTTTGCGCAGTTGCTTGGCCACGTAGAACGCTGTTGCTAGCGCTTGCGTGCTGGTACGTTGTGCGTGAATGACCTCAACAAGTGGCATCTGAGCTACTGGATTGAAGAAGTGCAGGCCAACAACGCGTTCTGGGTGTTTGAGGTCGCTTGCCATATCTGAGACGGACAGCGCAGAGGTGTTCGTTGCCAGAATCGCCGTGGGGGAGATGATCTCCTCGAGTTCAGCGAATACTGCCTTCTTGAGCTTCATTACCTCGGTTACCGCTTCGATTACGAAGTCGCAGTCCGCGAATTGTTCGAGTTCGGTGGTGCCCTGGATCAAACTTGTGGCTTTTGCTGCGGCCGCGGCAGATACTTTGCCCGCTCCAACGAGCTTGCTAAGCGTGTCATTGACATAGCTGAGCCCCTTGTCTACGCGTTCCTGGTCAAGATCACGCATGACTACGGGAACACCTAGGCGTTGACTGAACAGAAGTGCGAGTTGAGCCGCCATGAGCCCTGCTCCCACAATGCCCACTTTGGTCACCGGTTGAGNNCACCAAAGGGCCGCTTTGCCGAGTTGACGCTGTGGAACGAATAGATTGACGCACGGAACTCGTCCGACATGATGAGGTCACGCAGTGCCTCATCTTCAGCCTTGAATGCCTCGTGGCGTTCGACGGCTGGACCGAGGCCCACCACATCCAACAGCCGGTAAGGCGCTGGGCGTGCACCGTGCACAACCTGATCTACTCGAGTTCGGGCTGCATCAACTGTTTGCTGCCATTCTTGGGCACTTGGCAGTTGGGGCCTAGCAACAGTAACTTCTCCGCTCAATACTTTGGCCGCCCAGCGGATTGATTCTTCGAGGAAATCTGCTGAAGCGAGAAGTACATCACCGACGCCCAATTCGACTGCTTCTGCTGGCTTCAGTGGGCGGTTTGCGGCAGCCCTGTTGAGCATGATGTCAAGCGCTGGCGCTAGTCCTGANNGAACGGTAGGTGCAGTTCAGAGCGATCTCCAGGCCGCCACCCAGTGCCACTCCGTTAATGAATGCGAACGTGGGCACGTCCATGTCGCTGAGCAGCGAGTAGGTTCGGTGTCCTGCCTTGCCCAGTTCGAGAGCAGCCGCTTCAGTGGTCACGTGTGTGACGCCCTTGAGGTCGGCGCCGGCAGCAAGGAAATACGGCTTTCCGGTGACTGCCACTCCGGCGATTTCGCCTCGCTCGGCTCGGGTCCTCACTGCACGCAGTGTGGCTTCGATGTGAGCCATGGACTTGACGCCCAGCGTGGTCGGTTTGGTGTGGTCTAGCCCGTTGTCTAGCGTGACAATAACCAAGGTTCCTAGACCATTTGGTAGTTCGACGTCTGCGGTGAGGGCTTGCGTAATGACTTCTTCAAACTCGTGTGTCATGGTCATGCTCCCAAGGTCTCGGAGGTGTGCTGTTGGGTGAGTGGTTGGAAGTCTGGGTGATGTGGGTTTTCCCAAATCACGGTTCCTCCCATTCCGAGGCCAATACACATTGTGGTGATGCCATAACGAACGTGTGGGTTCTGGGCGAATTGGCGTGAGAGTTGAATCATGAGGCGTACACCTGAGGACGCCAGCGGGTGCCCGATGGCTATTGCCCCTCCGTAGGGGTTCACGCGAGGATCGTCGTCTGCAATGGAGTAGTAGTCCAAGAAGGAGAGAACCTGGATTGCGAAGGCTTCGTTGATTTCCAGTAAACCGATGTCATCCATGGTGAGACCTGCGCGCTTGAGTGCCTTCTCGGTTGAAGGTACGGGGCCGTACCCCATGATTTCTGGNNTCACCATCCGCATTCCTACGTTGAGTCCCAGTTCGCGCGCAGTGTCTTCACCAGCGATGAGAGCGACTGTGGCTCCGTCGGTGAGCGGTGAAGCGTTGCCTGCGGTGACTTTTCCTGATGGTCTAAATGGGGTCTTGAGGTGTGCGATCGACTCAACTGTGGTGTCTGGTCTCGCGAGCTCGTCGTGTGTGGCGAGGCCCCAAGCCCCGTCGGCTGCGCGTGTGGCAATGGAAACCAGGTCGGGGTAGATGTGGCCGGCTTCTTGTGCTGCAGCGAACTTGGTTTGTGAGCCTACCGCGTAGGCGTCGGCGCGTTCTTTGGTGAGGTGAGGGAAGCGGTCGTGGAGGTTCTCTGCGGTAACTCCCATGTTTAGTGCATCTGGGGCCACGAGTTTCTCGCTCAGGAAGCGGGGGTTGGGGTCGCCGTCGAATCCCATTGGGTGCCCGCCCATGTGTTCGACTCCGCCGGCAACGAGTATGTCTTGGTGTCCTGCTCCGATGGTCCCGGCGGCTGTGGTGACGGCGGTCATTGCGCCCGCACACATTCGGTCTATTGCAAAACCCGGGACTGATTGGGGAAGGCCTGCGAGGAGTGCAACGGTTCTGCCGAGAGTGAGCCCTTGGTCGCCCTGTTGAGTTGTTGCGGCGATTGCGACGTCATCGATGTGGTCAGCGGGGAGCGCCGGATTGCGGCGCAGTAGTTCACGCAGTGCTTTGACAACAAGGTCATCGGCTCTGGTACGTGCGTAATATCCGTCGGGCTTTGCTTTTCCAAACGGTGTGCGGACGCCGTCTACAAACACTACGTTGCGGGTGGAGTAGCGTGTGGCGGAGTTGTTCATCAATTGCTCCTTTTGTGGGACATCGTTGTCCTTCGGCCTGCGGGTGACCAATGTCATACAAAGTACACGATACCGCGAGTATCAGTAAACATCTCGAGCAAAATGTAAAGTTTAATTGACACAAAATGTTAAGGATGCTTTACTTTCTGTAAAGCATCCTTAACATTTGGAGGTGTGATGCCGCCCTATACGGAAACTGACGTCTCGGTACGTCTCTATCGCAAGCAGCGTGGACTTACGCAGGCTGAACTCGCACTCGAGGTTGGAGTGTCTAGGCAAACCATCATCTCCATAGAACGAGGTGACTACGCGCCCAGCGTTTACCTAGCCTTACGAATTGCTCGAGCGCTCAACGCTCAAGTAGAACAACTCTTCACACTCACGGATGGACAACAGCAATGAGTAAATCATCAACTCAGCAGGGTGGCTTCTTTACTCGAATCGCAGAAACGATCGGCGGGCTCTCAGATCCATCCATGGGCGATGAACGTGAGCGCGACATCACCATGCGGTCCTACACCGTCGCATTGACCTTGGGAATTTTGGCGTTCCTTGNNATCGCCTTTGCCGTAGTTATTCTCTCCGGATTGCAGTCAATGATCGCTGTGGCCTACGCCCAAGAAAACGGTGTGGATCTCATGGCCCAAGGCCAAAAGGTCTCACCGAAACGCAAGCGTTTCACCACCGTTGTAGTGTTCGTAGTTCTCGTTCTTATGCTCGGAGCCCGAATCTTCCAACTCCTAGTGGGGCACCCGGTGCTGAACAATAGTCCAGAGATGACTAACGCTACTTCTCCATCGCAAGCTCTAGGCATGGTGTGTGGCGCGGGCGTAGCCATAGTAGTCATGGCGATTTCTGGGCGCAGGCGCAAAAAATCCATTGAGCGTGAACGTCTCAATGCCGCCAACGTTCCAGACGAAGAGTAAGAACCAAAACGGCTAGAAATATACAAAGAGGGGCGCGATACCGAGTATTGCGCCCCTGCCTTTAGCCCTTGATTTTCCGCAGAATCTTNNNNATTTAGGAGTCCATTGAGGTCATAGCGCGTAGCGCCAGATGCTCTTGCCTCCATGATGGCGGCCCATTTCACTGGCGCATTGGCGCGAAGCTTACGGCCCCGGTCATTCGCGGACGCATACAACTCAAAATAGGTGGAACCTGAGCGTGCAAGCCACACAAAGGACACTACTTCCGATCCTTCGAAGCAGGCTGCTATGTATGAGTCTTCACCCAAAAGCGTGTGGATGTCGCGGTAATAGTCATCGGAGTGGATTGCGAAACCAGCACGTGCCGCATTTTCGCGGTAGGTAGTAAGAACGCCTTCGAGCTCTTCGGAGGTGATCACTCGGCGGATATCGAGGCCGTTCTTCTCGCCCTTACGGATGTCGTACCGCGTGGACTTGCCGCACTGCGCCAG
>DFNY01000058.1:3175-6013 GCA_002376595.1 Jonesiaceae bacterium UBA3555 | reverse complement strand
GGCCGGTAAACTCGTTTTGCCCAGCGTGTTTCCCGGCCTTCATGGTTTCACGAATGCCCATAAAATGGCGATTTTCTCTCAATTTGGAGAAGGGAGTGGCTGAAATTTTGTGGAAATAGCATGTGAAGTGGCCTTTTAGGACTCATGCTCCGGGAAATCACGCTACGGTGAAAACAAGAAGTGGTACTTTGCTCGCGCAAGTAGGACTTCTACCAGTGGGTACGTACTCTCGCACCCAGCCGCTAAATGAGGAAGGTGACTTACGTTGCCATTACCAGAACTCACTCCGGAGCAGCGCGCTGCTGCCCTTGAAAAGGCAGCTGAAGCCCGACGCGTCCGCGCAGAGGTTAAGAATCGTCTGAAGAACTCCAACGAGAAGCTCTCCGACGTTATTCATCAGGGAGAATCTGACGAAGCAATCGGNNATCTCTACTAGAGTCCCTTCCCGGAGTTGGGAAGGTCAAGGCTCGCGCAATCATGGCAGACGTCGGTATAGCCGAATCTCGTCGCGTACGCGGACTTGGGCCACATCAAGCGGCGGCTTTGATTGAAAGGTTTGGATAATCATTTCCGCTGCACCATCCTCCAGTTCTAATACCCCTAAAGGTCGTCGCAGACTCACTGTGATGGCTGGCCCCACCGCGGTGGGCAAGGGGACCATTTCTGCTGATATTCGTGAGCGCTACCCAGAGATTTGGTTATCTGTGTCTGCCACCACCCGCGACCCGCGACCTGGTGAAGTAGATGGAGTTAACTACTTCTTTGTTGGGCCTTCCAAATTCCAAGAGATGACTGAAAACAACGAACTGTTGGAATGGGCAGTTGTGCATGGCCGCAACAGCTATGGCACGCCACGTGCCGCCGTTGAACAGCAACTGGATAACGATGTTCCAGCAATCTTGGAAATTGATCTCCAAGGAGCGCGCCAAGTGAAGGAAACTATGCCTGATGCACAGTTCATCTTCCTGGCGCCACCGAGCTGGGATGAACTTGTCCGTAGGTTGATTGGCCGAGGTACTGAGAGCCCCGAAGAACAAGAGCGCCGCTTGCAAACCGCTCGAGTTGAATTGGCCGCTCAAAAGGAGTTCGACCACATCGTTGTGAATGATGATGTTCATCGAGCGACGGATGAGATTATCTCGTTGATGGGAATCGAACCACGTCCCGTCGCACGCTAGAAGCACTTGGCGTGTGNNATGCGGCACACGCCTTTGCTTGTTGTTCCGAGTTCCCGCTCGGCATATAATGGCACGGCACACTATGTGATGCCTGCACCGCTGAGCCGCCTATTTTGGTATGTTTCTCGGCACGCTAGCGCCATATGCGCACATCAGTTTTCGAACCCAAGATTTCGGAGTTCATTTTGTCTGGAACCGTAGCAGCCCCAGTGGGCATCACTGACCCACCAATTGACGAACTGCTCGGCGCAGTTGACTCAAAGTACGCGCTGGTTATCTACAGCGCAAAGCGAGCTCGTCAGATCAACGCTTACTACTCACAGTTGAGCGAAGGTCTTCTCGAGTTCGTTGGTCCCCTTGTAGAGACCGAAAACCAGGAGAAGCCTCTTTCAATCGCAATGCGCGAAATCAACGAAGGCCTTCTGACGTTTGAACTTAAGGACGAAGACGCTATCTGATCGCGTCTTTCCTAGTAAGAGCCCCACGAGACTGCGAAGTTTCGTGGGGCTCTTGCTACATTATTGACAGTTAAAGTCACGTCGCGGTTCTTGGCTCTTGCAGAATTCGCAGTGCTTGTTGGAAGTTCAAGGTGGGGAGCACTTCTCATGCGAGTTGTAGTTGGAGTTACTGGTGGCATTGCCGCGTACAAAGTGAGTTACGTGGTTCGTCGCCTCAAAGAGGCTGGGCACACAGTGCGCGTCATTCCTACTGCCGCTTCATTGAACTTTGTAGGTGCAGCTACCTGGGAAGCCTTGAGCGGTCAACCGGTGACGACTTCTGTGTTCGAAGAAGTCGATCAAGTCTCACATGTGCGGCTAGGGCATGAAGCGGAGCTAGTAATAGTTGCACCAGCTACCGCTGATGTTATTTCAAAAATCGCAACAGGCCGCTCAGATGACCTCATCACAGCTACGCTGCTCACGGCCACCTGTCCCATCGTTGTGGTGCCGGCAATGCACACACAGATGTGGGAGAACCCCGCAACCGTAGCTAATGTCAACACTCTTCGGTCACGGGGGATCGAAGTCATGGAGCCCGCAGTAGGACGCCTCACTGGAAAAGACTCCGGCGCCGGGCGCCTCCCTGAACCCGATGACATTNNTGTGGTTATCTCTGCGGGTGGCACACATGAACCTCTCGACCCCGTACGCTACTTGGGGAACAATTCCTCTGGGCTTCAAGGGGCGATGCTTGCCCAAGCCGCATTGTCCCGTGGCGCTGCGGTCACGGTGGTCGCTGGAGTAATGTCTGCGCCACTGCCGGCAGGCGTAGAGGTGGTGTCTGCTACTACAGCAATGGACATGCTGGGGGCGATGACCCAGTTGTCAAAAACCGCTGACGTGATTGTCATGGCTGCAGCCGTCGCAGATTTCCGTCCCGCCCACGTTGGCACTACCAAGATCAAAAAGGTAGACGGAGAAGAACCCGAACCAATCGCGCTGGTGAAGAACCCAGACATTCTCGCCACACTCACGTCGGCTCGAGATTCTGACTCGCAAGTGATTGTCGGATTTGCCGCTGAAACGGGAGACTCACACGCAAGCGTGCTCGAACACGGACGGGCAAAGGCACTGCGCAAAAAAACCGATCTCATCGTGGTCAACGAGGTCGGCATTGGAAAAGGCTTTGGCACCTCAGATAACTCGGTGTGGATCCTTGA
>DFNY01000058.1:2117-3162 GCA_002376595.1 Jonesiaceae bacterium UBA3555 | reverse complement strand
CCCATATCGAAATTCGGCTTTTTCGAGTCACGATCGGTGATTTCACCCCGTTGCACAAAGTATTGTTGGAGTCATGACGAATTCCTTGCGCTTGTTCACTTCTGAGTCTGTAACCGAAGGACACCCAGACAAAGTATGTGACCAGATCTCAGACGCGATTTTGGATGCGATTCTGGCAAAGGATCCACTCGCACGTGTTGCAGTTGAAACCTTGGTAACCACCGGTTTGGTTCACGTCGCTGGCGAAGTGAGCACCAAGGCATACGTCGAGATTCCAAAGATCGTGCGCAAGGTAGTCAAGCGCATTGGGTACACCTCATCCGCAATTGGATTCGATGGTGAATCATGTGGAGTGTCTATCTCCATTGGTCAGCAGTCTGGTGACATTTCCCAGGGTGTAGACAAGTCTCTTGAGTTCCGTGACGATCAGGGCGAGATGGACCCATTCGACGCTCAGGGCGCCGGCGACCAAGGACTCATGTTCGGGTACGCAACAGACGAAACCAAGACCCTCATGCCGCTGCCGATCTATGCATCGCACCTCTTGGCCGAGCGTTTGGCATACGTACGCAAGGAAGCAATTGTCGAGGGNNAAACTCAGGTAACGGTCAGCTACGACGGTGACCGCCCAGTTGCCATTGAAGCAGTGGTGGTTTCCACTCAGCACGATCCTGGCGTCAACCAGGACGAACTGCGCGACGAAATCCGCATCAACGTTGTTGAGCCTGTGTTGAAGGAACTGGATGTTGATTCGTCCAAGTACACCCTGTTTGTGAACCCAACAGGCCAGTTCATTATTGGTGGTCCTAAGGGTGACGCCGGCCTAACCGGTCGCAAGATCATCGTTGACACCTACGGCGGTATGGCCCGGCACGGTGGTGGAGCGTTCTCTGGTAAGGACCCTTCAAAGGTTGACCGTTCCGCTGCGTATGCCACTCGTTGGGTGGCAAAGAACGTGGTTGCTGCAGGCTTGGCTAAGCGTTGTGAAGTGCAGGTTGCCTACGCAATTGGTAAGGCCCACCCAGTTGGCGTGTACGTTGAGACA
>DFNY01000058.1:0-2108 GCA_002376595.1 Jonesiaceae bacterium UBA3555 | reverse complement strand
TGATTGCAGCCGTTGGTGCATAGTCCAGGCAATGTCGTAGAGCTGTAATACTGTTGACCCAGAACATTTGGGCTGATGCAGGGAGGAAAAGGTGAGCGCTGACTTTGGTGAGCAGCTCGCCTTTTCTGGTTTTGAAGACATCGCACCGGCAAAGAAGACCCCTGCACCTGTGGGTGCTGTTGAGTATGCGAGCCCCCATCCAGTGGCGGAAGTCTGCGTTGAGAAGCTTCCGGTTCACTTGGACCAAACCTTTGACTACCTCGTCCCTGCGAAATTTGGTTCGCAGGCTGTCCCGGGCGCAAAAGTTAAGGTTCCTTTTGGTGGGCAAACTCTCGATGGCTACGTGGTGGCCCGAAAAGACACGTCTGCACACGAGGGTCGGCTGGCGGCACTAAAGTCCGTAGTGTCTGGGGTGCCACTGCTTCCCGACGATTCCCTGGCTTTGTATAGAAGCGTTGCTAATTACTATGGCGGGTCTTTGTCCGACGTCACTCGCCTGGCGATTCCTCCACGTCATGCACGCGCAGAAAAGCGGTTCCTATCACGCATAGCCGAACTCGATGCGCCCGAAGACCGAGGGAGTGACTCGTCCAGCACAGATGAAGATCACGTAGTCGCCGTAGTTGATGAGGCGATAGGGGAGCGCACTACCTCATGGGATCCCTACGAGGCGGGCGCAGCATTTGTTCAGCGTTTGTCGGCCCACTGTTCGATCAAGTCAGCTAGCTCGGATGCTCTGCCTGGCCCGCGTGCGGTCTGGACCGCGTTACCTGGATTTGGCATTCACTGCGCGCCACAACTGCATGACTTGGACGCTCATTGGGCGGTAGCGCTCGTAGAGCTAGTTGAAGAAGTCCGTGCCTGCGGAAAAGCCACGCTTGTAGTTGTCCCTTCGGCACGGGATCTTGCTCGGCTGAAGAGCGTTCTCAGTTCGCTTGGCTATTCTCAGGAACTAGGCGCTGAAAAGGTCTTCGCGGAGCTATCGCATGAGTTAACAGCCGAAGAGCGATACTACAATTTCCTCTCAGCCTTGTACGGGCGCGTTGACCTAGTAATTGGTACGCGAGCCAGCCCCCTAGTTCCGCTCCCACGCCTTGGGCTNNGGGCTGACTGTTTGTTGGGATGATGCACACATTGGCCATCAAGAGCTCCATGCCCCGTACCCTCATGTACGAGAGATACTGAGTCTACGCAGCGAATTAACCAATTGTGCGTTGATCATTGGAAGCCATGGACGGTCCGTGCAGTCGCAAGCGTTGGTTGCCAACGGTTGGGCTCCCCAAATCGTAGCTCCACGCGCGATCGTTCGTTCTGCTGCACCCAGGGTTGTCGCATTTGGTGAACACGAGATCGACCGTGATTCAGGGGGGAAACATGGTCGGTTGCCCTCACGCGTTTGGCAGCGAATTTCTGCTGCGCTGAAACAAGGACCGGTCCTGATCCAAGTTCCACGTAGCGGCTATGTTCCATTTGTTGCATGTGCACGATGCCGGACAGCAGCACACTGTAAAACCTGTCACGGGCCACTCGCTCTGGCATCGAGCACAGCTGTTCCTANNCGACCGGACTGCAGAAGAACTAGGACGAGCGTTCCCAGGGGTGCCCATTCGGGTTTCGGGAGCGTCTTCCAAATCTGGGGTTATTGATGAAATACCTGCAAAACCTGCGTTAGTCGTTGCAACGCCACTTGCCGAACCTTTCGTGCCCGGCGGGTATGTACTAGCAGCACTACTTGACGCTCACCTGTCTTCCGGAGGATCTGATCTCTACGCCGATCAAGACGCACTAGACAGATGGCTCAGCGCAAGTACTCTAGTGCGCTCCGCCAATCAAGGCGGAGAGGTGTACCTAGTTGGGTCCGGCGCTACCAATCCAACGAACGCGCTGGTGCGTTGGGACAGCATCACTCTGGCAGAAAGAGACCTTGCCGAGCGCCAGGAACTCCAACTTCCACCTGTATGGCGCATTGCATCGCTCACTGGTGAGGCAAACGCTGTAGCCGCGTACCTCTTAGCGTTCGACGGGCCACAATCGGCACAAATCCTCGGGCCCGTACCACTTGAAACAACGCAATCCGAGAACCTGCTACAAGTGCCGAACCAGGTCCG
>DFNY01000055.1 GCA_002376595.1 Jonesiaceae bacterium UBA3555 | reverse complement strand
CATAACCTATGGGCGGATCACGCTTCCGTGTCTGGTTACGCCCTCAGGGCAATCATGAAGTGGCGGGTAACGCGGCCACGCATACGGAACTAATATTTCATTAGAGTCATCTTCGCGACGCGCCTTAGCAACAACATTTCTGATGGCGTGTGCCTGAAGAACCGAATGACAAGCGGGGTGCCCCGCTTGAGAAGCGACAGAACCAAGAGGAGCAGTCATGCTTGTTACCGTTGGAATTCAGAACCT
Source organism: Jonesiaceae bacterium UBA3555 (assembly GCA_002376595.1). Classification (GTDB taxonomy): domain Bacteria; phylum Actinomycetota; class Actinomycetes; order Actinomycetales; family Cellulomonadaceae; genus Timonella. The sequence goes on along the minus strand of DFNY01000055.1, from coordinate 3,815 downwards.
TGCTCGCGAAGTTCGCGTGGAAACCGAGGCAACCGAAGAAGCCATTACCGCGGCTGTAACTGCCTCCCTGACTGATGGCGCGCCACTTGTGATTGAGTCAATCAAGGGCAACAAAACCTACATTCCTGCAGCGACTATCGCTTATGTAGAGGTTGGACCAGTTGAGAAGCGCTCAGTAGGCTTCGCTCAATTCTGAGATCCGCTCTCGGCCCAACAGAAAGTCAGCCCTCCAGGCAGCCTTGCAGACAGACAGACAGCCTTGCAAACTGACAGTCCGACAGATTGACAGACGAATACACGCTAACGTGACGGTACGCTCTATGCGCACGCTGTACACATAAACAAAGCGGACACCTTGTAGGTGCCCGCTTTGTTTATGTCATCTTGGCGTCAGTACGCAGCTGTGAACAATCAGCGACTATGAAGCTAACCCAATACGGTCCATGCGTCGTGCGTGGTCCGCAGTCAGTTGCGACAAAAGCCACGACGTTGTGAGTTGTCGCGTTTCGCTTTGGGTGCTGCCTGCAATTTCAACACCTTGAACACTCGCGCTAGCTTGCACTAGACGTTCAAGCTCCGGGTACGCGAAGACCAAAGATTGGATCTGGTTCAACGCCTCGCCCACTAAACGCCTTCCCCACAGAGCCAAACGAGACTTCAGCACGGCGTCTGAAGCCGTGGCCTCGTCGAGAATCAGAGCAGCGGCATCCGCCTCAGCGGTGCTGTCTAGCGAGTCTTGGACTCGTGCGTGGATCTCCGCAGGTAGCGCTGCAACAATGACCCGGCAGAAGTCCACCGCAACGGCATGACCCACGTATCCCTTGAGCACCCGTTCGTGCCAAGTTTCGGCTTTGGTGCGCTGCTCATACTCGTCAAATGCGTTGTTGAACTGCAGCATTTGGGTGCGTCCGTCAGTTCCGAGTTCGGTAATGAACTCGGTGATCTGTGTCATCCGTTGGTAAGCAGCATCCGACAGGTCGGCTTGCAAGAGTCGATAGCGCCCAACAGAACCACGAGAGGCATCAATTGCAAGCCTCATTTGTGCTGATAGTTCCGCATATGCAAGTAGCCCTAGGAGCGTGGTGACGTCTTGGTGGGAAAATGCAGCGTCCACGGAAGCCGGTTGATCCGAGCTTCCGTGGACGTCGGACAGTGGCAACGATTGTGCAGGCTGTTCGCCTGCGAAGTGTTCTTGACTCACACTTCAATGGTAGTCGTTGTGTTCACTGTTCGTTACGAACTTATTCAGCTTGTGGCGCCGAAGTGTTCTTGGTTTCTGCCGATCGGTTAGTGCGTCGGCGGTCGCGGCTGCGGTTGCGCGGCTTGTCGGCGCTTGCTGGCGCGACTTGGTTTTTCGACGAGTCGGCAGCGTTGTCCGCGTTCTGCGGTGTGTTGGCGGTTGCGCTTGCATCCACAGTTTCACCGTTTACGCGGCGAGTCCTAGTGCGGTTTCGCTTTGGACGGTCTGCTGACTTTTGTGGAGCACCGTTGTCTTGGTCCTCGGATGTGCCCCGAGCGTTTCCGTTGCGTGGTGCGTCGTGCTTGCCTGAACGTGCTGGCCGGCTGCCTGACTTTGCTGCCGGAGCTTTTCCACGTGGGCTGCGCTTTCCGGTTTCGCCTAAGTCTTCGAGTTCTTCAGCTGCGAGTCCTTCGCGGGTGCGCCTGTCCTTTGGAAGCCGACCCTTGGTACCTTCTGGGATGTCAAGGTCGGTGTACAAGTGCGGTGAGCTTGAGTAGGTTTCGATTGGGTCTGGAACGTTGAGTTCAAGTGCCTTGTTGATGAGCGTCCAGTGCGGTACGTCGTCCCAGTCAACAAAGGTGACAGCGGTTCCGTGGTTGCCTGCACGTCCGGTGCGTCCGGTGCGGTGGAGGTAAGTCTTCTCGTCTTCTGGTCNNTTTTTGTTGGTGATCTGCTGGTCATCTGGGTCAGCAGCACGAATGTGGGTTGGCTGGCTCATGTACCTGCGCGCCATGGAAACGACTGCGCCCGGCATGGTGGCCGAGAACAGCATGGTGTGGCGTACCGCTGGGGTTTGCGCCAAGATCTTCTCTACGTCAGGCAAGAACCCAAGGTCGAGCATTTCGTCGGCTTCATCCAACACAACGGTTGCTGCACGCGAAAGGGTCAGGTGTCGCTGGTTGAGAAGGTCGATCATGCGTCCTGGAGTACCAACAATGACTTCTGCACCCTGCTTGAGCGATTCAATCTGAGGTTCGTAAGCGCGTCCACCGTACAACTGAACGATTCGCACGGAGCGCTTCGCCGAGGCGACTTCAAGGTCCTTAGCAACCTGTACTGCCAGTTCACGAGTTGGCACGATTACGACGGCCTGTGGCTTACCTGGGGCAGGCAGTTCCTCGAAACCGTCCTCGCCTGGCGCAACAACCTTGTTAAGCAGTGGAACACCAAAGCCTAGGGTCTTACCGGTTCCGGTCTTTGCCTGGCCAATGATGTCGTACCCGCAGAGCGCCACTGGAAGGGTCATCGCTTGGATTGGGAATGGCTTGATGATGCCCGCATCTGCGAGCGCTTCTACGATTTGTGGGCGGATATCAAAATCCGCGAATGCTACGTCACTGTCTTGGACGCTTGATGTCGCAGTGGTCACTGTGCCTCGTCTTGTCATGGCATGAACTGCGGGTAGCCGTCACTGCGTGCGCCCTGAAAAGCAGTTTGCGGGTTCGCGTCACTAGCACCTGCGCACAGTCTCATGCGTGTTGTGGTAGCCGAACGTGAATATACGGGGCACGCGATGAACTCACTCTGATCACGAGAGCTCAACGGTGCGCAATAAGAGAATCGAGACGAACGGGCAACCGATTACTCGCTCAGTCTACTACTGGCAGCTCGTTTTACTGAGCAAGGAGCCGTAGGACACATCCGCGCACAAATAATTCTGGTGGGCCGCACAAGGATGTGCGGCCCACCAGAGTTTTGGCCTTCGTTTTGCGTTCCTACGATTCACATGTGACCGTGAAATGCGTGAGCAAACTTCTGTTCTAGCTTGCGGCTTGGACGAAGGCAGTAATCGCATCGGCCATCAGCTGAACAGCAATTGCTGCCAAGAGCACACCGGCGATACGGGTGATGAGGATCGTTCCAGATTCGCCCAAGACCTTGTGCACAAATCCTGCGAATCGCATGGAGAGCCACAAAGTGAGGCAGATAAGGAAGAAGCCAACTGCAANNTGCGATCCAGTCTGATGGTGCTTCGACTCTCTGAACGAACAGCATCGAGGCGACGATTGCACCTGGGCCAGCCAAAAGTGGCGTACCCAACGGGACAAGAGCTACGTTGACATTCTTATTAGGAGCGTCTTCCTCTTCCTTTTCCATAGCACCGGTTCGTAGCTGCATTGCGATCAAGAGCAGAAGCAGACCACCAGATGCCTGAAGTGCAGGCAACGAGATGTGCATGTAACTGAGGATTTGCTGACCGAAAATGGCAAAGACTAAGATCACGCCGGCCGCTACAAAGATTGCGGTACGTGCTGCAGCTTTTCGCTGTTTCGCGGTCATTGCACTGGTCAAGCCCAAGAAGATTGGGACTGTTCCTGGAGGGTCCATGATGACGAACAACGTTACGTACACCTCGATGACGAGGCGGATAGCGATAATGTCGGTCATGCTCTTACCACTGGGGTCACGCCAAGTTCCTCAATAATTGCGAACACTTCTGGGTCAGTTATGTTCTCGCCAAGACGGTTGGGTTTACCGTCGCCGTGATAGTCGCTCGATCCAGTGATGAAGAGATCGTGCGCACGTGACAATGACACGAGCCGGTCACGTTGGTCTTGTGGGTTGTCTCGGTGGA
>DFNY01000056.1:8564-13594 GCA_002376595.1 Jonesiaceae bacterium UBA3555 | reverse complement strand
GTCGCGGCGTTGTTGACGCTGAAGGCCAAGGTTGTGACGGACTTGAAGCCGGTGACGTCGGGTTGCGGCGCTCCACTCAGGTCAAGCTCAACGTTGATTGTTTCAACCGCAAGATGCGCGGAGCGCTGGGCGGTTTCTTCCCGGGTCAGATTTGCAGAACTCATGTCTTCCATGGTGTCACTGGCCGCTGGAAAAGTCTGGGACAAAGTGCACCTTAGGTTTGTGAGATTCTAGGGGGCTGGTGCTGGCTGCGGCGTCNNATCGTTCTTGTCGTGTTCAAGAGGCGAAGTTTGAAGACGGCCGTAGTTTGAGTCGCACCCCTGGCATCTCCGGTGCCGGAAGCGGTGGTGGTGTGTCAGCAGGGAAATCTCCAAACATTCGCGGCAGGTTCTCGTGCTCAGGTAGGTAAGGCTCAAATCCCATCTCCGCCTGGTATCGAGTACGGTACTCTTCGATTTCCTCGTGAGACCTGCCGATGAAGTTCCACCACATGACAATGCTCTCGCCCAAGGGCTCTCCTCCCAACAGAATTACGCGAGTCGTCTGGTCGCTAGCTTCCAACTCGAAAACTGCTGATCCGGTGGGAATGAAGGCAATCGCTCGATGGGGAATCGGAACGCCATTCACGGTGATCGGTCCGTCCTCGGCGAGGAGCGCGTACTCGAAGTCGGGTTTCACTTCGATGCTGTGACTGCTGCCTCCCCGAAAGCGCAGTTCGGCGCCAACAAGCGGGGGAGTGCGAGTTTTTACGGGGGAGGTGGAACCGAACATCTCGCCAATGAAAACCTGGGCGCTCATACTGCCAGAACTGACAACCGGCGGCACATAGTTTTCAAAGTGATTCGCGGAGAATCTCTCGGAGTCCGGCAGCGCGTACCAAAGTTGCACGCCGTGAAGCACAGTGGTGCTCGGCGCCATCATTTCCTGATGGGTGATGCCACTGCCCGCGATCATCAGGTTGATCTCGCCTGGCACAACCGCCGCAGCGTTCCCTCCGGAATCGAGGTGGTCAATCTCGCCAGAAAATAGCCAAGAGACCGTGGCCAGACCGGTGTGTGGGTGCCGAGCCACGGACATTCCACCGCTTGCGGCAACGTCGTCAGGTCCGTAGTGGTCGGCAAAACACCAAGCCCCTACCATTGAGCGTGACTTGGCAGGAAGAGCGCGGTGCACGGTCATGGCCCGCGGCACGCCAAGAGGAACAACCCTGGGCTCCAAAACCTCGACCGCCGTACACGGCTGCCCAGCCTCTAGAACCGAATACTGAGGGTTGGCCTCCACATTGGTCATCGAACGATCTTTCCGTCCGCATTGCGCTCGCGCACTGGATGGAGTGATAGCAAGGAGATTCGATTGAACGTGTTGATAGCTACTCCAACCCATTGAGCCGCAGCGAAAGCCTCATCTCCTAAGGACACCTGAGCGCTCTCAAGTTCCTCACGCGACACGTGATTGAGGGGCAGTTCTGTGGCTGCCTCGCTCACCGCCGCCGAGAACGTCTGAGCTGCCTCCCAGGTCTTAGGTTGAGCCTTGTCTAAGAAAACGGTCATGGCAATACCCTTCACGCGTAGTTCCAAGGAATAGCCCGAGACTATCGCGAAAGTGTGCCTGATTCATGTTGTGATATGAACCAGCCAACCGCCCGCGGTGAGAGGAAAAGTAGACCGCACCGACTCGTCGAAAATCGAGATGCCCACAGGGCAAGAATGCGCACAAGCGCATGAAAAGCGGAAGAGATGACTTGTACGCCGGGTTTTGTGCCTGCGCCGATTACTCGGGCGCAGGTGGCAACCATCCATCTAGGCGTGCAGTTGCCTGCACGCTCGAGCAGCCTACCCGAACACTCAGCGAGCCGCCTCAACGTGTTCTGTCTGGCCTTGCACCGGGTGGGGTTTACCTAGCTTCCCTAGTCACCAAGGGAACTGGTGGTCTCTTACACCACCGTTTCACCCTTACCAACCAAGGTTGGCGGTCTGTTTTCTGTGGCACTTTCCCGCGGGTCACCCCGGGTGGGCGTTACCCACCACCCTGCTCTACGGTGCCCGGACGTTCCTCACGCTGCTTACGCAGCCTGCGATTGCCTGGCCATCTCTTCCGCACTTCTAGAGTACGCGTGGTTGCGCCCTTTGGGCGTACCGCATTGAGGGCCAGCGGTGTGACATCGAACTCTTGGAGTGCTTGCGCTCCCGCAGGCAGTGGCTGATTCGTTAGGCTTGGTGCGTGCTGATTCTGTTGCCACCTTCCGAAGGTAAGACCCCTGCTGTTTCCGGTGCACCGGTCTCGATGGGGGAGTTATCTCATCCGTCTTTGAATGGGTTGCGTGAAGTGCTTCTCGACGAATTGGCTCAGATTTCTGCAGCACCTAACGCCTTGTCTGTGCTTGGGGTGGGTGCGTCGTTGGTAGCTGATGTGGAGCGTAATACTCGTTTGCGAGTTGAACCTGCAGGCGCTGCGTCTGCGATCTACTCAGGTGTTCTGTATGACGCTTTGGATTATGCCTCGATGACCGATGAGAATCTGGCATTGGCCCAGAAATCTGTGCGTGTGGTGTCAGCGTTGTGGGGGCTGGTTGCTCCGCAGGACCGTATCCCGGCGTACCGGTTGTCGATGGGGGTTACCCTCGGCGCGGTGGGGAAATTGGGTGGCGCGTGGAAGAAACTGCTTGATGCGGAACTAGCGCCCTTGGCACAAGGATCGGTTGTGGTGGACTGCCGAAGCTCCACCTACGTTGCGGCGTGGAAACCTGCTGCTGGACTGGATACCCAATGGGTTTCGGTCAAAGTGTTGCGTGAACTAAACGGAAAACGTTCGGTGGTGTCACACAACGCCAAGCACACACGCGGCGTGCTGGCTCGCCACTTGCTGACTCGGGCCGGTGCACAGCCGTCAACTGCGAAAGAACTTCTTGCCGCGGCGCAAGAGCACCCAGACTTTTTGGAAGCCTCACTGCATCACACAAAAGGCAACGCCTACACTCTGGAAATTGTGGTTGCCTGAGCGCTGCTAGCGCTTCAGCCACCTNNTAGAAAACCCGAATCTCACGGGAGCGAAGTGCGAACCTAGAAAGCCTTGGCTAGGTCAGACTGCTTCTCTGGAACACGCACCAAAATGCGTGAGCATTCTTCACAGCGCACAATCTTGTCTTCAGGTGCACTTAGTACCGAGGCAAGGTCAGTTGGGTTGAGTTCGAGTCGGCAGCCACCACAGCGGTTCGCAATCAACGGAACAGCACCTAGTCCGCCGTTTTGGGCCCGAACTTTGTTGTATAGCGCAACAAGATCAGCAGGGATCTTGCCTGCCAAATAGTCACGCTCAACCACAACAGCTTTGCCTTCGGTCACTACCGCTGCGTCAGCGGCTGCCAAGGCTTCTTTGGCCTTGATGAGGTCTTCTTCCATGCCAGCGTTAGCCGCCTCAAGCTTAGATAGGGCGTCGCTGTGTGCTTCGTAGCGTTCCATAAAGTCCAACTGAACTTCCTCAAGGGAACCACGGCGAACCGTCAACTTGGACACCTCATCAAGCAGTGCGGTTGCGTCTTTGGCAGAAACCGAACCAGAATCCAAACGAGCCTGGTCTCGCTCGAGTCGAGTGGTGACCTGTTCAACATCCGCCTCAGCTTTAGTCAGTTCGCGCTTCAGGTCAGAAGCAGCAGTACGTGAAGCTAGGAGCGCGGAGCTCAAGTCCGCGATCTTTCCTTCAGCGGCAGCGACCTGCTCAAGCTCTGGAAGAACCTTGCGCTGGTGAGCCAACTGGGTCAGTTTGGTGTCTAGTTGTTGCAAATCAAGGAGCTGTAGTTGATCTGCCAGAGACGCGTTAGCCACGTGTGGTCCTTCCGGAATGTAAGAATTTCTTGATTCGACTTTAGCCGCGCGCTGGTGCGAACGTCCACGGATCAGTGTTGATGTCGGAAACTTTCGTCTCCACACTCCAACCACCGCTGGCCAACACTGCAGTAACCGTGCGGGCCGCCGTTGCGAGCCACGGAGATTCAGAAGCAAAGTGAGCGGTGTCAACTACAGCCATTGTGGATTCACACGCAGCCTCATACGTTTGTCCCTGCTCCATGAAGTAGTTGCGTTGTGCTTCTATGAAGTCGAGCATGTCGTGGTGCTTCAAGTCGCTAGTTACATACACGTCTGCGCCGCTCGCCACGGCCTCATTGATGAGTGAACCACCAGATCCGCCAAGCACCGCAACTTTGGAAATAACCTTGTTGGGGTCGCCGGATACCCGAACCCCCTGAGCCGTCTCAGGTAGAGAGCGTGACACCGAGTCAGCAAAGTCTCTCAAAGTAACCGGAGCCGGGAGTTGGCCAACTCTGCCCAACCCAAGGGACTCGTCGGAAAGAGAAGGCACCATGGGGCGCGTGCTGCGCAACCCAAGTAGCAACGCCAGCGCGTCATTGACGCCACCCCGCGCCGAATCGCCATTGGTGTGAGCCGAGAACACCGCGCACGACGCACGAATCAACTTATGGATGTTAGCGCCACGGTCATCTGACGTCACAACCGCAGGAAGCGGTGAAAAGATAAAAGGGTGATGGGTGAAAATCAGGTCGGCACCCCACTCAATTGCCTCGTCAATGGTTTGCGTCACTGCATCCATGGCGAAGTAAATCTTGCGGACAGGTGCACTCAAGTTGCCCACCGCCAGCCCAGCCTTGTCCCACTCTTCGGCCAACTGTGGTGGATACAGGCTGTTGAGTTGCTCCAAAACCACGCCCAAAGTCGGAGCGGTCGAANNTGGCAGGGGAAATCTCGCTGCACCTAGTCTATCTACCTGCGAATGTGACCCACATTGCACCCGCTGGATTTAGTTCACCGCAAAGATTCGTGTAATGTTTTCTGTGTTGCACGGAGCGGTTACACACTCCGAAAGCACGGGCCTATAGCTCAGTTGGCTAGAGCGCCACGTTTACACCGTGGATGTCGGGGGTTCGAGTCCCTCTGGGCCCACTGAATCACTTGAAAAAGTGACTCAGTGAGTTTTACTCACACAACCTAATCGGTTTACCGATTATGGGCCTATAG
>DFNY01000056.1:975-8505 GCA_002376595.1 Jonesiaceae bacterium UBA3555 | reverse complement strand
GGCGTGAATATGGGCGCGAGACGGGGCCAACTTGGAGCGACCAAGTTTAGGCAGCCGGATTCAAGCGGCTTGGGCAAAGCGTAGAGTGCCCGAGATCTTAAAGCGAGTCACGCACCTCAAGGGTTGGATCAAGGATGATCTGCCGGGGCGACGGAGAATTACCTGCCCGTGTCTCCGCCAAGAGCTTCGTGATTTCGTCCACCGCTATCTGACCCATTCGGTACGAGGGCTGGTCAACCGAAGCCAACGGTGGGCGGGCGCTTGATGCCAATGCGGAGTTGTCGAAGCTGACTACTNNAGAACTGAGGAAAACGGCGTCGACGTCGCTAGCTGCAAGAAGATCTGCCATGGCCTGCGCGCCACCCACGTCAGAGAAATCGGAACGAGCGATCCTAGTGGCATCTAACCCGCTCGCAGTCAGAGTTTCTTTCCAACCCTCGAGTCGGCCTTGCGCAACTCGGTATTTTCGAGGGCCAGCGAGAATCCCGATTTTGGTGCGGCCCGCATCGATGAGAGCTTGTGTTGCTACCTGCCCGCCAAGGTGGTTGTTCATATCGATGAAGCTGAGCTGTTCAAGATTCGAATGCTCGGGCGTTCCAATGTAGAAGACGGGAACCGTGGCGTGCTCGAGGAGTTGGGGGAGGTGTGAGTTTTCAGCTTCCAGAATCGCGATAGCACCATCGACGTTATTTAAGGATAGTTCGCGTGCGATGTGCGCGTCAGAGTCCGCGGTACTGGAGTCTAGGAACACCGCACTTATTCTTCGTTTGGCTAGTTCGCTGATTATGCCAAGCAGTGGCCTAGAGGCAAAACGCTGGTCAAGGTTGTGAAAGTCTGCAGCAGGAACTATCAGTGCAATAGAACCGGTGGTGCCACTTGCCAGGTTGCGGGCCGCGGTGTTGAGCCGGTAGCCCGCACGCTCCGCTGTTTCCCGAACCCGGGCCGCGATTTCCGGATTAACCGTTGGCTTCCCGTTGAGAGCGCGCGAAGCGGTAGCGCGAGACACGCCGGCTTGTGCCGCAATGTCATCGAGCGTGGGGGTGTGCGCGTTCTTCATCGAACGGTTTTGCGAAGTCACAGGAGTATTCTCACACATTTCTTCGGTGGGATTTCGGCGCGTAGGTCAGCGTGTATCGATCATAGGGCAAAACTCAGGAAAGCGCTTTCCCAAATTGCGCTCGTCTAGCTCCGAGACCGTGTTTACATCGTTCATGAATTTGCTATTTGCCTATTGTGCTCGCGATTTGCATGGACTATTCTCGGACTACCAGTTGTGGGAAAGCGCTTTCTTGTATGCAGTGTGGCAACAAGAAAGCCACCACCTCAAGAAGGAGCGACGAAGCTCATGAAACGTGGCACTACCTTTGGAAGACTCGCGGCAACCGCCGCAGTTATGGGCCTGCTGGCCGCCTGCGGCGGAACAACAGACCCAGCCGCACCAGACAATNNAGACAACTCCAGCAATACGTCGTCGGGAAACGAACAAAAGCCCGAAGTGATCCTCAGCCTCCCAGGAACCGGTTCTCAGTTCGCTGAGAACTACAACCCGTTCTCCAGCTCGGCACTTCTCGGCCTGCAAGGAACCGTGTACGAAACGCTGTTCTACAACAACCGGGCAGCCGAATCAGAACTCGTTCCTTTGCTGGGAACCTCATACGAATACAGCGAAGACGGCACCCAACTCACGGTCCAGCTCCGTGAAGGCGTCAAGTGGAGCGATGGCGAGTCCTTCACCGCAAAAGACGTGGCCTACACCCTGAACCTGATTGCTAGCACCCCCGAAATCAACACCGGTGGATTCAAGGGATCTGCAGAAGCCACCGGAGACTTCGAAGTAGTGGTTACCTTCGAAGAAGCCGACACCATGAACACAATTGGCACAATCACCCAAACCTACATCGTGCCTGAGCACATCTGGTCAAAGATCGCTGACCCAGCAACAAACATCAACAAGGATCCAGTAGGCACCGGACCATTTGTGCTCGACAGCTTCGCAGCACAGAACTACCTGTTCAAAAAGAACCCAAACTATTGGGACTCAAGCAAGCCTGAAATCACCGGAGTGCGCTACGTTGCACTCGGTGGAAACCAATCACAGGTTGACTCTCTTATTGCCGGCGAATTCGACTGGGCATCAACCTTTATTCCAAACATCGATCAAATCCTTGGCAACGAACCAGACATCGCCTACACCAACACGGTCCAGAACCAACTCTCGCTGGTAACCTGCTCCAACGCTTCGCTCGGATGCAAGGGTCCGCAAACTGACCCTGCAGTGCGCAAGGCTATCTACTACGCCATGGACCGCGATCAACTGAACAACCTCGCGTTCTCCAACATCAACGGTGACGTATCGCCAACGTATGCCCTCCTTCCACGTGATGAACAGTGGATCGCTGCAAGCACAGACGAGAAAGTCGCATCAAACACCGCCAACGGTGCAAAGGCAGAGCAGATCCTCCAAGACGCGGGATACGCAAAGGGCGCCGACGGCATCTACGCCAAGAATGGTGAACGCCTGAGCTTCGACGTACTCACCGTATCTGGATGGACTGACTGGATCGCNNCAGCCGTTCTACCTGTACCAAACCTTCTTCTCAACGGAATCCACAGCTCCAGTTGGCGAAACTGCCAACCCGAACTGGTCACGCTTCTCCAACCCACAAGTAGACGAAGCGCTAGCAACTCTGAAGACCCTCACCGATAAAGAAGAGAAACTGGCCCAGTACAAGATCATCCAAGACATCATCGTCGAGGAAATGCCATACATCCCAATCCAGACCTACGGTTCGCTCACTCAGTTCCGCACCGACCGAGTAGAAAACTGGCCACTCGAAGGCAACGTATACGCGCTGCCAATGGTGTGGCAGGACCCTGACTACGCAGAGGTACTGAGAAACCTCAAGGTTAAGTAACATCAAGGCGCGCTGGCGGGCCAGAGAAGCACTTGGCCCGCCAGTTCCTATTTATTGGGGTAAATGTGAGATACCTAGCACGAAAACTGGCCTTCTACCTAATAGCGCTGTGGGCCGCAGTAACCATCAACTTTGCACTCCCGCGAATGCTCCCGGGCAACCCAGTCGACATGCTGATGGCCAAACTCGCGCAGCGAGGCCAAGTCGCACCGGAGACACGAAAAGCCTTTGAACTTTTGCTTGGTGCCGACGACGGCAAGAGCATTTTTGTCCAGTACTTCGAGTACCTGGGGAACGTAGTACGGGGTGACTTCGGAGTCTCCGTAACGTATTTCCCGAACTCAGTGTCATCGGTCATCGGAGATGCACTTCCATGGACTATCGGATTGGTAGGAATCTCCACCGTTCTGTCCTTCATCATTGCCCAAACCCTCGGCCTCTTGGCAGGGTGGAAGCGCGGCTCGTGGTTGGATTCCCTCGTACCAGCCTCCACGGTTCTGCAAGCCGTGCCGTACTTTTGGTTGGCCCTGATCTTGGCCTACATCTTTGCGGTAACGCTGGGATGGTTCCCGCTCAACGGCGCATACAACTATCGCGAAGTGAGCACCGGCCTCAACTCGGAATTCATACTGTCTGTTATCAAGTACGGCACGTTGCCGGCAATCACCATCATTCTCTCTTCCTTGGGAGCCGGACTCGTAGGCATGCGAAACATGATGGTCTCCACGCTTTCTGAAGACTACGTAGTTACAGCAAAAGCTAAGGGACTACGAAACCGCAGGATCATGACCATGTATGCAGGACGCAACGCGATCCTTCCATCAATTGCCGGATTCGCACTTGCGTTGTCAGGAGTGGTAGGCGGGTCAATAGTCACAGAGCAAGTCTTTGCATATCCCGGAATTGGGTTGGTCTTGCTCCAAGCCGTTCAAAACAATGACTATGCGCTCATGCAAGGTGTGTTCCTCGTGATCACCGTATCTGTGCTGCTCACAAATCTCCTCGTAGATCTTCTCTACGGCGTGATTGATCCACGCACTCGACAGGACGGGTGATTCTCATGGCCACTAACAAGACTTCACAGCCCAATGCACTGGCTGGCCTCAAGCGAGTATTGCCCTCCAGATCCGCGAAACTCGTGGTTGGCATCTCAATTACAACCGCAATTGTTCTGTTTGGAATAGTTGGCCCATTCCTTGTGCAAGATCCATGGGCTATCAACAACATTGGACTCACCGGACCAAATTCGCAGAACCTCTTAGGTACCACACAAACCGGCCAGGACGTGCTCGCACAGCTGGCCTACGCAACCAGAGGCTCACTCATCATTGGTGTGAGCGTTGGCCTGATCGCAGTCGCACTCTCCGCAATTGTTGTAATCCTTGGAGCCTATCTTGGAGGGTTCTGGGACGAAGCGTTCTCTCTGTTCGCCAACGTAGCGCTGGTTATTCCAGGCCTGCCACTGATGATTGTGATCGCCAGCTATGTGCAGCACAAAGGGCAGTGGATCATCATCTTTGTACTCGCACTGACCTCATGGGCCGGAGGTTCCCGCGTCCTGCGAGCGCAGACCCTTTCCATTAGGAAACGAGACTACGTCCTGGCAGCAAAACTCTCCGGAGACCGCGCATGGCGGGTAATTCTGGTTGAGATTCTGCCGAACCTTCTTCCAGTCATGGCCGGTCAGTTTGTATTTGCGGTGATCTTCGCAATCCTCGGTGAATCGATGTTGTCGTTCATAGGAATGGGAGNNCCATGGGGCGGAATGCTCTTCTACGCGCAAAATGCGTTCGCTCTACGCTTGGGCGCGTGGTGGTGGTTCATTCCACCAGGCTTGATGATCGCACTCCTAGGCGCCGGACTATCCCTGATCAACTTCTCAATTGACGAAGTCATCAACCCCAAGCTGCGCATCCCAAAGGTAAAGCACCCCAAGAGCAATGAAGAACTCCTTGCTCAGCTGACCGCCAACTCAGAAGGGCAGGAAAAATGAGCACCAAAGATTCCGTCCTGACCATTGAAAACATCAATATCTGCTACGAAATCGAGCCTCCGGTCTACGCGGTTCGTAATGTCTCGCTGGACATCAAACGTGGTGAGATCCTAGGGCTGGCAGGAGAGAGTGGATGCGGAAAATCCACACTCGCCTACGGAGTGCAACACTTACTGAATGCTCCAGCCCGAATCCTGTCGGGGAACGTTACCTTTCACGATTCTTCTGGCACAGACATCGATGTCATGTCGCTCAAAGGGGAGTCACTTCGTAAGTACCGATGGGNNCCCTCAACCCAGTTATCTCGGTTCATGCACAGTTAGAAGATGTGCTCACAACGCACAGACCCGATTTGAACAAAGCGGCCCGGACCGAACGAATCGAAGATCTGCTTCGGCTTGTTGGAGTGGACCCGTCCAGAAGAAATGACTTTCCACATCAGTTCTCCGGTGGAATGAGACAACGAGTCATGATCGCGATGGCCATGGCTCTAGACCCGCAACTGATGATCATGGATGAGCCAACCACCGCTCTGGACGTTGTAGTACAGCGTGACATCCTGCGCGAAATCATGCGATTGCGAAACGAACTCGGCTTCGCAGTGGTTTTCATTACCCACGACCTACCGATGCTCCTAGAGATTTCCGACCGTATTGCAGTAATGCTGAACGGCGAGATCGTTGAACTCGGGGCNNACTTGCGGTCATTCCCAAGTCTCACAGGGGAGCGCGGTGACTTTGTACGCACTGGTGCGAGCATCGACGTTGAAGATGAGGAACAACCATGACCGTTTTGAAGCTCACGAATGTTGTCAAGCAGTATTCGGTCAGGGAGGGATTCCGGCACCGCACAGTCGAAGCCGTAAAGGGTGTTTCGTTCGCTCTCGAGTCAGGTAGAACCACTGCACTCGTTGGCGAAAGCGGCTCCGGAAAATCCACAATCGCGCGGATGCTTACAGGTTTGGAACGACCAACCTCGGGAGAGATCACCGTCGATGACGTTCCTCTTGGGCGTACTGGAAAAGCTGTGCGGAACCACCAAGCGAGTGTCTCAATGGTGTTCCAAGATCCCTTTGCTTCCCTGAATCCTTATCACTCCATCGAACACCATTTGGCTCGTCCGCTGAGGAATAAGTATCCGAAGATCTCACGGAGAGACCTGGACAGCAAGGTTGATCGTTTGCTCGAGCGAGTGAACTTGACGCCAGCGTCTCAGTTCAAATACCGCCGGCCGCACGAGCTTTCTGGTGGACAACGTCAGCGGGTGGCAATTGCGCGAGCACTTGCTCCAGAGCCGCGCGTCTTGCTCGCCGATGAACCGGTATCCATGTTGCATGTGTCAATTCGTTTAGGAGTGCTCAACCTCCTCGCTCAATTGCAGCGCGAAGAGAACCTTGCGGTTTTGTACATCACGCATGACCTTGCTACTGCACGCCATTTCTCCGATGACATCTTGGTGATGTTCCGAGGGGACATTGTTGAACAGGGGCCCGCTGAAGACGTCATCTTGCGTCCAACCCACGAGTACACACGGAAGCTACTCTCTGCTGCTCCGGATCCAAGCACCCACCCACGGTTTGTTCAAAGCTGAGCAGACCGTGGCTCTCCACTTAAGGCAAAACCATGAAACACCCAGAAATTGAAACATTAATTGGCACGCTGACCCTGCCAGAGAAAATCGCACAACTTGGCTCACTG
Source organism: Jonesiaceae bacterium UBA3555 (assembly GCA_002376595.1). Classification (GTDB taxonomy): domain Bacteria; phylum Actinomycetota; class Actinomycetes; order Actinomycetales; family Cellulomonadaceae; genus Timonella. Next base: position 1,900 of record DFNY01000056.1, on the reverse strand, counting down.
TGGATCGGAGTCGCGGAAGAGGAAGGGGACGTAGCGCCCGCTCAAAGCGACAATATTGGCCCGGACCGTCCCTTCTCAGAAGTGGCCAAAGAAGGATTAGGGCAAATTACCAGGCTTTATGGAACGCGTCCCGTTGAACCGGGTAAGGGATTGCGAACTCTTAGGTCTCTTCAAAACCAACTACAAGAAAACGCCCCTGAAGGTATTGGCGCAATTGTTCATGAGGAGCGTCTGACGGGAGTCAACACCTATGGCGCAACCACCTACCCGTCGCCGCTTAACTATGGTGCTACCTGGGACCCTGAACTCATTGAGGAAGTTGGCGGGCTCATTGGTACGGCGCTCAGAAAGCTTGAGATTCACCAAGGGCTGGCACCGGTGTTGGACGTGGCACGCGATGCACGTTGGGGTCGTGTAGAAGAGACCTTTGGAGAAGACCCATATGTGGTGGGAACGCTGGGCTCCTCCTACGTTAGGGGGCTTGAAGCCGCAGGAGTAATTGCTACGCCAAAGCACTTTGTTGGGTATTCCGGATCAGCCGCCGGGCGTATCCATGCACCGGTTATGTCTGGACCTAAAGACCTCAAAGAGATTTTCCTCTACCCATTCGAAATTGCCATCAAAGAGGGTAAACCGCGGTCGATCATGCCGTCTTACGCTGAGGTAGACCAGATTCCAAGCCATTCGGACCAAGGACTCCTCACCGACCTACTCCGCGATGAGTGGGGCTTTAAAGGAACCGTGGTCTCTGACTACTTTGGCACCAATTTCCTACACTCGATGCATGGGATCGCTGACGACAAAGCTATGGCTGCAGCCCAAGCACTACTTGCTGGTGTTGACGTAGAGCTACCTGCAACCTTCGCTTTTGCCTACATAGTCCAGGCAGTAGAACGCGGACTCATAGATGTGGATGACATAGACC
>DFNY01000056.1:362-902 GCA_002376595.1 Jonesiaceae bacterium UBA3555 | reverse complement strand
TGGCGTCATTGGCCCAAACGCTACGTCAGTTCGCACCCTTCTGGGCGATTACTCCTTCACCAACCACGTGGAAGTTCACCACCCACAGTTGACGCCAGGGCTCCAGATTCCAACGATTCTGGAAGCAGTCTCGCATGAGTTTGGTGCGGACAACGTGCAGCATTCTTCAGGTTGCGATGTACGTGATGCGCAGGTAACCAACTTTGATGAGGCGCTCGCAGTTGCAATGGAGAGTGACGTCATTGTGGCAAGCGTGGGAGACCAATCTGGTGGGTTTGGCAACGGAACTGTGGGCGAAGGGTGCGACACCGACTCTTTGGAGTTGCCCGGCGCCCAGAGGCAACTCCTTGAGTTGCTGCTCAACACAGGCAAACCCGTGGTTGTAGTCCTCACAATTGGCCGCCCGTATAACCTCGAGTATTTGGTGGGCAAGGCGGCAGCAATCATCTATGCGGGCTTCCCCGGGCAAGAAGGCGCATCGGCAATTGCTGGAGTACTTTCAGGCAGGTTGAATCCGGAAGGCCGTTCAACGTTGTCCTT
>DFNY01000056.1:0-236 GCA_002376595.1 Jonesiaceae bacterium UBA3555 | reverse complement strand
CATGGTCTGTCCTACTCGAGTTTTGAGTATCTAGGTGCTCGACTTGCCCAAAGTGAGGTGGAACTGGGAGGTGAGTTCGAGGTCTTGGTTGACGTACAAAACTCCTCTCAGCGTGCAGGAGCAGAAGTCGTCCAGCTGTACATCCAAAACCAGATTGTTGGCAGTACCCGTCCAGAACGCATCCTCGTTGGGTACCTCAAGGTGCGCCTCGCTCCAGGGGAAACGGCACGTGTTCA
>DFNY01000122.1:17178-17482 GCA_002376595.1 Jonesiaceae bacterium UBA3555 | reverse complement strand
CAGATTCAGGCCATACCTAATCTCGCAGACGTGCCTTTGAAGGGCAATGGCGGTCATCTCGCCATTTCTGGCACCTACTCCACTGGAAAGAGCACCACAACTGAGGCGCTTTCCATAGCAACAGGGATTGCTCGCACCCACGCAATGACCTCGCGCGAAATCCTCATTGACCTAGTTCCAGGTAAGCAAGTGCAAGAACTCAACGCCATGGAACTTAATGCGCTGGGCCTGCGGCGCCTCGAGGAACGAATCCACAACGAATCCTCGGACGCTGCCTTTATCTCCGATGGCTCGGTTATTCACG
>DFNY01000122.1:15948-17032 GCA_002376595.1 Jonesiaceae bacterium UBA3555 | reverse complement strand
ACTCCAAGTGGGAATCAACCCCGGCGCTAGTTGGCCGTTGCGTGTGGTCAAAGGCATTGCCGGACTGCCCGTAAAGAAGTTCTACAAGCAGTACATGGACGCATACGGAACCGTAACCAAGGCCCGGGCCGCCCGAATCTATGACGCCTACGTGCACTTGCCCGTTGAATTCGACATGAAGCCCGACGGGCACCGGCCGGTATCCGAACCTTTCCGCAAACTCTCTGACCGGTTGCTCCTAGACACCATCAAAGAGATGGGCCTGCCCTACTTTGTGGCTACCGGAAGCATTGAGGAACGGGTCCACAAAATCACCGAAGCCTTCAACTTGCCGTGCGTGATCCCCGTTGATCAAGCCGTTGAACAAGCTCAACAGCGAGTAGCGCAAGCCACCGCAATCCTCGAGGAAGACGACAGATTCCACGAAGCACAACGCCAAAAGTCACTCACCCAGCGACTCAAGTACGCGCTGCGTTACTGACCACACCTGCAAACCAAACATCCACAAGGTAAGGCCACTTCATGACCAATTCAGTAATAGAACAAGAACACGAAACAAGCGGGCAACTACCCCAAGAACGCACAAAGAAAATGTGGGCCCTCGTCGCAGTTTCCGTAGCAACCTTCCTGCTCATGCTCGACCTCACAGTAGTGAACGTTGCGCTCCCTGAAATCCAACAATCACTGAACGCCACATTTGGTGAACTCCAGTGGATTCTCGATTCCTATGCGTTGGGGCTAGCTGTATTCGTACTCGCATCAGGCACGCTCGCCGACCGATTCGGGCGTAAACGAGTATTCCTTGTTGGCTTGTGCGTATTCATTGTTGCTTCGCTTCTGTGTGGAGTAGCCGGAACCCCGCAGATGCTCATCGCTGCACGCGCCGTCCAGGGTGTTGCGGGCGCGGTACTGTTTGCCATTGGCCCCGCAATCATCGGTCATGCCTTCACAGGAAAAGAACGAGGCTTCGCGTTTGGAGTCTTCGGAGGTGCCTCAGGCATTGCAATCGCCTTTGGACCACTGATCGGTGGAGCACTCACCGAACTGGCCAGCTGGCACTGGATCTTCCTTATGAATGTGCCAC
>DFNY01000122.1:0-15939 GCA_002376595.1 Jonesiaceae bacterium UBA3555 | reverse complement strand
CGGTGTATCCATGAGCGAGTCCAAGGCCGAAAAACGTGTACCACTCGACGTGCCAGGCTTAGTTACGTTCTCGGTATCGATCACTGCACTGGTCTTCGCGTTCATGCGGGCCCAAGAACTGGGCTGGACCAGTCAAGAAGTTTTGGTGTTCTTCGCGGTGGCATTCGTCTTCTTCATTGCCTTCCTGTTCGTTGAAACTCGACGCGGAAGCAGCGCAATGGTGGACCTGTCCTTGTTCAAGACACCAACAATGGCAGCTTTCTCCGCGGTCACACTGATCACCGGAGCCACCGTCATGGCATCACTGTTCCTCCTGATTTCGTACGTGCAAAACGCGTGGGGATTCAGCGCATGGGAAACCGGCGTCCGGTTCCTACCGCTCACATTGACGCTCTGCATCGCTGCCGTGATCGCAGGAAACCTGACCGCGACCGTCAGGCCGAACCTGCTCATGGGATTGTCTTCAACCTTCATTGCCGCAGGTCTATTCATGACACTCATCGCGGGAGGAGAAGATTCCTCGTGGACAGCGCTGCTTCCAAGTATGGTTCTCATTGGACTAGGCATGGGCATGTTCAACCCACCACGAGCATCCCTGTCCATTGCGGTAGTGGAACCAGACAAGTCAGGTATGGGCTCGGGCGTGAGCGAAACATTCCAGCTNNTCGCGTGAGTGAAAAGTTCTTGGAATCCGAAATTGCGCAACAGTTGGGAGACCAGGGGCACGTTGTTGCAGAACAGGTTTCTTCTGGAGGTCTGGGCTCGGAGTCTACCCAGCAAATCCCGGCCGAGATGTTGCAACACATCACCGCGGCAGCCATGGACGCCTCAACAGATGGTTTGCATTACGCCATGACACTCGCTGCAATAGTCGCGGTAGTTGGAGCAGTCCTAGGATTCACGTTGATTCGGAAGAAGGACCTGTTCCAAGAACTGGTGTAAAGACCCCTGTTGACTGCACAGGGGGTGTGTCAACAGGCTAGAGACGGCTTCCAAAGGCGGGAGCCGTCTCTTTTTCCTGCTCGTCTCTATTTCTATGCAGTGGTTCCTGGTCCGTGCACTCGAAAACTTCAGGCCAGCTCCCAGCAAGTGAGCGCTCAAGCATCGAATGGAGTGAACGCTGTTCTGATGTGCTCAAGGAACCGAGGAACTCAGCCTCGATTTCACGCATGTGCACCATGAGCGTTGCCAGTTCTTTTCGGCCTGCATCAGTAAGGTTGAGCACGTAGCGGCGCTTGTCCTGCGGATGGCGTTTGCGTTCCACGTGGCCTTTTTCTTGCATTTCATCTACAAGCTGGCCAAGTGTTCCGGCATCTAGCCCAATTGCCTGCGACAAGTCATGCTGCGAAACGTCAGGTGCATCTGCCATTGCCGCCAAAATGAAGCAATACCGGACTCGAATCCCGCGGCTTTCCATAGAGGCCTCCGCACGGGCAAGCAGAATTTGGCCTGCCCTAAGGAGCAGAAAACCGGTCATGGAGGTCAAACCAAGTTGGTTGTCGGATGTAGGATTCAAAACAGGCCTCCTCGCCGTGAATACCCGAAATTCCAATCAATGGAATTTCAAGTATATCTGTGTTCGATCCACTCGGGCAGACTGTTAGGTTGCAGGCGATTTGGAAACCCACACAAGAGCTTCCTGCTCATGAGCGCACACCATTCCAAACCATGAGCATTGCTGAGAAGGTGCGGGGTTGTAAGGAGAGAGATGCAGGCAGAACTGCCACCGGAATTCGACACTACCGGCGAAAAGTGCGTGAAGATGCTCTTCAAAATCCGGGCCAAACTGAACTCTTTGCCGGTTGGTGGCCGCCTGGTTGTTGTCTCTGATGATCCAACGTCTATCTATGACCTACCGGCGTGGTGTCACATGACCAAGCACGAGTACGAAGGCTACGTGGAAGAATACGGTATCTACCGGCACACAGTCGCAATTACTGAAAACTCAGTTCGCGCAAAGACCGCAAAAGTCTGGTCTCCACCAAAAGAACGGCATTAGTCGGACTCGGGAGTGTGGGCACCACAACTGTCACGCACAACAACTTGCGCCCCGGCACGCACAAAATTCTCAGGTGCTCCAGGCTCCGCTATGCGCTTAAGTAGCGCCTCGACAGCCAGGATTCCCAAGTGAGCTGTTGGGGTCTTTACCGTGGTCAGGCGCGGTGAAGTGCTAGCTGCGACTCGGCATTCATCGAATCCGGTAACTATTGCCTGGGTTGGGATGCTGATTCCAGCCTTCTGAAGCCCCGCAACCAACCCCACCGCTACATCATCACTGGCGCAGAGGAACACAGGCAGCTGCCCTAGGTCCCCATTGCGGATGCGCTCCCTGAAGGTCTCTGCGAGTTCTTCTCCTGCCACAACGGTTGAGTGAGCTTCTAGCGTGATCAGTTCTGGCTGCTGCGAGTTGAAGCCATCTGAACCAGCCTGTGGGAGTGCTTTCTCCACTCCGCGCTTCTTTTCCCTATTGGCAATTGTGAAGTCTGGGGCGCTCACAAGTATTACCTTGCTGGGCGTGTGACCAGTAACTACATGCTCTGCGAGTAATTGCATGGCTGTTGCGGTGTCACAGTCTATGTAGTCATGTACTCGTGGGTGTGTGCTTCCGTTGATCATGACAACGGGAATGCGTTGGGCAACTTGGGTAACCACATGGGCTGGCAGTGCATCGGCCACAATGATTAAACCGTCAACGCGGGTAATGAGGTCAGAGATGCGCTCGGTGAACTGGAAGTCGTCAGCCACGGTGATGGTTATCGCACGTTGTGCGTCCCAGGCGGCTCGTTCTACACCGCGAATAACCTCGGTGATTGAAGAGTCGCATCTTCCTGCGCTGATCTGCGGTTGTTCGTCTATACGCAGTGAAGATTCCAGCGGCAGGTTCAGCGATGACTGCGCCCACGATGACAGCGCCCATGACTGTGGCACGCACAGGCCAAACATCGAACTGGTTTGAGTGGCGAGTCCACGGGCGTTAGCGGAGGGCACGTAGCCCAGCTCTTCGATTGCTTGGGCAATGGCGGCTTGCGCTTCAGAACTTACCGANNGGAAAAACCGGACCGGCGGGCTACATCTGAGATGGTGGGTAGCTTGCTCTGCATTTTCGTCCAACTTGCTCGCGTGGATTATTCCATCGCCGGTTAAATGGCTCTGTGAAGCAATCGTACACACCAAAATGGCAGATTCTCAGCGATCCGGCGCTGTGTGAAACCGCTTCCAGCCGCGAAAACCCCGCAAGACGCCCGCCCAAGGGATGCTAACAAGATCCCCTTAGTCCAGGCGCTTCCCGGTGACCGCTACATCGGAGGCTTCGTATCCGAGCTTGCGGTAGAACTCTAGGACCTGGTCGTTGCCGGTGCGCACCATGAGTTGGACTTTGGTGCATCCGAGCGCGCGGAGTCGATCTTCGGCTTCGGCAACGAGTGCGGTGCCTATGCCCTTTCCTTGGGCGTCCGGGTGTGCGGCTAGGTAGTAGAGCCACCCTCGGTGTCCGTCGTAGCCGGACATAACGGTTCCCACAATTTGGCCTTCTGACTCGGCTACGAGGAAGAGTTTAGGCCAGGTTGAGTAGGCCTGTTCGATGTCTGTGTGGGGGTCGTTCCAGGGGCGGGTGAGGCCTACTTCTTCCCAGAGGGCGATGGTTTGTTCGGCATCTTGGGGGCGGTACGTGCGCAGGGTGTACGACATATTTTGATGCTACTCGCGTGAGGTGCGTGTGTCTGTAGGGTGGGCCGTTGCTTAAAGCGTTGGTCAAGTAATCTTCGTCCGCTTAAAAAGCAGGTGACTGATATGCAAATTTTTGGCACTGAGTCGCAGTTCACGCGCTANAACGCTAGACGTTGGGGGAGGGGGCGCGCGTAGTATCGAATCGATACGATTTTTGTTTGAAATAACTCTCAACAATGATCATGAACCCCGATGTAGCAACGAAAACACGGCATCACCCGCGCGCTGCACCACCAGAATCGCATACCACGGCCCACACCACAGGTCACCCCCGAGTGCGATGCAACATGATCACGCAACTGAGAACACCACACTCAAGTTGCTAGCGCAGCACCCGCTGCGCTTCCACCGAGAGAACCGATGCGCGACCTCGGCCGTCATCGCACTTCAAGCAAGTTTTGTACACAGATTTGACCATCCCTCAGTTAGTTTCGGAGCATTGTGTCTCAGCAAAAAAAGACCCTCACCGTAGGTACCCCGTGGCGAGTGATCTTAATTTTCACCATCCCACTTCTCGTTGGAAACATAGTTCAGCAGCTCTACCCAGTCATTGACGCAATGGTTGTGGGCCAGGAACTTGGCGCCAACGCGCTCGCAGCAGTCGGCGCTACCGGTTCCATGCTGTTCCTTCTGATGGGTTTCGCGTGGGGTATGACCTCTGGTTTTGCCATTCCAACCGCGCAAGCGTACGGAGCTGGTGACTTCACTGCAGTGCGCCGTTCGGTTGCTGCAGGTACGTTGCTCTCGGCTATCGTTTCCGTGGTGCTCACCGTGTTGGCGCCGCTTGTTGCGCGCCCGCTGTTGGAGCTCATGAACACTCCAGCTGAGCTGCTCGATGACGCTACAACCTTCGCGGTTATTAGCTTCCTTGGTGCGGCAACCACCGTGTTCTTCAACTTCCTTTCGGCCATCATCCGTGCCATTGGTGACTCTCGCACGCCGCTCGTGTTCTTGGTGATTTCTTGTGGAATCAACATCGCTTTGGTTATCGCGTTTGTGAAGTACTTGGGTTACGGCGTGGGCGGCGCGGCTTTTGCCACGGTGCTGGCTCAGGTTATTTCGGTGGCGCTGTGCTTCTTCTATGTGCGTAAGGCTTTGCCGGTGTTGCACGTGCAGAAGAAGGACTGGCGGGTTTCGCGCCAGGAGTTTGCGCGTCACTTGAACATTGGTATTCCTATGGGATTCCAGGCTTCGATCATCGCTATTGGCACGCTCGCTGTTCAGATCAAGTTGAACTCGTTGGGTACTGAGGCAATTGCTGCATACACCGCAGCGACTCGTGTGGATGGTTTGGCTGTGGCGTTCTTGGCGTCGTTGGGCTTGGCCGCTTCCACATTCGTTGCACAGAACTACGGCGCGGGTTTCTCCAACCGTATTCGCGTGGGCGTGCGTCAGTCCCTGATCATGTCAGTTATTGGTGGTCTGGTGCTCGCGGTTGCGTTGATCGCTGCGGGTAGCGCGATTGTGTCTTCGTTCGTTTCGGATGGAAACACCGAAGTTGTTGAGATGGCCCACTGGTACCTGATTGTGAATGGCGCGCTGTACGCAACCTTGGGTGTCTTGTTTGTTACTCGTGGTGCCCTTCAGGGTATGGGCCACACGCTTATCCCTACGCTCACCGGCTTCATGGAGTTGGTGTTCCGTGTGGCTGTGGCCTTCATTTTGGGTGGCATCTTCGGCTTTGAGGGCGTCGTGTGGGGTAACCCGCTCGCGTGGCTTGGTGCGTTGATTCTGCTGATTCCGGCATGGGGTAAGGCCCGCCGGCAGTTGCCGCCGGACATGTCGCAGGTGGTGGCAGAAATGGATCCGCAGTTGCGCCAAGAGTTTTCCGACGAGGTGGCTGCGCCCGCTGTTCCGCTCACTGCTCAAACGGCAGTAGTTGTGGGGGAGATGCCTGCGGCTGCTGCCTTGGTGGACGCTGCTGTTGGCGTTGAACTGAGCACCGAGATTGACGGTTTGGATAATCCACACGGTGGACAAGAACCTGTGGATTGCGCGTGCGGACCAGAAGACGAATCAAAGGAAACTGTTAACGCCTAGCGTGAGACAACATTCGTGTGGGGACCAGCCTGTTGGCGGGTCCCCACACGTGTTACACGGAGCGTTATTGCACGTAACCGCCTAGAAATCTATCCCGCCTAACCTCAGAACCAATCAACGAAACTGAGGTGTGCAATGGCTAGTCCACGTATCGCGGTGGTTCACCTAACCACTCATCGTCCAGACAATCCTGGTTTTCAGCAGGAACTCGACGCCCTCAACGCATCCATTGTGCGAACCCTCAAGAAACTCAAGTTTGCGGTTGACCTAATTCCTGCATCTCAATGGAGCTTTGAAGCCATTGAGAAAGTCTGCAGCAAGGCCCGCGCCATCTTCATCATGGGTGGGGAAGACATCCACCCCGAGTTCTATGGTGCGCGCGGCGGATATCCTGGCGGCGGAGTTCATGAAGCACAAGGGGACCGCAACCAGATACGGCTAGTACATTGGGCCGCAGCGAACGGGAAACCGCTCCTAGGAATCTGCCGAGGCCTGCAAATCATTAACGTGGCCTTTAACGGCACCTTGGTGCAACACCTGACCACTTCTGCTTTGCACCGCGGAGAACACCCAGACCGTGGCCCGTTTGTCCGCCACCCGGTGCGCCTCACCGCGCACGGTGTTGCCATGTATGGCGCATCGAACGCAGTGATTGATGGGGAAGTGGTCCACTCAACCCACCATCAAAGCGTTGGTCGAATTGGCGAACATCTGGTTGTGACGGCTCTTTCACCAGACGGCGTAGTTGAGGCTCTTTCCCACGTCAGTGCCCCGGTTCACGGAGTGCAATGGCATCCCGAGCACCCAGATTCCGTGGCTATCCCAATTGAACGATTGTTGAACTTCTTACTGGCAAGTACTAGCTCTGTGCCCACAAAGTAAGAGTTGCAGCAATGACCGTGGCGGGCGCTGCAATGCACCCAAGGAGTACGTAGGTGCCCCACTTCATGCGTGCATTGGCGGCAACCAGCCGTTCGTACCACAGCTAGGTAGCCAACGATGCCCACGGAGTAATGAGCGGGCCAGCGTTCACTCCAATGAGTAGCGCAACAAATCCCAATTGCGTTCCTGCCAAAGGTTCCAGCGCCAAATAAGCAGGAAGGTTGTTGATTGCATTTGCAGTCACCGCGCCAACACCTGAAATGGTGAGCAAAGACCCAAGCGAATCACCGCTGGTGGGGATGGACCGAACCAGATCCTCAACAAACATTGAACTCGCAGCGCCCAGAGCCAAAAACAACCCCGCGGTCAAGGCAATCATCGGCCACGGAATTAAGCGAATAGAAAGCCACGAGGGCTTCCACACCGCGGCGAATATAGCGAGAACCAGTGCAGCTACCAGTGAGGGAAGCCACACCTCCATGCCACTGAGTAGGGCCGCAATCAGCGCCACTAGGACTAGGCCAGCGAATAGCATCTCTGGTCTGTTCCGCAACGCCTGGGCCGCATAACTCAGCGATCTTCCGCGCGAGATGAACACCCGGTTCGAAGTCTTCGAGGCCTCGCGTCCGTGACCCGAACCAGCCGACTGATCAGGTGCTGAGCCAGCCACTTGCTCGGCAGGGAGCAAAGAGGGGAGCGTGAAGTCTCGTCGGAAAACTAGCGCGATAAGCGCTATCGGAACCAACGCGCACACCAACGCCACAAGCCACGTCAACGAGGCAAAATCACGCGGATGCGCGGCTCCCATATGCGAGGCTGCCAATAGGTTTGTCAGGTTGGAAATGGGCAACAACATGGACCCGGTATTAGCTAGCCACACCACTGTCAAAGCAAACGGAACCGGATTCATGCCGATTCGTCTGGCCATCACAATGGCAATCGGCGTAACCAGAACAACCGTGGTGTCCAGCGAAAGAAAGACCGTAAAAGCAAGAGTCATCACCGACAACAAGATCCACAACAACCACGGGCCGCGGCCCGCTAACTGCACCACAAACCGCGCAGCCACATCAAACACGCCAGCCTTAGCACACAGCTCAGCAACCACCGTCATTGCAACAACGAACACCAGAACCGGCCACACGCGCGAAACCATCGCGTGCACCTGTGCAGTGGGGTAATCCCCGGTAATTACAGCCAACCCACCAAGAGCACACAGCACTAAACCAATGAGGGTGGTGATTCGATCACGACGTTGCACGATGGTTAGCGTAAACCATGAACCAGTNNCAATGCACACAACAAACGCCCCGCCTGGCGCATGAACCAGACGGGGCGCTGCGTGCTGTGGAATCAGTTGGCCACAGCGAATCGGGAGTTCCGGTGTGCTGGGTTTTCTAGCTCGTCAACCACGGCAATGGCAAAGTCCTGAGTGCTGATGGAATCACCAACAGGGGAATCGGTTCCAACGGTGAACTTGCCGGTGCGCTCTCCAGGGCCAATCATCGGGGCAGGGGAAACCATGGTCCACTCAAAGCCAGTGGACTGACGGTACATATCCAACACCGTGGACATGGTCTGAGCTTCAGTCTTGAACATTTCAGGGAATCCCTCGGTTTCGTGCAAACGCACGCCATCAACCTCAAGGCTTCCAGCGCCACCAACCACAAAAGTGAGACCAGCTGGGCGGCTCTCAATAATGTCCTTGTGTGTGTCTAGCGTGGCTGTGTGGTCCTCGCCGGTTCGGCTTGGTGGGATGGAAATGACTACGGCATCGTTGCTCTTGGCTACCTCAAGGTAGTCGGAGGTGTTGGCAAGGTCGCCGATGCGGGTTGAGGCGCCTTCCACGGTTGCCTCGTGGCGAGTGATGACGGTGACGTCATGGCCCCTAGATACTGCCTCTGAAACGATGGCTGATCCAACCATTCCGGTTCCGCCATAAACTGCAATTTTCATGAACTCAAGTCCTTTTGTGAGGTACGAACGTCTTCAATACTTACTGTAGGAGAGTTACTCTTGATTGGTAAGTACGCACTTTGCGGTAACCATGGACAACGCAACACACAGCAGGCAGGGAACCTATGGAAAACAATGCACTCACCGCGCATTCTGACGCGTCGCCTGCCCTTGGAAACCCATACGATCCCAACTGTCCATCACGCCTACTACTTGATCGTATTGGCGACCGCTGGACCGTGCTCGTTGTAGGTTTGTTGGCGCAACGCCCCATGCGATTCAACGAGCTTGCGCGCGAAATCGGGGGAATCTCCCAAAAGATGCTCACCCAAACCCTGCGAAACCTTGAGGCTGACTCGCTTGTGGACAGGGAAGTGTTCGCCGAAGTCCCACCTCGCGTCCAATACTCGCTCACCGATGCCGGCTACTCGCTGCAAGAACCCCTGCGTGCACTGGAAACGTGGGCGCGCGAACACCACCAACTGCTGAAATCGCGGAAGTCTGGCAGCGCGGACTAGTTCAGGAGTTCAGCCAGTTCGTCCACCGTAAAGTTGGTGCCTACCAACTCAGGCAATGCTCCAGCGTTGGGTGAAACACGGCCANNCGAGAGGGAGCAGCCATAACTGCGAGGATTCGTTGAGTTGCTGCGCAAATACCACGTACTGGCGCTGGTCTTCGAGCCTGGAAAGATCCGCATACTCGTTACACACTGCCGTGCTGTATTGATTGATGGTGATAGTGGAATTGAGTAGGGAGTTATCCCCTACAAGGACCCGGTTGACACGGGTCGACACCTGTTCGACAGGGAGATCTACCTCAGAAGGTGTGGACTTTGTCTGCTGAGCAAGAGGCGAAACCGACGTTGAGCTCACAACGAGGACCGCATCCGTACGTTCAAGCGCGGCGGCAAGTGATTCGTAATCCATGAAATCGAAAGCAACATCTATGCACTGTGAAGTTGATGCCGATGCCCGTAACTTGCTGAAGACAACAATGCCAAGAGCGCACACCAGTGCCGCTAGTAGTGCACAAGCGAGTTTCTGATGGCGCAAGGCATGCATGAGTGATCCTTGGTAAGCGGCTATTAATTTACTAATGTCATGTGGACCGTTCTTGTTACAGAATGTGCAGCAAGGGCAATGCGAAGTAGAGCCAAGCATGGAGAAAGTGAGGGCATGGATCAGGCATCAGCGCCGCTCTCACTCAACTCATCCACGACCAACGCGGACAACAACCCATCGCGCAATGGCTCATCTGCCCAATGCTCGACGACCGCACCGCCGCACGCAACGAACTAGACGCCACCAACCACCACCTGTGGAACAACGCATCAAATCGAGTGGGATGGCGCTCCTACCTCAACGCGCCCCGAGAATGGCTGCGCAACCGCCTGCAATAGGGCTACGAATTGCGGCCTTGCTGCTCAGCAGAAATGCTGGTGGGGCTCGCGACTGGAGCCTCGGACGGAGACGCATCACCCACGGTGGCAATAGTCATTGCGGCGGCTGCAGCCGCAACTGCGGTGCTGGCCCCAAAATTACGCTGATTGCGCTGCGATGAAAAAGAGAACACCCACACCTTGAATAAGGTGAATCGCAAAACGGTAGCAACAAAGTTCGCCGCCGTCAGCACAAGCATCTCAACTAGCGCAGACGCAGATGGGTTCACATAGTTCAGGACTATCAAAGACAAAGCGGTGAGGAACCAGCCAAACAAGAACACCAGGATTCCTTGGGTGTGATGTGTGGTCAGGTTCGCTTTTCCGCGAATGTTGAAGGTAAACGTGCGGTTGAGTGCCGTGTTCATGATTGCGGTAGTCAGCGAAGCCAAGAAGTTGGCCAGTTGAGTGCCAAGATCTGCGCGTAAAACAAAGTACAGAACAACGTAGGTTGCGGTGCAGATGGTGCCCACAACAAGAAAACCGATGATTTGCCGCAGGAAAGATGGGCGTTCATCCGGTTTAGTCCGACTGAGTTTGTTCAGGATGTGTTCTGCGCGAGCTGTCATACCAAGTTCTTCATGTTTTGCGGGAAGTCGTTATTAGCGGGCCTTCCTTAGGCGCTAGTGCACCTCTATGCAGTGAACTGCGGGTGTTCACCACTGAAAGAAAACGATTAACACTTAGCCTAAACCGCGAAACTGTGTATCCGACACCGCGTCAGGAAAATCGGTAGTGATTCGCAATCAAATTCAGTAGTCGGAACGTGGCGTAAGGAAATAGAACGCAACGACTGGCAAAGCGAAGCTCGCCCCGAGCCACACGAACACCGTAGGACTCCACATGGATGAGGAAAGCAAAGCCAAGACCACCGCCCCGGCTAGCGCAGAACTGACTGCACAGATGAGTCGGATTGAGCGCCCGGCTCTTGGGCCAACCACTTTCCGAGCGCCTGCAGCGCAAATGAAACCCACAAAACCAATGACAGCGCCGATAACTGCACCAAAGAACATAGATAGCCCACCCATAACAGCGGCAGTTCCGGAATCAGTGACCACAAAGTACACCAGGGCAATAGCTCCCACACCCAAGCCAAGAAGGCTGAACTTCGCGGCAGTCTTAGCCAGCTGGATGACGGAGTCGCCAGGATTGAGCTGTGCAAACGGTGAAGGCATGAACTAACTGTGCGCTATGGAATCGAGTCCGCGCAATTGAAGCCTGAAAACAGACGACAACACAACCGCAAATGCGTAGAATCTGGGCAAAGATATAGAAGGTGAGCGCGGCAATCAAGCCGGGCAAGGTCAGGGGGATCACGTGAGCAAATGGTCATTCAACAATGAACCAAAATACATAACGCACTCAGCGAACTCGCGGACCACTCCAAGCGGAACCGAACCTACGGTAGCGGCCAACTCGTCGGAAAATAGCGGTACTCACTACGTGAACACGCAAGATGACCTCCGCAATCACCCAGCGCCACAGACCCAACNNCGTTCCCAACGACCAACGATTTGGAGTTGACGGCTCCCTCCCGCAACAAGGAATGAGTGGCCAAGGACCGCAGAACTTTGCGCTCGCCGATGGCAAACCCCGGGCCGCGGACTACGTACCTTTTGCCAACTCAACGCAACGAGAATCCGGAAACAACATTTTCGGAACCATCTTTGGATTCATAGTTGTGGCCATCATCCTATTCATAGCCGGATCAATGGTTTTTGGGATGACCGCTGACCGTAACCCCTACACCCGGACCTGGAGCAACCTGCCAGTGCCAGGAGACTCTATCGACTGGCCAGAGGACCTCGACCCCAACAACACCAACTGGAGCGTTGACGAAAACGGGCACATCACGTTCGAAGAAGACTCGTGGGGCAACGGCTTCAACGAAGAGAAATTGTTTGAAGACGAGGACTCAAGCGAGTGGGGATACTGAACGTCAGAAACGAGCTTCACGCAAGACTAACTGTGCGCAAAGCTAGCTGTGCGTGAGACTAGCTGCGTGCAAAATCAGTTTCACGCAACTCTAGCTGCGTAATGCTGCGTTAACAGCTCTGGCTTCTTGCTTGTTCCATGCCCCAAGTCGCCTGCGGAACTTACCAAAATCAACATCAATGTAGGGTTCGTCCCCGCCAATGCCTTTGATCTGCAGCCAACTGTTTTTCGCGCCGACTGCACCTTGCCAATCACGGGTATCCACCTTGATGAAGGCGTCATGCTCGGACCTATCCTGCGAGGTCATGTACAGCACGCGGTACGCACCGTTGTGTGGACCCGAAAGCACCAAACACGGCCGATCTTTCGCGCCTTCGCCGTCTCTGAATGGAACTTCTGCCATCCAGTATTCGCCTAGTCGAGGTGCTCCTTGAATATCGGGCTGCGGTCTCTTACGGCCTAAGAAGGCGAGGAACACGAGGCCAACCACGATGATCAGCAGCCACGGCCCCTTGTCATCAATGAGGCTGGACAAAGTACTGCGCAGTGATTCGAAATCCATGACAGGAGTCTAAAGTACGCGCCGTGCGGAAATGCGAAAACAGGCACCGAGGTTGCGCGTCCACGGTGCCTGTCTGCCGCTGGTGCACTCAACTCAGGGGAAGAGCGCACAATGACTTACTCCACTGCAGCCGCACCTACTAGTTCTTTGTGCACTAGTTGAGATATGTGCTTTTTGATTTCGTTGAACTCTGGATCTGTCACTGACCGCTGCTTCCCCAAAGGCACTGGCACGATTTCAGCTATATGACCTGGCATGCCGTGGGAAGCGCCACCTGCCATGACCACCACGCGATCTGCAAGGAATACGGCCTCTTCAATGGAGTGGGTGACGAACACGATTGTGGTTCCTGACTCTTGGTGGATCCGCTTGAGCTCGGTTTGCAGTGAAGACCGAGTCAGGGCGTCGAGAGCACCGAACGGCTCATCCATGAGCATGAGCGCAGGCGAGTTTGCCAAGACTCGTGCAATGGCCACGCGCTGCTGCATGCCACCCGAGAGTTCCGAAGGATAGCGATTGGCAAACCGTTCGAGGCCCACCGCAGCAACAAACTTGTTGACCCGCTCAGCGACTTGGCCGGCGGGCAACCGGGCCTGCTTGGGGCCGTAAGCCACATTTTCTTGGACCGTGAGCCATGGAAAGAGTCCATAGTCTTGGAACACCACTCCACGTTCCGGTGAGGGTCCGGTGACGGGTTCGTCGGCCACGTGGAGGGTGCCGCCCGTGGCGTCTTCGAAGCCAGCAAGAATCCGAAGAAGCGTTGATTTTCCGCATCCTGAAGCGCCAACCACGCATACGAATTCGCCGGCGGTGATGTCTAGGTTCACGTTATCCATGGCTAGAACGCCGGATTCGTTTCCGTAACGCTTGGAAAGGTTGCTGATGGTGATCGCTGCAGGGTGTGTTGCGCGTACGCGTCCAATTCGTGGCATGGAGAGCTCCTAAAGTGTTGATTCCCAGCTAGTGATGTGTGCGGTTGGCCAGAGCCCCAACCCGGGTCAGGTCAGAGTTGGACGTCCGCGGGTCACTAGCTTGATGAGTGCTACGAGCAAGCGGTCTGCGACGAAGCCCGCCACCCCGATGATGACCATTCCAGCCACGATGAGGTCTGTTTTGGACATGTCTCGGGCTTGAGTGATGGTTGCTCCCAGTCCTGTGGAGATTCCCACGGTTTCACCTACCACCAAGATGACCCAGGCCAGTCCGAGTGCGACTCGTAGGCCGGCCACTATGGAGCGCGATGAGGCCGGGATGACCACCTTGTAGAGGGCTTGGGCTGGTGGTGTTCCTAGCATGGAGGCTGCTTCCATAAGTCGCACTGGGACTTGCTGTACACCGGCTACGGTGTTGAGGAGGATGGGGAAGAACGCTGCAATCACGATGAGGAAGATGGTGGAGAAGTCTCCGTATCCAATGATGAGCATCGCCAGTGGAACCCATGCGGTCACGGGGATAGGGCGCAAGAGGTTGAACCCTGGTTCGAGCATGGCATTGATGATTTTGGAACGACCCATCAGCACGCCTAACGGAATGGCTAGGGCTGCTGCGATGCTGAATCCGGCGAGGACGCGTTGGGTGCTGGCCCAAAGATGAGTCAGGAGCGTTCCGGAGAAGGCATCGTTGATGAGCCCGCCGAACGCGAAGTCGAGGATTCGGCGCCCCACGTCCACTGGGGTGGGCAGGAATCCCATTTTGATTCCTAGGGGGAGTTCCCAGGCTTGTGTGACGCCTAAGTGCCACAAGCCTAGGAACGCCAGTGGGACTGGAATTGCAAGGAGCACCGATGACCAGCGAACTCGTGGCAATCGCAGGCGTCGTTGGCGGGTGGCCTCAACTGGGGTGCCTTTGGTGCGGCTTTGTGCCGTGTGGGCTTGGGTTGAGGGGGAAGTAGCCAAAACGTCTGTGTGTTCAGAGTTGGATGGTGCAACCTCGTTGGGTGTGTTGGCGTCTGCTTCACTGGGGGTTGCGGTGTGGTTGGGGTGTACCGTGTCGGTGCTCATGATGGTCCCTTCGTGTTGTTACAAGTGGCGCTAGGTGCGGCGCTAATTCACTTGGTGGTGACCTTCTCTGCAAAGCTGGTGTCCACAAAGTCAGTGGTGGCTGGGAGTGAGTCGATTTGTGCGTGCTCGTGCATTTGGCTTGCTAGTGCACTGATCTGGTCTGTGTACTGTGCGTCCAGGTTCCAGCGCAGCCACACGTTCTGTGAGGCTTTTTCGGCTACTCCTTGGTCCACTCCAAAGGTGTCCACCAGTCGCTTCACCCATTCGGTGTGGTCGGAGTCCATGAGTTCGGTAGCTTCGGCGTGTGTTTGTACGAGTTCTTGCACGAATTCGGGGCGCTCGCTGATGCTTTCACCGGTGACGTAGAGTGCGATGTTTGCTGCCCCGATTGGGGTTTCGTATGGGGAAGCTACGGTGACTGCGCCGGCGTTGAGGGCGGTTGCTGGTCCGGTTTCTGCTGAGGAGAATGCGTCGATTCGGCCTGCGGCTAGGGCGGAAGCCATGTCTGCGAATGGTAGGTTGACCAGTTCAACGTCGGTTTCCGCGTCCATGCCTGCTGCTGCGAGGGTCAGGCGGAGCAGGATCTCTTGTGATGAGCCCTTGGAATATCCCACTTTGAGGCCCTTGAGGTCTTCGATGGAGGTCAGTCCGGTGCGTCCAACGATTCCCGATCCACCGTCTGCGGCGCTGGCTACTACAACCACGTCTTGGCCTGATGCGGCGCCAGCAATTGCGGAGGGAAGTCCGGCGATTCCGGCGTCGATGCTACCTGAAACCACTGCGTTTTTGATGTCTGGGGAGGTGTCAAAGGTGACGATTTCGTACGTGGTGTCTGGGTCTACGTCTGCATAGAAGTAGGGGTGCATCAGGTGTGGCTGGCCTTTGAGTGTGCCAATGCGGATCACGTCTTTGGCGTCGCCTTGTGCGTCCGCGTCGGGGGTGCAGCCGGTGAGAGCGAATGCTGTGACGGCGGCGGTTACTACTGCTGCTAGGCGGGTGAGTTTCATGGGTCCTCCTGGGTAGTGATGGTGCGGGCGGTTAAAGGGTTGTGAGGTAGGTGAGCCAGTCACCGTGTTCGCTGATGTCTGGTTCAGGTCTGGTTCCGGCTACGGTGAAGCCGAGTTCGGTTCGGCCGTCGTCGAGGGTGATGGGTCCCAGCGCGAGGGGAGCGCGGAGGTCGGTGAGGAATTGGGCTAGGGCTACCGGGTTTAGTAGCCATTCCTCGCCGCGTAGTGCGGCGCCGTTGCTTCCCGACGAATCCTTGGGTTGGCTCGTTTGACTTACGTGGGGTGCAATGGCTGGCCGTGGTGGTAGAGCGCCAAGGGTGCCCACGGGCGGCTGTGCGGGTAGCGCATGCATGGTGTAGTCGGGTGTGGTGGTCACGGTTCCAGCGAGTCGGG
>DFNY01000025.1:5323-9698 GCA_002376595.1 Jonesiaceae bacterium UBA3555 | reverse complement strand
TCCTTCACAGGGTCTGCAGTTGCGCCAGCAGTAACAACTTGCTGCGCAGGTGCATCGTCGTCATCAGCGTCGGAGTACACGAATCCAGCTGATTCTTCTTCTTCGGCTTCAGGAGCCTTGGAAGTCTTGTCAGCTGTTTCTGTTTCTTCGTCGGCGTCGTCGGTGTCGAGATCTTCAATCTCTACCTCTTCGGCGACGATGTCGTCTTCTTCGGTCTTCTTCTTACGGCCACGCTTTGCTGCTGGTTTTGGCTCAGCAATCTTTGCGTCTTCTGGCTGCGCTGGGTTAGCAGCGTCTGCATCAGCAACTGCCTTCTTAACAGTCTTGGTTGTAACCTTCGAGGCACGCGCGGTGGTCGAGGTCGAACGGCTTGATGTAGCTGCGGCTACCTTTGCGCCAGCGCCTGACATCTCCACCTCAATACCGGCGAGAACGAGTGCCTTGAAAACAGCCTTCAACCTCTTGGGGTCGCTGATTTCGGCATGCTCGCAGGCGATCCGGAAAACTTCCGCATCNNCATCCGCTTTGGATCAGTGCTTGCATTGATGGGTGTTCGAATTCGCGCGGGAGCGCGTTGTTCGTCGAGGTGAGCGCCACGAAAAACCTTTCGGCATCTTGGTCAGGCGAATGATGGGCATTGCTGCGAAGCGAAGCCCGCAAACCTATATTGTACTTGCAAAAGCGAGCCGGTGATGCATTTTTCCTGCCTGAGAGGGAAAAGTGCGCCATTCAACTTCGTACGTTGTGATATATCGGCACTTGAGCGCTTCGGCTCCAGTGCTACATTGCTAACGTCACAAAGCCCAAAATGATTCCATCGCAGTGTGGTTCGATTCTTGAATCACCCGTGCGGACGTACTGCAATGGTCTAGGCGTGCAATGATTCAAGCGGGCGTTGAGCTAGCTATCGCACGCGGTCGGTTTTGACTGCCAACACAGGACACGGTGCATCCAGCAAGATACGCTGGGCGTTCGATCCGAGGATGAGCTTGCCTACTGGAGAGCGTCGACGCAAGCCAATGACGATCACTTCTGCTTGAGTCGCAGTCGCTACCTCAATCAAGTCCTCGGCAACATCGTGGCGTTCTGAAAGCACCTGGACAGAAATCTCAATCCCGCGTGACTGCGCATCGTGAACCAGAGCAGCAAGTTCGGCTTCGCGTTCCGCCAACTGTTCAGGAGAGGGCTGCGANNGGACAGCCTCATCTAGCGCGCTGTGGAGGCCTTGCCTGCCTTCTCGAGTTGCGAGATACCCAACAACAATCATCGAACGCCCCTTTCCTTGGTGTTTAGTCCACTGTAATGGGAAATCTGCTGTGACTTAGTTCGCCACTCTGTTAGGAGGCGAGGATCCGTATTCTCGGCATTCCGTATCGCATGGGAACTCATCGTAGGGTGACAATAGGCCTCCCCCATATGGCGTCATAACCTTCCGTGCGCGAGCACGGCGGCACGGTAGGGCTTACCAGGCGTGTTTCAGTTACCTCCATACTGTCCAAGCCGTATGTTTGTGCGTTGCCATCCAGGTGCCAAGCCATGGTCGAGCGCTGTATTGATCAACCGAGCAAGACTGTAGTCTTTGGTCGCGTCGGCTCCTTGTTCGAGATGCCGGCGAGCTANNACGCGGGGCACCGTGATACCTATCTTCGCTGGTGGCGACTATCTCCTCGAGGACTTTCACGGTGTTCATGAGGTTGTCACGTTCGGGCGCCACGCCCTTCTTCGGATCCACAATACAATCGAGCGCACTTCGGGCAATTTTGTCACGCTCCCGCAAAGAATCAGCATTTCCCTTCCAACCGCAATGGAGAAATCGCCGTGCTGCTCGAATTCCCGATGGGGTGATAGAAATCAGGGCTGCATCACGCAGTTGGGTGTCGCACAGCGCCACAGAAAGGATCCCTAGACACTGGATACAGGTTAGTAGTTCATGGTTCTGAGTGCTGAGTGGTTGATGTCCACAAGATCCGAAGGNNACCGCACCTGTTGTGCCCTTTGCTGCAGTAGCACTCCACCAAGTCTCCAGCAGCCGCGAGCGCATCTGCCAACGCTCGCTGTCCCCCGTGATGTGAGCTTCGGTTTCGTTCTGGTGATCGCGAGCGTTGTCTGCAGCGTGGCGGAGCGTCAACTCTGCCGGCGGGATTACTGCGAGTTGAGATCTGTCCCCTTTGAGTGTCCGTCCTTCGTACACCATATGTGCGCTTACAACTGTGTTTCTAAGATTCACGCTCAAGTTGGTGTGCTCGGGGCACAGTGTGAGGGTGTTCGTCTGTGGGTTCTTGCCGCAGTTCTCAAAGACAATGTCATGGCCCGAGCAACCACCTGTAGTGGTGATTTTCCACGGTNNAACTGGCAATACCCCACACGCAGCCTCTGCAACGCCACGAACGCTACACGCAGAACTGTCTAGATCCTCGATGAGCTGCGTTCCAAAGCCCGCTGGTGGCTCTACCCCCACATTTTGCGTTGAGTCTTTGGAGAAGGTTACTAACACCATCGATTGCGCCGCATCGGCTTGCATGAGAGACACCAATTGCTCTGCGACGTGGGCGCCATCATCTCCAGCAAGATCTGTGAGATCGACTCGAGCCACGAGACCTACCCTGTTCCGCGGCCCTCGAAGTGACACTGCAACAAGTGAATCCGTGGGCCAGAATCCAAGTTGGAAAGGAATGAGTGACAGGACTTCGCTGGCATCGCGAACTTTGATTGTGTGAGACATGTACTGATGGTCGTCTCATCTTGGGAAACCTGAAAGCCCACGTGATTAGTGGGGTTCACAATGGTGGAAAGTTTCTGAAACTACAGTGTGTGAGTACACACAAAGGCAATAGGTTCTGGAAACTTCACTCCCGTAGGATGGTGGGAACACACTTCAACTGCAAGGACTATCAGTGAGTTCACTTTCCGGGGAAATCCCCCTCAAAGACCAAGCATTGACACAAGGCACCAACCTTGTTGACGTAGACGGACTGCGAGATGGCGTGGCCCACAGGCTAAGTACGGTACTTGACGATGCCCGAGCCACATTTCACTCAATCAGCCCTGATGCAGATCAACTGATTGATTCGTGGGAAGTGTTGATCGGCGGCGGCAAGCGCCTGCGCGCGGCTTTCGCATACTGGGGCTATCGGACAATCGCGGGCTCTGAACCCATGGATGAGAAAACTCGTGAAGCGCTGTTCCAAGTGGGTGCGGCTCTCGAGTTGTTCCAGGCAGCGGCCCTTTTCCACGACGACGTAATGGACCGTTCTGACACACGACGGGGCAACCCAACCGCGCACCGCGCGTTTGAGGCCATTCACACGACATCTGGATATGTGGGAGACGGAACCCAGTACGGCACGAATACGGCAATTCTACTTGGTGACTTGAGTCTGGTTGCATCGGAAGCTGAATTCAGACGAGCTACATCGCACTTCCCCGTAGCCTGTGCGACTAAGGCCCACGACTACTTTGACTCCATGCGCACCACCGTCACGGTGGGACAGTTCCTAGATGTGCATGCCCAAGTGGTTCCATGGAGCACGGACCTCGGCAGTGCTAGGGACCGTGCGCTCAAGATTATTGAAACCAAAACCTCGAGTTACTCAGTTACCTTGCCCCTATTGATTGGCGCTGCGCTAGCTGGAGGTACCGACGTTCAACTCGAAGGGCTCCGCAACTACGGCTTGCCTGTGGGAATCGCCTATCAGCTCTTTGATGACATTCTTGGCGCATTTGGAGATTCCGAAACTACTGGAAAGCCAACGGGCGACGATCTTCGTGAAGGTAAGCGCACAGTACTAGTCATTGAAGCGCTCATACACCTTGGGGAAGAGGATCGCGAACTTCTCACGTCCTCACTAGGAAACCATGATTTGTCTAATGAAGAAGTAGATCACCTACTTTCGTTGATCAAAACGAGTGGCGCCATCACCCGTACCTCTGAAATGATCGAGCANNTTCAACTCGCGCAACGAGGGCTCGCTCACTTGGAGAACCCTATGTTCACCACAGTTGGAACGGA
The DNA here is from genome assembly GCA_002376595.1 of Jonesiaceae bacterium UBA3555. Taxonomy (GTDB): domain Bacteria; phylum Actinomycetota; class Actinomycetes; order Actinomycetales; family Cellulomonadaceae; genus Timonella. The sequence continues at coordinate 5,689 of DFNY01000025.1, read as the reverse complement.
GATGCTCAAGCGCATCACCGCTTACTCGCTGAATCGTCAGTTCTGAGCTCTTCACGTCCTGGTGGGAGAGATTCTCCTACGCAAAGGAACTCAAGTCCGTAACTGAGCGAAAGTCTGGAAGCGCAAATAGATTGGGCGTGATCCCCACCTTGAGGGATCACGCCCAATCTACTTAGTTTTTGTGGTTTCCTACCAAAGAAGCTGTTGAGTAGCCCTACGAACAGCACTCTTGTTGCCAGCATGCAGCGTATCTATTGGACGCTCGTCCAAAGACTCCTCAATCGTGAGTAGCCATTCCACAATACGATCGTCATTGAAGCCAGCGTCTTGGAGCGCGATGATCGTTCCGCGCAGTGAAGGCAGGAT
>DFNY01000025.1:4929-5279 GCA_002376595.1 Jonesiaceae bacterium UBA3555 | reverse complement strand
CACTTCCATCGTCCTGTTTCGCATCTGCCGGATTAGCCAGGTGCGCAGCAATCAGGAACTCTTCAGGAATCATGAGAACCTTGGGCTGTCCCAACTTGACGCCTACGATTCGGTGGTCAGCAAGTGCAGACCGCACCGATTTTGGTGTGGTACCCAGACGATCCGCGAAGTCGGGCTGTGTCAGCCACTTCGAAGACAGCGCCTCGATTTTTGCTAGGTTTTCTACCTGTTTGTCAGTCACACTGACAACTTTAGCGCTAAACGTGTATTCTCTACGGCCTCTCAAGCTGTGATGTGTTGACGGTAACAGCCTGCAGATGCATACAGGTTCACGAGTGACTCAGCCAGCC
>DFNY01000025.1:4516-4874 GCA_002376595.1 Jonesiaceae bacterium UBA3555 | reverse complement strand
TGGCCGTTACCTTGTACGCGAGCGTGTCGCTCGCGGTGGAATGGCCACCGTCTACCGTGCAACTGACAAGAGGCTAGATCGCTCAGTCGCGCTCAAAATCATGCACCCTCATTTGGCCGAAGGCACCGGCGGCCAAAACTTCGTTGCTCGGTTCCGTCGTGAAGCCCGAGCCGCCGCTCGAGTTACTCATGCGGGATTGGTTGCCGTCTACGACCAAGGCGTGGACGGAGAAATCTCCTATCTCACGCTTGAGTTCGTTGAAGGTAGCGATCTACGCCGCCTCCTAGAGAATCAGGGAACTCTCCCTCTAGGGCAGGCCCTGGCAATAACCGAGGACATCCTGGATGCGCTGGCCGCC
>DFNY01000025.1:2657-4478 GCA_002376595.1 Jonesiaceae bacterium UBA3555 | reverse complement strand
GTTCACCGCGACGTCAAGCCAGAGAATGTCTTGCTCTCCACCGAGAACGAAGTCAAGATCACCGACTTCGGTCTCGCACGCGCAGTGACCGAAGTGACCTCAACAACCACTGGAACCATCCTTGGAACCGTTGCCTATCTGGCACCCGAACTCGTAACTACTGGTGTGGGTGACACCCGCGCTGACATCTACTCGGTGGGCATCATGCTCTACGAGATGATCACGGGAAGCCAACCATTCGTTGGTGAGACTCCGATTCATGTTGCCTTCCAGCACGTAAACTCCGACGTTCCCTCCATCAGGGACTCCCTTGACTGGATTCCAGAGTCAGTCGATCAACTCATTCATCGGTTTACAGCTCGTGACCCACATCTGCGTCCAACTCACGCAGGCGACGCCCTGAACTACTTGCGTTCCGTGGTAACACCACTCAAAGCAGGGCTTCTTGCCAAACGAGCGGTCCCGCCAGCGCCGCAGCCTGCAGTCCCCTCGGAGGACACCAGGACAGGTGAAACTCGAATAGTCGAGGNNCCTGAACCAATCGTCATCTGGTTCCCCAGCCACTCGAGAATTCAACCCAGAGTTGGAAAACACTGCGGCCATGGACCTCGATGATGCGATCCTTCTTGAACACGACGAAGCCACAAACTATGTGGCAGCGACGCCGGTACCGCCAGTTTCGTCGAAAAACTCAGAAAGTGACGTAGACGCACTCATCCATGCCACTCGCAATAGTGCATCCACCCCCACGCGCACCACCCCTGATGACTCAGTTTCGTCTCCATGGGCGTCGAGCACATCGGCACGCTCACCTCGCAGCGCAAACGAAACCATCCCTCTCTCAACGCGCAACAGCGGTATCACAATCGCGCTTCCGCTGGGACCAACCGCGTTCCTTCAAGCACAACTAGGGTCCCCAGAATCAGCCGTAGCACGCACACCGAACCGAGCTCCAGCGCCCGCGAAAACCTCACCAAAGCGCTCCAAGAAACGAGCAGCGTTCCTCACCATCGTGTTCCTACTCTTGGCAGGTGGCGCTGGATACGGCGGATGGTACTGGTGGGACAACATTGGGCCAGGTTCATTCGTTAATGTGCCGCAAGCCCTCGTCGACATACCAAAAGACGAATCACTTGCCAAGTTCAGCAATATCGAACTGGATACCACTGTGCGCGAAACCTACGACGACAACATCGCCGCAGGCAACGTCATCTCCACTGACCCACAAAGCGGTGAACGAGTAAAACGAGAATCCACCGTTGAGATTGTGGTGTCACTGGGTGTGAAGAACCTCGAAGTCCCAACGGAGCTAACAGGTAAGCCCCAGGCAGACGCGACCAAAGCCCTCACTGCCGCGGGTTTCACCAACGTAGAACCGGACTTGCAATACGACACCCAGGTGAAAAAGGGAACCGTTCTGGACGTTTCGGTGAAAGAAGGCGCAACGGTCCCCCACAACACCAAAATCGTCCTGACCGTTTCCAACGGACCAGAGCCAATTACCATCCCGCAGGTCATTACCATGCAAAAGGACCAGGCAGTTGCGGCTCTGAAAAAGGAAGAACTCAAAACGAAAACTAAAGAGGTCTTCCACGATTCCATTGAAAAGAGCGAAGTCATCGAACAATCGCCAGCTCAGGGCTCGAATGGACATCGCGGCGACACTATCACCCTCACCATTTCCAAGGGCCGTGAGCAAGTAACCGTCCCCAACGTGGTTGGAATGAACACTCAGGAAGCAACCGATGCACTCCAAGCAAATGGATTGGTTGCCAAAGTGGACAAGTACATGGGTGGCCTGTTCGATCGCGTCCGCTTCCA
>DFNY01000025.1:887-2611 GCA_002376595.1 Jonesiaceae bacterium UBA3555 | reverse complement strand
AACGAGTACACCCCACACCCTTATTAGTAGGCCTAAAGGCTACCGGCCCTTAAACTTCTGAAGCATCTCAGCAACTTGGAACGCCATCTCCAACGACTGCTGGTGATTCAAACGAGGATCAACTAGCGTTTCGTAGCGCAACGCAAGGCCCTCGTCGTCAATGTGCTCAGATCCACCCAGTACCTCAGTGACGTCATCACCGGTGAGCTCACAGTGCAAACCTCCAGGAACCGAACCAATAGATTCGTGCACTTCAAAGAATCCGCGCACTTCATCCAAAACATCATCGAAACGCCGAGTCTTATAGCCAGTGGCAGAGGTGATGGTGTTTCCGTGCATAGGATCAGTGACCCACGTGACCGGCGAACCTTCACGGTGGACCTTCTCAACAATCTTTGGAAGGACACGGCGAATGTTGGCAGCGCCCATACGAGTGATAAAGGTCAGGCGGCCTTCAATACCTTGAGGATTGAGCTTCTCCTGCAAAGCCAGCGCGTCGTCCGCAGACGTACCGGGGCCAAGCTTCACGCCAATCGGGTTAGACACCCGTGACACTAACTCGACGTGAGCGCCATCAATTTTGCGTGTACGCTCACCAATCCATAAGAAGTGACCAGAAGAACCGTATGGGGTTCCAGAAATAGGGTTCATACGAACCATTGCGCGCTCATAATCCAGGAGCAGCGCCTCATGCGACACATAGAACTCGACTGTCCGCAGCTGATCGAAATCAGCGCCACAGGCATCCATGAAACGAATCGCACGGTCAATTTCCGCTGCAGTAGATTCATAACGGCTGTACGCAGGGTTCTCCATGAACCCCCGGTTCCATTCGTGAACCTGGCGCAAGTCCGCGTACCCACCCGTGGTGAATGCACGAATGATGTTCGCTGTAGCAGCGGAAATGTTGTACCCCTGCATCAACCGATCTGGGTTGGGGATACGAGACTGAGGCGTGAACTCGAAGTCATTCACCATGTCACCGCGGTAACACGGAAGAGTAACGCCATCACGAGTTTCCTCGTTAGAAGACCGTGGCTTGGCATACTGGCCAGCCATGCGGCCCATCTTCACCACAGGCATTGAAGCACCGTGGGTCAGAACCACAGCCATTTGCAAGATGGTGCGAANNGCGTTCGCTTCAGCGAACGTCTCAGCGCAGTCACCGCCTTGAAGCAGAAACGCCTCCCCGCGCCCGGCCGCAGCCAGGCGCTGGGTGAGGGTTTCTGTCTCTTGAGGAATGACGAGCGGAGCTACTTGCCCAAGCGCGTCGGTGACGCGAGACAAGTGCTGCTCATCTGGCCACACAGGTTGTTGCTCAGCTTGCAGCGAGCGGAACGAATCAAGTCCAGTCAACAGCTGCTCGTCATTCACCGCAGTCATGTCAGGCAGTTACCTTTGCCTGGCCGATTCCAGCGAGGAGTTCGTCGAACCATACCTGGTCTACGTTGAATGGCTTGCCACCGGCGATACGTGGGAACTCGATCGCACGCAGACGGTCCTCGTGCTCTTCGTCGTGTCCAATTACGCCAGCTTCTCCGCGCAGCGCGCATTCCACAGCAAGGTCAGTCATGGACTTGATCAGGCGCAGGTCTTCAGCGTTTGCTGCAGCCGCACGTGAGTAGTAACCGGACTTCTGAACCATTACCTTTTCAGCGCCAAGCTTCTCAGCGAACTGCTTGGCAAACCACTGGCCTGGGTTGATGGTGTCGAGCTTGACGTAG
>DFNY01000025.1:291-790 GCA_002376595.1 Jonesiaceae bacterium UBA3555 | reverse complement strand
CTCGTGCACAATGAGCATGCGAGGTCCGGAACGGTGTTCACCGATTACGTTGAATGCGAACTCAGCTGACTCTTCAGCTGCAGTCCAGGCACCAAGCGACTGGCGGATTGGCACAACGTCGTTGTCAATGGTCTTTGGTAGGCCAACAACGGTGAGGCCGTAGTCGTTCTCAGCAAGGTATGCAGCGAGGTCAGCAGCGGTGGTGTTGGTGTCGTCTCCACCGATGGTGTGCAACACGTCAACGCCGTCAGCCTTGAGCTGGTCTGCGGCCACAGTCAGTGGGTTTTCGCCTTCTTTGACGAGTCCACGCTTGACACAGTCTGCAGCGTTGGTGAGCTTCACGCGGGAGTTACCGATTGGTGAGCCACCGAAGCGGTGCAGGATGCCTGCCTGCTTGCGTGCTTCTTCGTCGATTACGATCTTGGTGCCGGTGAGTAGGCCGTGGTAGCCGTACTGGTAGGCGATGATCTCAACTTCAGGGGCGATCTCGGTGTAACGC
>DFNY01000025.1:0-164 GCA_002376595.1 Jonesiaceae bacterium UBA3555 | reverse complement strand
TGGGCACATTGCATTGGCTGAGCGCTTGTCCACGGCCGCTTTGAGGGTCCGCAGTGTTAGGAGTACGAACCGTTCAAAATCCAGAACCTAGTCTACTGGTGTTGCGCTGCCTTCCGCTGGTGGTTCCGGTACCTGAACATCAGGCACTGGACGTCCGCCAGGGG
>DFNY01000199.1:295-6471 GCA_002376595.1 Jonesiaceae bacterium UBA3555 | reverse complement strand
TCCACAGCACCAAACAGTTCCACAGTACGAAACAGATCCACAGCACCAAACAGTTCCACAGTACGAAACAGATCCACAGCAACAACGCTCCAGACGCAAAGGCTTCACATGACCAGCAACATCACTCAGCCCGACTCGACCACCCAAAACCCGGCTGCTGACCAGCGAAAGCGTGCAGTAGTTACTGGGGCCTCGTCGGGAATCGGTGCCGCAAGCGTGCGCGCATTGCGCGCAGACGGCTGGGACGTGGTTGCAGTTGCCCGCCGCGAAGACCGCCTGGCTGCGCTCGCGGAAGAAACCGGCTGCGAATATGTTGTGGCAGATCTACTCTCCCAAGAATCGGTAACCAGCGCGGCAGCGAAAATCATGGCTGACGGCCCCGTTGATGCACTGGTGAATAACGCCGGAGGCGCCTTCGGCGTAGACCGCGTGGATAGCGCCGACCTCGACAAATGGGCACACATGTACGAGCTCAACGTACTGGGCACCTTCCGCATGACCCCGGCGCTCCTACCCGCACTGCGCAGCCAGCCTTCTGCTTCGATCGTGGTGGTCACCTCCACCGCAGCACACGAACCATACGAAGGAGGCGGAGGTTAAGGGGCAGCAAAATACGCCGAACGCGTGGCAGCCCGCACACTGCGCCTCGAACTCGTAGGCGAACCCATCAGAGTCATCGAAATCGCACCAGGAATGGTGCACACAGAAGAGTTTTCGCTCAACCGCCTAGCCGGAAATCGGCAGGCAGCAGACGCTGTCTACGCGGGAGTGTCCCACCCGCTACTCGCACCGGACGTAGCCGAAGCCGTGCGCTGGACACTAGGGCTGCCAGACCACGTCAACATCGATTCGCTGGTAGTTCGTCCAGTGGCACAAGGCGGCGCAACCAAACTCCACCGCGAGGCACCCAAGAGCTGACTGCTAACCCAGAAACTGGCCGCGCACCCAGATAGTGNNCCCTGACACGCAAGAATGCGCGACACGCAATGTGTCGCGCATTCAGTTTGGTGCCACTCATTGAGTTGTTGGTTCTCAGATACGGATGGCGGCACTGCGGCACATATGCCTGCAGGACCCTTCACCGTGAGTGACACCAAGAAGTACCCCTCGACGGACCGCTCACAGCCTGCACGGGCAGTTATCTGAAGCAGTCGCGTACAGGTGGAACGTTTCGGCGCTGCCGTTTGTTCCAGCCAAGTCCATCTAATTGGAATGGTATTTCTCATGCGCTCATCTCGCATGTGCAAGATGGATGAACCTCTGGCGACCATGAACCCGTGCATTTTGCTGGTTGAAACTCCAGCGAATCCAACCTCAAGCCTCTAACTCCAGCGGCGAAAGAATAAGTCGCGGTAGCGTGGTGTTAGCACTAAGAGTGAACGCAGCGTAGTGTCGCGCTTGGCAACGAAAAGGAACCACGAATGTCTGATCTGACCATTGGCTATGCAGCCATGCTGGAACAGTTTCACCCCACTGACGTGATTGAGTATTCGACATACGCGGAGCAGCATGGCTTCTCGGGCGTCATGGCCGCTGACCACTTCCAACCGTGGGTTCCTGCTCAAGGCCAGAGCGCCTTTGTGTGGAATGTGCTTTCAGCGTTGGGAGAGCGTACGAGGGGCGATCTGGGCCCTGGAGTCACCGCGCCAACTTTCCGTTGGCACCCGGCTATGGTTGCTCAGGCATCGGCCACGTTGGCNNGAATGTACCCGGGACGTCACTGGCTGGGGCTAGGTTCAGGCGAAGCCCTGAATGAACATATTGTGGGCGAGTATTGGCCCGAGGCTCCCGAGCGGATCAACCGCATGTTCGAGGCCATAGACATCATTAAGAAGCTCTTCAACGCTTCACTGGCTGGTAAAGACGTGAAGCACCAGGGTCAGTTCTACAAGATGGAGTCCACTCGCCTGTGGACCATGCCTGAGGTTGCTCCCGAAATTTTGGTCGCAACTGCTGGCCCAGTCACCGCGAAGCGCGCCGGTAAGCACGCTGATGGTCTCATTACGGTGGGTGCTCCGCTAGAGAAAATCGAGATGCTCTTTGGCAAGTTTGATGCGGGCGCGCGTGAAGTTGGGCGTGACCCAGAGTCCATGCCAAAGGTTCTGCAGATCCATATGTCGTGGGCGCCAACTGACGAAGAAGCTCTGCGCAACGCGATGGTGGAATGGCCGAACGGTGGAATGAAGTTCCCTAAGGCTGATATTCGTTCGCCGTTTGAGTTTGAGCAGATGGCCAAGTTGGTACGCCCTGAAGACTTTGACGGACGCATGGTGATTTCCTCCGATCCGGACAAGCACCGCGAGCACATTCAGAAGTNNTGGACCTCGGCTTTGACCGCATCTATCTGCACAACGTGGGTAGAAACCAGAAGGAGTGGATTGAAGTTTTTGGTAAGGAAGTACTGCCAAAACTGAAGCGCTAACCGCTGGTCTTGTTGCGCCAGAAGGCCGCCTTGTTCTGTTGAACAAGGCGGCCTCTTCGTTGGTGGAGGTTCTAGATCTTTGTTAGGTAGTCAACGTTTCCTAGCAAGATGCGGGTGCCTAGGTCTTGGTTCCAGTTCACGGTGATCCCGTGCTTTTCCAGAATGGGGAAGACTTCGTTGACCATGAGGTCTCGGGTGAGTTGGTCGTAGGTTTCTTCGCGGTTCTTCTTCTTGATTTTCTTCCACTCTTTTTCAGTATAGAAGGCATCGAGGAACGCGCCGTAGCCCACGTAGGTTTCGCGGTCTTCGAAGATGTTGTCTGTGTCCTGTGTGTGGTAGTACAGGTATCCGCGCCATTGCCTGGAATCGTCGCGTTCGTCCCAGATTTCACTGGATCCGCAGGTTCCGCAGCAGGAGAAATTCTCGCGCCCAATGACACCGATGTTTTCAAGTTCTTTGAAGGCTTGGGTCAGCGGTGAGGTGGGGAACTCGCCCCAGGCGTCCTGTTGGTTTCGGCGCAGCTGGATGGCACTGGTGAAGAATGCGGTGGCGTCAGCGTCTGATACTTGTGCGGCTTCGAGTTCGTCCTCGAATAGTGAGGCGTAGTCGTCTGGGTCGTTCTCGCCTTTGAGGAGCATGGTCCAGGTTTGAGTGGTCATGTATTGACGGTCTTCGTCGGTGAGGTTCCACTCGGCCGGGACGGAATATCCCAAGGGAGGGGTATTGAAGTTCGAACTCATATAGCGTTTCTACAGTGTTCCACTGACATTCGCACTGCTTTTCGATGAATCGGCTGGCTGGTCGGTATGGGTAGTTCTAGTGTGGGTGAAGTCAGTTCTGTTTGCGTACACAGGCGATTTCGAAAACCTAGCAAGCGCGCAATTTTCGTGCCGACATGGGCATATACTGACGCAAAGTCTTAAACGAGCGCGGGGTAATGACATGACTGAACTGGAGAACAACAACCGGAGTTCGCTGGCCAAGAACCTTGGAACAGCACTGGGATATACCGCTGCAACAGCCGGAATTGGATTGGCAGCTCTCGGTATTCAAGGAGCACTGCGCGCAGCACGCCACACCCCAGAACAAGCCGTAGGCGCTCCGCGCGACGTAGACCCAACCCTGGCGCAGCTTGCCGCAGACGACCNNCTTCGAGCAAATCCACGCAGTCATAGACCAACGTTTCCCCTTGCTCACCCAACACCTAGAACTCACCGAGTTTGGCCAAGCCGGCCGAATGTATAAGTGGGCGGCGCAACCAACCGAGGGATTCGTCGAAAAGCCAGCAGACACACGGCCGCTCATCCTTATGGCCCATCTAGACGTGGTCCCCATAGGGGACCCGGCCGCATGGGAATTTGAGCCATTCAGCGGAGCCAATGACGGCGAACGCATTTACGGACGCGGCGCAATCGATGACAAAGGTGCGCTCACCACGGTGCTGCGAGGAGTCGAAACCCTCCTAGAACAAGGCTTCACGCCAACCCGCGACATCTACCTGTGCTTCGGTGACAACGAAGAAACCGCAGGCGACACCGCCATTAAGATGGCCGCGTACTTTGAAACCCACAACATAGAGCCGTTCCTAGTGCTCGATGAAGGTGGAGCAGTAGTCGACCCCGGAGTGCTCCCAGGCGTAGGACACAGCGATGCCATGATTGGTGTGGCAGAAAAAGGAATCCTCGACGTCCTACTAACCGCCACCGCTAGCGGCGGGCACGCCTCCACACCACCAAAAAGAGGTGCAACCGCGCGGATCGGCCGAGCCATAACCCGCATAGAGAAGCACGAATTCCCAGGCTCGCTCCCAAGCGCCACCAAACACATGCTCTCCGAACTGGGCCGATACGCACCAGGCGCACTACGCATGGTCTACGCCAACGTAGACGCACTGGCAGCTCCACTCACCAGAGCCCTACAACTTGCCGGCCCCGAAACTGCGGCCATGACCCGCACCACCGCCGCAGTCACACAACTCAGCGGATCGCCAGCATCCAACGTGTTGGCCGAAACCGCCACCGCAACAGTCAACCTACGCCTAGCTGTGGGATCAAGTTCCTCCGAAGCAATCGCACACCTACGCCGAGCAATAGATGACGACCTCATAGACATAGAGATCCTCACAGTCACCGAGCCATCGCCAGTATCGCGGGTAGACAACCAAGCCTGGGAGATTCTGAAATCAGCCGCACGCTGGGCATTCCCAGACGCCGTGCCCGCACCCTACATACAAAACGGTGCCACAGATGCCCGGCGCTTCGCGCACCTGAGTGACGCCGTCTACCGATTCGCACCACTGCGAATGAGCACCGCCGAACGCTACACCCTGCATGCCGCAAACGAAACCGTACGGATCTCGACCCTAGCCGAAGGCGGGGAATTCATGATGGAACTAATCACCCAAGTAGACGCCCGGTGACGGCCTGGCACCCAGAGGGCGAACCAGCCCTCGAAGTCGCAGCTACACAAGGTGTCACCGCCCCAGGAAAGGTGAAATTTACGCACGCGCTCGCTGCAATCGTGGCAGCCCTAGCTCTCGTGGAAATCACCAGCGGAATCCTCCAGGGCTACTACACGCCCGTCATGACCGACATCGCCCGACACTTTAAAGTCCACGACGCCGACGTGAACTGGCTAGAAGCCGCGCAACTCATGTTCTCGGCTCTGCTGGTACCTGTGCTGGCGAAAATCGGTGATCTCTACGGGCACCGCAAGGTGCTGGTGTGGTCCACTGCTATCACCTTCGCAGCCTCGCTAGCGCTCGCCTTCGCCCCATCCTTCATGACGTTCCTCGTAGCCTGGGCACTGCAAGGCGCATACGTTGTGTGGTTGCCGTTGGAGGTTGCACTGATCTATCTAGCGGCCCGCAATGCGGCCCGGGAACATGGCCAAGACGTGCCAGCGCTGACACGCAAGGCCGCCGGTCTGCTAGTTGCAGCCCTCGAATCCGGAGTCATCGTTGGCGCGCTAACAGCCGGTGCGCTGGTGGAATCGGTATCGCTGACCGTGACTTTGCTGGTGCCCGCGGTGGCCGTGGGGCTGTGCCTCATTGCCATCGTGATCTTTGTGCCACGCGATGACGCGAGCACCCGAATCGACGCCCGAGTTGACTGGCTTGGAGTAGCCCTACTGACCGTCATGCTGAGCCTGCTCATGGCAGGGCTCGTGGCGGTTCGATCCACAGGAGTAGCGAACCTTTGGCCGTGGATTCTCATTGCTGGTGCCGTCGCGCTGGTGGTCCCCCTTGTGCGCCATGAACGCAGCCATCCGGAACCAATCATCGACGTTGACCTGCTTCGCGAACGCACCATGTGGCCGGTCCAGCTCACCGCTGGACTCTTTGGAATCTCGGTGTTGGGTGCGCAGGCTCCGCTGTCCACCTTTGCACGCACCAACCCCGACGAAGTGGGATACGGTTTGGGGCTGAGCGCGGCCCAAGGCTCCTACATTATTGNNTCGGTGCGCTGCTCTATGTACCGGTGTCACGCAGGTTGACACCGCGCCTTGCCCTCATGATTGCGGCACTGTGCGTGGGCCTCGGGTATCTGCTGTTCTTGCCGTTCCACGACTCATTGGTGCAGGCAATGACCAACATGGCCATAGCCGGAATTGGCTCCGGAGCAATGGTGGCGGCGCTGCCTGCTGCCGCGGCGGCTGCCGCTCCAGATAACAGGACGGGCATGGCCACCGGACTGACCAACACCACAAAAACAATTGGTGGAGCGCTGGCGTCAGCAGTATTTGGAGTCGCCTT
>DFNY01000199.1:0-131 GCA_002376595.1 Jonesiaceae bacterium UBA3555 | reverse complement strand
TTAGGGGCGTTCGTTGGGTGCCGCTGTGGGTGCGGCGCGGCTGTGGTTCTGGGCGGCTGGCGGTGCTGTGTCCGTGTTTCCGGGCGGGGCCGTGCTGTGTCCGCGTTTCCGAACGAGAGTGGGCTTTTGCG
>DFNY01000102.1:8692-10665 GCA_002376595.1 Jonesiaceae bacterium UBA3555 | reverse complement strand
GTTTCCACTGCCTTGCGGGCGGCGTCGAGGCTTGGTTCATCTGGACGGTGTTCTTCGACCCACGCGATTTGGTCTGCCGTTGGTCGAGTTACCTCACCGCGGTAGTAGTTGGTGTCCTTGGTGCCTTCAACCATTGGGTGTGGGCCATCGAGCATGCCATCGCGCAATGGTGCAAGCAGATCTTCCTTTTCGAAGATCAGACCGGCACGAGTTGGACCAGCCAACTCATATTCGTTGGTCATGGTCAGCGCACGGGTTGGGCACGCTTCGATGCACAGGCCACAGAAAATGCAGCGCAAGTAGTTGATCTGGTAGACGGATCCGTAGCGCTCCCCAGGGGAGATGTGTTGGCCGTCTGGCAGGTCAGCGTTTGATGCTGCTTCTACGTAGATCGCGTCTGCTGGGCACGCCCAGGCACACAGTTCACAACCGATGCACTTTTCCAAGCCATCTGGGTACCTGTTGAGTTGGTGACGCCCGTGGTAACGAGGCTTCGTTGGCACCTTCTCAGATGGGTACTGTTCGGTGATGGTTGGGCTGAAGAAAGAGTTCAGCGTGACGCCAAATCCTGCGACTGGCGCAAGGGCCTTCTTGATTCCTGTTCCTTGCGGGATCAGTGGCTGGTAGTCGCCGGCGCCAGGTAGTTGATTAGGGGTGATTCCCTGAGGTTGCTCAGTCATCGCTACCCTCCTTTTCTGCGTCAGTGGTGGCTGCGTTCGCGCCAACTTCGATAGATGCGAGAGCTACAGCGGCTGCGCGTGCTTCACGACGAGCGGCGCGCGGTGATGGAGGAAGTTTCTGTCCCGGCAGTGGCGGCACTGGGTAACCCGCCGCGAAGGCGTCGATTTCCTTGGTTTCTTCCCGCTTGTTGGCTGCTTGCGCAGCCTGCTCTGCCAAGCTCTTCTTGTGCGTTTTTGCGTCAAGCATGAACGTGATAACCAGAACTATCAGGGCCACAATGGCGGCGCCGATGAGGAATGGTTGGGCATCTACCTTGAGGAAGGTTTGTACGCCCTGGAAGATTGCCAGGATGACTAGCCATGCGAGTGCGAACGGAATGAGGAACTTCCATCCAAGGAGCATGAACTGGTCGTAACGGAAACGTAGAAGTGTTCCACGGACCCATACGAAGATGAACATGAAGAACCAGACCTTGGCAAGGAACCATACGAGTCCCCACCAGCCCTGGTTGAACATGCCGTCGTTGATCGCGGACAGCGGCCACGGGGCGCGCCACCCGCCGAAGAACAGCGTCGTCGCGACCGCCGAGACGTTGAGCATGTTGATGTACTCCGCGAGGAAGAACCACGCGAACTTCATCGACGAGTACTCGGTCATATAGCCCGAGACGAGCTCGCCCTCGGCCTCGGGGAGGTCGAACGGCAGTCGGTTCGTCTCACCGATCATCGAGATGACGTAGAGGATGAACGCGGGCAGCNNGAATGGTGCGTGCCATCCGCCGAAGAATAGCGTGGTTGCTACTGCCGAAACGTTGATCATGTTGATGTATTCGGCGAGGAAGAACCATGCGAACTTCATTGAGGAGTATTCGGTCATGTAGCCCGATACCAGTTCACCTTCGGCTTCAGGAAGGTCGAATGGAAGACGGTTTACTTCACCCATCATCGAGATCAGGTAGATGAAGAAGGCTGGTGCGAGCGGTAGGAACCACCACACCTTGTCTTGGGTACTGACGATTTCGGAGGTGGACATCGAGCCGGCCATGATGAAGACCGAAACCAGTGACAGTCCCATGGATAGTTCGTAGCTGATCACCTGTGCGGTGGAACGAACCGAGCCGAGCAGTGGGTAGGTGGATCCTGAGGACCAACCACCGAGCACGATTCCGTAAACACCTACCGAGGCGCACGCCAGAATGTACAGGGTTGCGACTGGGAAGTCGGTGAGCTGCAGCGGCGTGACGATGTCTGTGAATGGGATTCGGACTTCGCCGCCCATCGGGATAACAGCGA
>DFNY01000102.1:7553-8620 GCA_002376595.1 Jonesiaceae bacterium UBA3555 | reverse complement strand
CAAACGTCCAATGATCTTGCGTTCAAACCAGATTGCGAAGATAACGGACAGCAGGAGGAAAACGATGATCAATACAGCTTTGACGATGTATGTCAGCAGTGTGTCATTGGAAAAGTCAGCCATTATGCTTCGTTCCCTTCTGAGCTAGCAACGGTCTGTGCTGGTGTCAGTGAGACAATCTCTCCCGCTTGGGCACCCAGGGTTGAGTACACCAGTGAGCCGTGGGACTTCAGTGGCAGCCACACGACGTGGTCTGCCATTTCGGTCACTGCTACTGGAAGCGTGATCGTTCCGGTCTGTGTTGACACGGTGAGGTGGTCGCTTGCGCTAAGACCATTTGCTGCTGCGGTTGCCTGGGAGATGCGGGCAACCGGAGTCTTTGCGGTGCCTGCCAGGTAACGTTCAGCAATTTGGAGTGCGCCAGCATCAATGAGTTGGTGCCAGGTAGCCAGAATTGCCTGCCCTGAACCAACAGCCACTGGAGCCGCATTCGACTCGGTTGGAGCTGCGAGGCGTTGGCCGTCCCAGTTTCCAAGTTGGTCGATGTCGTTACGCACAGCTTCGATGGTTTCCAACGCAATTGGTGTGCCAAGCGCACCGGCGAGCATGCTAAGTACGCGGTGGTCGGTATCTGCTGAGGTTTCCAGTGCACGTCCGAATGGTCGCACGCGGCCCTCCCAGTTCCAGAAGGCTCCCGCACGTTCCGATGGCGGTGCAACTGGCAAAACAACGTCTGCGAGCTCGGTGACATCAGATTGACGTACTTCGAGGCTCACAACGAAGTCTGCAACTTCAAGTGCTGCCTTTGCTTGTTGTGCGTTTGGCAGGTCTGCGAGTTCGAGTCCACCGATCACTGCGCCGCGGAGAGTTCCGTTAGCAAGTGCTTCGATGATTTCGTTGGTGCTGCGTCCTGGGTTTGAAGGAAGTGTTTCCACGTTCCAAGCTGCCGCCATGTCGATGCGTGCCGCAGACTCCTCTACCGGGCGTCCACCAGGCAGGAGGTTTGGCAGTGCACCCATTTCGAGTGCGCCGCGTTCACCTGCTCGACGTGGGATCCACGCTAGCTT
>DFNY01000102.1:4901-7432 GCA_002376595.1 Jonesiaceae bacterium UBA3555 | reverse complement strand
GCAATTGCAAACGCCTTGAGTCCACCCTTTCGGGCTGCCTTACGCAGACGAAGGAATACGACGCCGCCTTCTTCTTCCGCTTCGAAACCAACGAGTAGCACTGTTTGTGCGTTCTCGAGGTCACGGAAGGTGACTCCTACGCCGGTTCCCGCAATGGTGGATCCCAAGAACTGGAGTTCTTCGGCACTGTGAGCACGTGCGCGGTAGTCGATGTCGTTGGTTCCCAGTGTTACACGAGCAAACTTTGAGTATGCGTAAGCGTCTTCAATGGTCAGGCGTCCACCTGGGAGTACTGCAACTCCGCTACCGCCGTGTGGCGCAGTGGATTGCGCAGCTTGTAGGCCTTGTGCCGCAAATTTCAGTGCTGTTGCCCAAGATGCTTCCTTGAGCTCCCCACGGAAACCGTCTGCTCCGCGTTCGCGAATCATTGGCTTGGTGATACGACCCGGTGCGGTTTGCCAGGTGAATGCAAAGCGGTCCTTGTCGGTGATCCACTCTTCGTTAACAACTGGGTCGTTTCCAGCGAGACGGCGAAGAACGGTTCCACGACGGTGGTCTACACGGATTGCCGAACCAGATGAGTCGTGTTCGGAAATAGCAGGTGTGGACACGAGGTCGAATGGACGCGACCGGAATCGGTAGGCAGCCGAGGTCAGGGCACCCACTGGGCAGATCTGGATCGTGTTTCCTGAGAAGTACGAGGAGAACAGCGCACCGGATTCGTCTGCTTCTGCGGCTCCAACAGGTGCTTCACCAGCTGGGGTGTTCGCGGCTGCATCCGCTTTGAGTTCGGCTTCGTCAGCACCTGCGAGGTCGAAGGTGTCTACGCGGTCAAGTTCCTTTGGCGCATAGCTTCCGCATCCGCCAACTGATTCCTTGGCAAACCCTAGGACGTCTTCGTCGAAGCGTCCGATTTGCTGCTGTGCTCCACGCTTTTGCAAGTCGATGAATGCGTCGCCGGCGATCTGCTTTGAGAACCGGGTGCAGCGCTGGCAGAGAACACAACGTTCGCGGTCCAGCAGGATTTGTGTGGAGATCGAGATTGGCTTGGGGAACGTTCGCTTGACGTCCACGAAGCGTGATTCTGCATGGCCGTGGCTCATCGCCTGGTTTTGCAGCGGGCATTCACCACCCTTGTCACAGATTGGGCAGTCGAGTGGGTGGTTAATGAGCAACAGCTCAAGAACACCCTTCTGTGCCTTTTCTGCTACGGGCGAGGTCTGCTGTGTGTGGACGACCATGCCTGGGGTAGCTTCCAAGGTGCAGGAAGCTTGTGGCTTAGGCATTTTTCGCAGAACGCCTTCGCGGTCTGGGGTCTCCACTTCTACGAGGCACTGACGGCATGCGCCGGCAGGCTCGAGCAGTGGGTGGTCACAGAAGCGTGGAATTTCAACGCCCACTTCTTCGGCNNGGTCATTAGTGGCCTCCCACTCCTGCTAGCGAGGTGCGCTGCTTAGGGGTGTATTCGAACAGCGCTGAGCGTTCTGGCGGGAACAGCTCGCTGGCTGGGGTGTGCATTCCGGCTTCAAATTCCTCGCGGAAGTGTTGGATTGCCGAGGTGATCGATGAGGTTGCACCGTCTCCGAGGGCGCAGAAGGAGCGGCCAAGGATGTTGTCGCAGGTGTCGAGGAGTGTCTCGATGTCACCTTCGCGTCCTTGTCCGAGTTCTAGGCGACGAAGTACTTGCTTGAGCCAGTAGGTGCCCTCACGGCATGGGGTGCATTTTCCGCAGGACTCGTGAGCGTAGAACTCGGTCCAGCGGGTTACCGCTCGAACCACGGAGGTGGTCTCGTCGAAGATTTGGAGCGCACGGGTTCCTAGCATGGAGCCTGCTGCGCCCACTGATTCGTAGTCCAGTGGGATGTCTAGGTGTTCTTTTGTGAACAGTGGAGTCGAGGAGCCACCTGGGGTCCAGAACTTCAGTTCACGGCCACCGCGCATGCCACCTGCCATGTCGATGAGCTCTCGTAGGGTGATTCCCAGAGGAGCTTCGTACTGGCCGGGTCGAGTGACGTGACCGGACAGCGAGAACAGGCCATTTCCTGCGGAGCGTTCGGTTCCCATTGAGGTGAACCATTGGGCGCCACGGTTTACGATCTGCGGCACTGAGGCCACGGATTCCACGTTGTTCAAAACGGTTGGGCGGGCGTAGAGGCCCGCCACTGCTGGGAATGGTGGCTTGAGTCGTGGCTGGCCGCGTCGGCCTTCTAGGGAGTCTAGAAGCGCGGTTTCTTCACCACAGATGTAGGCTCCGGCGCCCGCGTGCACGGTGACGTCGAGGTCGAATCCGGTGCCCATGATGTTCTTGCCTAGGTATCCTGCTGCGTAGGCTTCTTCCACTGCGCGAAGGAGACGACGATAAACGTGTACTACCTCTCCACGTAGGTAGATGAAGGCGTGGTTACAGCCAATTGCGAAGGACGTGATGATGACGCCTTCGATCAAGAACTGCGGTGCTGCCATGAGCAGCGGGATGTCTTTGCAGGTGCCTGGCTCGGACTCGTCCGCATTGACGACGAGGTAGCGAGGTC
>DFNY01000102.1:2074-4890 GCA_002376595.1 Jonesiaceae bacterium UBA3555 | reverse complement strand
AGGCAGGCGGCAGGAAGCCCCACTTCATACCAGTAGGGAATCCAGCGCCTCCGCGGCCGCGAAGTCCAGAGTCCTTGATAGTTTGAGTGATTTCTTCTGGCTTCTGGGTGAAGGCTTTTTTGAGTCCTTCATACCCACCGTTTTTCAGGTAGGTGTCCATCGTCCATGAGTTTGGCTGGTCCCAGAACGCCGAAAGAACCGGTGCGAGAACCGTGTTGTATTCAGTCACTTCGCGTCTCCCTCATCTGCTGGACGTTGGGCCGAAGAACCTTCTGTCCCAACTTCAGGGGCCACATCGGTGGCGATGTCGGCTTGAGGTTCACCGGCAGTTTCGTAGCCTGGTGCGACCCAGCCTTCTGCCTGCGCAAGTTTGGTGCNNGAAGCCTGCGAGGACTCGCGAAACTTCTTTGAAGCCGTGGATCTTGTTTGGTCCACGTGATGGTGCAACGTCTTTGCCTGCGCGTAGGTCGTCTACCAGTTGTGCAGCGGTTTCTGGGGTTTGGTTGTCCATGAACTCCCAGTTAGCCATGACCACAGGCGCGAAGTCGCATCCTGCGTTGCACTCGACACGCTCTAGGGTGATCATGCCGTCCTGCGTAGTTTCATCGTGACCGATGCCCAAGTGCTCAGACAGCGAGTCATAGATTTCGTCGCCGCCCATGATCGCGCACAGCGTGTTTGTGCATACACCGATGGTGTACTTGCCGTTTGGCTTGCGCTTGTACTGGGTGTAGAACGTTGCCACGGCCGAAACTTCGGCGGTGGTGAGTTCTAGCTGCTCTGCACAGAACTGGATTCCGCTCTTGGAAACGTATGAATCTTCTGACTGCACGANNGAACGCTTCACTGGGTAGCGGCTGATTATGTCAGCTGCGTCTTTAGCTAGACGGGCGTAGGTCGCTTCGTCATATGCGCCGGTGGTTGGCACGGATGCTCCTGGCTGGTTCTGTGGGGCGGTCATCGGTCCACACCACCCATAACTGGGTCGATGGAGGCGACTGCAACCACTACGTCTGCAACCTGTCCGCCTTCACACATGATGGAGGTGGCTTGCAGGTTGTTGAAGGATGGGTCACGGAAGTGGGCACGGTATGGCCGGGTCCCACCGTCTGAAACAAGGTGTACGCCGAGCTCACCACGTGGGTGTTCGACGGTCTGCCATACCTGTCCTGCAGGTACCTTGAAGCCTTCGGTCACAAGCTTGAAGTGGTGAATCAAGGCTTCCATTGAGGTGCCCATGATTTCGCGAATGTGCTCAAGGGAGTTTCCTTGGCCGTCGCCGCCGATTGCTAACTGTGCTGGCCAAGCAATCTTTTTGTCTTCAACCATGACTGGTTGCCCGTTTGTACCTTCAAGGCGGTCGAGCGCCTGTTCAACGATTCGCACGGACTGACGGATTTCTTCGAAGCGGATCACTACGCGGTCGTAGGAGTCAGCGCCTTCAGTAACTGGAACGTCAAATTCGTAGGTTTCGTAACCGCAGTATGGGTTTGCCTTACGCACGTCGTATGGGAGTCCAGCGGAGCGAAGGATCGGCCCGGTGATTCCCAATGCCATGGCACCCGAGAGGTTCAAGTGACCGATACCAACGGTACGGAGCTTGAAAATTGGGTTTGCTAGGCAGAGGTTCTCCATCTCGCGGGAGTACTTCATCATGATTTTGAGCGCTTCGCGTGCGGATTCGATGAATCCGGCTGGGACGTCTTGCGCGACACCGCCTGGGCGAATGTACGCATTGTTCATGCGTAGGCCAGAGACCATTTCGAAGAGTTTGAGGACTTCTTCACGACCATTAAATGCAGTGGTCATAACCGTGGTTGCACCCAGTTCGTTACCGCCGGTGCCGAGGCACACGAGGTGGGAACCAATTCGCTGGAGTTCCATCATGATGACTCGGATGATGGAGGCGCGTTCTGGGATGTCGTCGGTGATACACCAGGGCTTTTCTACTGCTAGGCAGTAGGCGGTTTCTTGGAAAATGGAAGCGAGGTAGTCCATACGGGTTGCGAACGTGACACCTTGCACCCACGTGCGGTATTCCATGTTCTTTTCAATACCGGTGTGGAGGTATCCGATACCTGCGCGAGCTTCGGTGACGTGCTCACCGTCCATCTCGATCATGAGGCGCAGAACACCGTGCGTTGATGGGTGCTGTGGGCCCATGTTAACGATGATGCGTTCTTCACCGAGTTGACGAATCTCTTCGTTGATCTTGTCCCAGTCACCACCAGTGACGTCAAACTCCGGTGCGGAGGTGTCGGTGAAGTCTGGCTTCGTGGCGTGTGGTGCGTTGCTCACGAGTACTTCCTCCTTTGGTCTGCTGGTGGGATGGTGGCGCCGTGGTATTCGACTGGAATACCACCGAGTGGATAGTCCTTGCGTTGTGGGTGTCCTGGCCAGTCATCCGGCATTTCAATTTGGGTCAGTTCATCGCGGCCGGTGAACTGTNNATTCCGAAGAAGTCCCAAGTTTCGCGTTCGTGCCAGTCGTTTGCTGGATAGACCGAAACGGTGGATGGAATGGTGGGATCTTCGTCCGAAGTGGCCACGTCAAGGCGCAGGCTGCGTCCGTGAGTCACGGAGGTCAGGTGGTACACAGCGTGAAGTTCTCGGCCGCTGTCACCTGGGTAGTGAACACCTGAAACTCCGAGCGAAAGTTCGAAGCGAAGATCTTGGTCATCACGCAGTTGCTGACACACTGCAATGAGGTGCTCGCGCGCGATGAAGAGCGTAAGTTCTCCGCGGTCAACGGTGACCGATTCGATAACCTCTTCAGGGTCTAGACCAAGTTCCTTGAGGTCTTCAGCCAGGTAGTCG
>DFNY01000102.1:361-2067 GCA_002376595.1 Jonesiaceae bacterium UBA3555 | reverse complement strand
GGTTACTTGACGGGTAAGACCGCCGAAACCTGAGGTGTCTTGTCCACCTTGCGCACCGAACATACCTGTGCGTACGGCCACGGTTTCGTCGTGCCCGCCGGAGAACAGTGAAGGACGTCCTTCGGGATCTGGAGCGGTGGTGTTGCTGAGCTCAGTCACTTAAGCAGTCCCTTCTGGTGTGACAGTGGTGTTGCCTCGAGGGCAGCACGTTCAACAGCTGCGATCACATCGCGGCGGTGTTGGAGTAGCGGCTGCGTGCGAACCTGTTGGTGAAGTTCCAAGATTGCGTTTAGCAGCATCTCAGGGCGTGGTGGGCAGCCCGGGAGGTAGATGTCCACCGGGACGATGTGGTCTACACCCTGGACGATTGCGTAGTTGTTGAACATTCCACCTGAGGACGCACATACACCCATGGAGAGAACCCACTTTGGTTCAGCCATCTGGTCATAAACCTGGCGAACAACTGGGGCCATCTTTTGGCTGACACGACCTGCAACGATCATGAGGTCTGCTTGGCGTGGAGACGCACGAAAGACTTCCATTCCGAATCGAGAGATATCGAATCGGCTGGAAGCCGTTGCCATCATTTCAATTGCGCAACAAGCGAGACCGAAGGTCACCGGCCACATGGAACTCTTTTGGATGAGTCCTGCTACTTCTTCAAGGTTTGCGGTGAAGAACCCTGGAGTGGCTTCATCGTGAGACATTGTTTCCCTTTCCGGGNNGTCGCCATTCGTAAACGAATGGCACGGTGATTAGGGCGAGGAACGACAGCATGGCGACGAGGCCGAAGGTTGCTAGGTGCGCGAAGTCCACAGCCCATGGGTAGAGGAAGACGACTTCGATATCGAAGATGATGAACGTCATCGCAACGAGGTAGAACTTGATGGGGAACTTTCCACCGCCAACTGCGTGAGGCGTGGGCTGAATGCCACACTCATATCCTTCAAGCTTTGCTTTGTTGTACCGCTTTGGTCCAAGAACCGCACTTGCAGCGAGACCACCGATAGCGAGGATGACCGCTATGCCCATAAGCACGAGCAGTGGAACATATGGGTTGTTCATTGAAGAAGCCACCTTGAAGTTCTACGTGTTGGATCGATCGTTTGGTGCCATTACGTTGGCTTACGGAACGAGCGTTTTCGTGTTTCCTTGGCGGGAAAGTACCTGCTGATACGGCTTTTGTATCACTCGTAAGTGAAGCGTGGGCCACATCGCCGGAAACGCTAATCGTTCAGTTAAATACTTCGCTAGTAAAGGCCCTAAAACGTGGGACTCAGGTCCCAGACCGACAGCCAACTGCGTCCTGCTTCGCTGCAGTTAGGAGGCCTGTATTCAGCGCTTTTACTTGGGCTTGTGAACGCAATCACAAGCCTATCTGACACTGTAGCCACCCCTAGGTTGGATGTCCGCTTAGGGTTACCTTTGTTGCATTACAGAAACTTCACAAATTCCGCGACTTCTCGCCATTTTTAGGCCAATTCGAAATATGACAAGTTTCCACATAACGCTATTGTCGAGACGGAAACGACCGATATTTGAAACAAATTTGTCGCGGCATTTTCGCAACGCCAGACGCACGAAAATCAGGATTTCTCTTAATCGGTTCAGTATCTACTCCGCGATAGACATTCCTCCTACTTTGGTCTGGTAACGCATCTCACAGAAGACACGTGAGGCTCGCACCGTCACAAAACTTGGAGCAC
>DFNY01000102.1:0-266 GCA_002376595.1 Jonesiaceae bacterium UBA3555 | reverse complement strand
GTCGCAACTCCCGCCAACGCTGCACCGACACTCGCCTCGGCCAATAGCGCACCCGGGTGCACGGTTTCCTACCAAAAGTCTGGCGATTGGGGCTCTGGATTCCAAGGAACCATAAAAATCACCAATCTCGGCCCCTCACTTTCTACATGGAACCTTGGCTGGAGTTTTTCCGGTGGTCAGAAGATAAATCAGGCGTGGAATGCCGAGGTCGTTCAGACTGGCGCAGCAGTTCAGGCTCGCAACGTGGGGTGGAATGGGTACCTAGG
>DFNY01000086.1:1914-4597 GCA_002376595.1 Jonesiaceae bacterium UBA3555 | reverse complement strand
GTGGCACCCGTAGCAGTGTCCAAGTAGTAGCTCACATACACGCCCACCACCGAGCAGACAACCGATGTGATCAGCGCGATGACCAGCATCCTGTTAAACCGTGACGTCAAGAGTCGTGCAGTCGCGCCAGGGATCACCAGCATTGCCACAACCAAAATGATTCCCACCACCTGCAAGGCCGTCACAGCGGTCAACGCCAACAACCCCAACAGCAGAGCGCCGAGCACACGGACATTCAACCCAATAGCCAGCGCATGGGCTTTATCAAACGCGAACAACACGAAGTCCTTGCGCTTGAACAACAGGACGGCCAACGTCCCATGTGCAATAAGACCAATCTGGACTAGGTCACCCCACGAGACTCCCAGCAGGTTGCCAAAAATGATGTGGTTCAAGTCAGTAGTACTTGGAGTCACAGAAATTAGCACCAGCCCCAAAGCAAACAGCGAAGTGAACACGATTCCCATGGCAGCGTCTTCTTTGACTCTGCCCGAATCTCGCACCACCCCAATGAGCGCAACAGCCACCAGCCCAAACACGAGAGCACCCAACGCAAACGGCGCACCCACAATGTAGGCCAAAACAACGCCAGGCAGTACCGCATGGGAGATGGCATCCCCCATCAATGACCACCCAATCAACACCAACCAGCAGGACAACACCGCACAGACAACGGCAGCCACCGTCGAGGTAAGGAATGCTCGCTGCATGAACTCAAAAGCCCATGGTTCACTCAGAAACTGCCACACGCTCATCGCCCCGACTCCCCCACACCGAACAGTGAACCAACCTCCATGCCAAACGCCTTCGCCAGCAGGGGAGCAGTCAACACCTCAGACGGAGCCCCTTGTGCCACAACAGACCTCAACAGCAACACAACCTCATCAGCCAAAACAGGCAAGGCACCCAAGTCATGGGTAGAGACCACTACCGTGCGGCCCTCGGCCGCAAGGTCCTTCAACAAAGCCGTGATAGTGCCCTCGGTGCGCTTATCCACCCCAGCAAAGGGTTCGTCGAGAAGCAAAACCTGCGCGTCCTGCGCAATACCGCGCGCCACAAAAGCGCGTTTGCGCTGACCACCAGAAAGCTGGCCAATCTGCCTGTCTGCCAAATCAGACAACTCAGTACGAGCCAGCGCATCGGCCACTGCGCGCTTATCGGCCAACTTGGACCTGCGGCCAGGCCCCATGTGGGCGTAGCGGCCCATCATGACCACCTCGCGCACCGACACCGGAAACTGCCAATCCACAGCCTCGCTCTGCGGANCAAAAGACACCACTCCGCTCTTCCGCGCTGCTTTAGGTTCCTGCCCGCCAATGCGCACCTCACCGTGAGCCAAAGGGTCAATCCCCATGCTCGCGGAGAACAGCGTGGACTTACCCGCACCATTCATGCCCACAAGGCCAGTGATCTGGCCAGGTTCGAGACTCAACGAAACGTTAGAAAGCGCCACCACATCGCCGTAGTTCACGCTCACCTGCGAGAGCTCAATCATTGCTGGCCGCCCTTCAACGCGTGCGTAATCACCGAAACATCGTGCGTGATCAGATCCAGATAAGTGGGAACGGGGCCATCGCTTAGAGACAACGAATCCACATAAAGCACACCGCCAAACTGGGCATTCGTTGCTTCCACAACCCGCAGCATCGGTTCATTACTCACAGTTGATTCGCAAAAAACGGCAGGCACATCATTAGCGTTCACGTATTCGATAACTTCTTTAATCTGCCCAGGAGTTGCCTGACGCTCAGCATTCACCGGCCAGATGTACCGTTCAACCATTCCCGCATCTCGCGCTAAATAGCTGAACGCTCCCTCACAGGTCACCAGCGCGCGCTGCTCCTGCGGCAGGCCCGCAACCGTGTCCACGAGCTCCTGCTGCACGGCGTCGAGTTTCCTACCGTACTCTGCGGCGTTGGCGTGGAAATCGTGGGCATGGTCTGGGTCGAGTTCAGCAAACGCATTGGCAAGATTATTGGCGTACAGCTTCACATTGAGCGGGCTCATCCAGGCGTGCGGATTGGGTAATCCTGCATAAGCGTCACTCGCAATGGGCATCACCACAATGCCTTCGTTCACCTGTACATGCGGCACATCCAAGTCCGCAACAAACTTTTGAAACCACACCTCAAGGTTGAGGCCGTTATCCACAATGAGGTCGGCGTCGGCAGCGCGTCGGATGTCGCCAGGCGTCGGCTCATACCCGTGGATCTCCGCACCCACTTTGGTCAACGATTCCACCTGCAAATGATCGCCAGCAACATTGCGAGCAATATCGGCCAACACCGTAAACGTGGTGACCACCTTGGGTTTGTCATCCTGCGGATCGCTACCACGCGGCTCGGCCGAGCAGCCGACGGCCACCAACAACACGGCGGCCGCAAGGCTGATGATTCGTGCACGCGAGTAA
The DNA here is from genome assembly GCA_002376595.1 of Jonesiaceae bacterium UBA3555. Classification (GTDB taxonomy): domain Bacteria; phylum Actinomycetota; class Actinomycetes; order Actinomycetales; family Cellulomonadaceae; genus Timonella. Next base: position 2,187 of record DFNY01000086.1, on the reverse strand, counting down.
CGCATTAATCCGGTCCTAGGTTGACGAGTTGGGGTGTTGGTTTTGCGGGGTTGTTCCGGGGTTCTGGCTTGTTGTTCAGCACCTCGGAGAGGTCTGCACCTATCGTAAGTTCGGACGTCCGAACTTTCAAGCGCGGGTATCCGAATTCTGGTTTGGGAGTAAAGCTGGTGCATGGTGCCTTCTTGGCAGACGAATCGTTGAGGGGCTGTGCGGCGGGATGGTGGTCTCATCCCGGGTCCGGCTTCCGATTACCTGACATTTTTGTTTGTTTTT
>DFNY01000086.1:0-1826 GCA_002376595.1 Jonesiaceae bacterium UBA3555 | reverse complement strand
AGGGGGGGGGCCCGCCCCGGTTGCAATTTTCCAGGCAGGGCAACCGGCATTGCTACTTTCATAGCAGGAGGGGGCCAGATGAGCAGGGGGTGCTCTTGGGCCTGAGTGTTAGTTGTTGTGCTCTTCGCACCAGTTTTCTGGGGCTACTTGGGCCTTGACGGAGTCAACGTGCTGGCCGCAGCCTGACCACGTGGTTTTTCCGCATTCGCACTGAACTGGCATACACATATCTTTACCTCTTCGTTTCAATTTTCCGATCATCACGGCGGACGAATTTCCGCCACCGCTACAAATTTCATCCTCTGGCTGGTTGGGCAGTTAGCTTTCGGCCAAATCCCAACTCACGCNNGCTTTTCCAACTCTTCGATGCTCAAGCCAGGTTTCGCATCCCCGTCGGAATCCCGCGGTTCCGCAATCGTTTGGGTTTCAGGGTCAACCACGCATTGCTTCATGGCGGTGGACACTATGGCAAAACCTGCGCGGTCTAGCGCTTTGGTGGTGGCCGACAGCTGGGTGACTACGTCACGGCAGTCGCCGCCGGCTTCGACGGCGTTGATTACGGCGTCGAGTTGGCCGCGCGCGCGCTTGAGCCGGTTAAGGATCTTGCGTTGTGCGTCTTCTTGGCCTTCAAACATGGTTCCCCTCCCCTATTTTCGGGTTACTCAAACGTGAGTTCGCTCGTTCCAACAACTGCTTTGTACGTGATCATTCCACCGCTCAGCGAGGCCGAATCAAACCCTGCGTCCACCAGGATGCGGTGTGCAATGTAGGATCGCACACCTGACTGGCAGGTCACGCGAATTGGTCGGCCACCAGCGAGCTCACGCACCCGGTCTAGGTTTTCGCGTAGTACTACGTGTGGGATATTAGTGGCGCTTGGTAGGTGCCCGGTTGCGAATTCGGCGGCGGAGCGCACATCTAGCACGAACACGGAGTCACCAAAGGTGGCGTAATCCTGCGGGTACCACAGTGTGAGTTGGCCCGAAAGGACGTTTTCCGCGGCCATTCCGGCAAAGTTCACTGGGTCCTTTGCCGACCCGTATGGCGGCGCATACGCAAGATCCAAGTCCATGAGTTCTGGGGCGGTCAGTCCGGCGCGGATTGCCGTGGCTAGCACGTCAATGCGCTTGTCAGCGCCTTGCTTCCCGACGATTNNCCAGCAGTCCGTCGCCTTTACGCATGTGTACGGTCAGATGCAGCTGCTGCGCACCTGGGAAGTATCCGGCGTGGTTGTTTGGGTGCAAGTGCAGGGTGTCGTATTCAATACCAGCAGCGTCAAGAGCGGCGGTGTTTGCGCCGGTCATTGCGGCCGTGAGTTCACCAACGCGCACTATTGCAGTGCCTAGCGCGCTTGGGATTGGTCGCGATGTGTTTGGACGATCCGTGTTCGGGTTGAAGATGTGGTCTGCCACGAGGCGTCCAGCGCGGTTTGCGGGTCCGGCCAGCATGACTGGGCGGCGAACGCCGGTCACGGCGTCGGTGGATACGGTTGCATCTCCAACTGCCCACACGTTCGGTGCGGAAGTTTGGCCGTGGTCGTTGACTACGATTGCGCCGCGGTCGAGTTCTATGCCGCTGGTGGCAAGGAACTCGGTGGCTGGCCTAACTCCGGCGGACAGGACAATCGTGTGTGCGTCAATGCGTTCACCGGTGCTGAGCACAACGGTGTCTGCGTCTTGACCTGGCACAACTTCGGTGACAGACACGCCTTCGTAAACGCTCATGCCTAGGCGTTCGAGTTCTGCGCGCACTTGGCTGGCTACTTCGAGTTCTGCCGGAGGCAAAACGTGTGGAGCGAGTTCAACTACGGAAACTTTGTAGCCAGC
>DFNY01000085.1:7451-17938 GCA_002376595.1 Jonesiaceae bacterium UBA3555 | reverse complement strand
CGCATGACCATCTGCAACATGTCCATCGAAGCTGGTGCACGCGCCGGAATGATCGCGCCAGACCAAACCACCTTTGACTACCTCAAGGGCCGCCCACACGCACCAGAAGGTGCTGACTGGGACGCAGCCGTTGAATACTGGTCCACCCTCAAGACCGACGACGACGCCGTGTTCGACGCCGTAGTTGAGCTCGAAGGTAAAGACATCGAACCATTCGTTACCTGGGGAACCAACCCAGGACAGGGTCTGCCGCTGAGCGCAAACGTGCCAAACCCAGCAGACATCGCAGACGAGGTAGAGCGAGTCACCGCAGAGCGCGCAATCGAATACATGGGTCTTACCCCAGGTGCACCATTGCGTGACATCAAGGTAGACACCGTGTTCATTGGTTCATGCACCAACGGACGAATCGAAGACCTTCGTGCCGTAGTAGACATCATCAAGGGCCAGAAGAAGCACGATGAAGTTCGTGTTCTGGTAGTGCCAGGATCTGCGCGCGTTCGTTTGCAGGCAGAAGCCGAAGGCCTTGACCAAGTGTTCAAGGACTTCGGAGCCGAATGGCGTAACGCAGGTTGCTCTATGTGCTTGGGAATGAACCCAGACCAGCTCAAGCCAGGCGAGCGTGCAGCATCCACCTCAAACCGTAACTTTGAAGGCCGTCAGGGNNGGAACGTTGTCGTCACCTGCTGACCTCGCACAAGACGCTCAACTCGTAAACGCCTGATAGCCACGCCGGAAAGAGAAAAGAATCATGGAAAAGTTCATCAAACACACCGGTGTGGGTGTACCACTGCGTCGCTCCAACGTAGACACCGACCAGATCATCCCAGCTGTTTACCTCAAGCGCGTTACCCGCACAGGTTTTGAAGACGCACTGTTCTCAGCATGGCGCAACGACCCAGAGTTCGTGCTGAACCAGGACGCATACAAGTCCGGTTCGGTACTGGTTGCTGGACCAGACTTCGGTACCGGTTCCTCCCGTGAACACGCAGTGTGGGCGCTGAAGGATTACGGCTTCCGCGTAGTGCTTTCCTCACGTTTCGCTGACATTTTCCGCGGTAACTCAGGCAAGCAGGGCCTTGTTGCTGGAATTGTTGCTCCAGAGGACATCGAACTGCTGTGGAAGGTTTTGGAAACCAACCCAGGCACCGAAGTAACCGTGGACCTCGAACAGCGTATTGCGACTGCTGGAGACGTCACCGTTCAGTTCCACGTGGACGACTACACCCGCTGGCGCCTGATGGAAGGTTTGGACGACATCGGCCTCACCCTCCAAAACGAATCAGACATCGCCGCATTCGAAGAGACCCGTGCTTCGTGGCGTCCAAAGACGCTACCTGCTAAGCATGAACCAAAGGTGCACATTGAAGCGGCTCGTCCGGTAGACGAAGAGGCTTCAGAAGAAGCAAACGCCTGAGGATAACAATCCTCAAAATCATCACATCAACAGTGTTACTTAGTACCCTTAAGAGCACTACACTGATGGTTAGATTTTCTAACGTTGGGTGGGGCTGCGTGGAATGCGCAGCCCCACCTTTGCGTTGAGCCAAGGTAGCAGCCGGAGCGATGCGACACTCGGTAACTTCAACAGTTGTCGAACACACCATCTTCGGGTTAGGCAATCAGCCAACAGATAGGCGACGATTAAGACATGACTGATCTCATTTACGTCAACGGCGGCACCCCGCTAAACGGCAGCATTACGGTACGAGGCGCGAAGAACTTTGTTTCTAAAGCAATGGTTGCGGCTCTATTAGGTGAAACGCCGTCGGAGCTGCGCAATGTGCCAGATATCCGTGACGTACATGTGGTGTCAGGGCTGCTGGAACTGCACGGCGTGAAGGTGGACTATGACGTCAAAGCAGGCGTGCTGAAGCTCGACCCAAGCAACGTAGAGACCGCCCACATGGCTGACATCGATGCGCACGCTGGTGCAAGCCGCATCCCAATCCTATTCTGTGGTCCGCTGCTGCACCGTCTCGGCGGCTGCCGTATTGGTGACCGACCAATTGACTTCCACCTGAGTATCTTGCGTCAGTTCGGTGCAGTTGTTGATAAGCGCGAAAACGGCATCTTCTTGTCCGCGCCAAACGGCCTCAAAGGCACCAAGATTGAGCTTCCATATCCTTCCGTTGGAGCAACCGAGCAGCTCCTGATGACAGCGGTACGTGCCGAGGGCATCACCGAACTGTCAAACGCTGCGGTAGAACCAGAAATCCTTGACCTCATCAATGTTCTGCAGAAGATGGGCGCCATCATCACTGTGCGCACCGACCGCGTCATCCGCATCGAAGGTGTTCCAGTGCTTAAGGGCTACTCACACACTGCGCTGGCGGACCGCATCGAAGCCGCATCTTGGGCTTCAGCCGCTCTAGCAACGCGCGGTGACATCTTTGTTAAGGGTGCAACCCAGCCTGAGATGACCGCGTTCTTGAACACGTTCCGCAAAGTTGGCGGCGAGTTCGAAATCCAAGATGACGGGATTCGGTTCTTCCACCCAGGTGGAGAACTCAAGCCAATCGTTTTGGAAACTGACGTTCACCCAGGTTTCATGACCGACTGGCAGCAACCGCTGGTTGTGGCTCTGACCCAAGCTACGGGCCTGTCAATTGTGCACGAAACCGTGTACGAGAACCGGTTCGGCTTCACCGACGCCCTCAACGGTATGGGTGCGCAGATTCAGGTGTACAAGGAATGCCTTGGTGGCACCGAATGCCGCTTCGGTCAGCGCAACTTCCATCACTCGGCTGTGATTGCTGGCCCAACCCCACTGGTCGCACGCGACATTGTGGTGCCAGACTTGCGCGGCGGATTCTCGCACCTTATCGCGGCTCTTGCTGCTGAAGGCCGATCCTCGGTGAAGGGCATTCAGCTCATTGACCGTGGATACGAAAACTTCATGGGCAAACTGGAAGCACTCGGCGCAAAGTTCGAAATGGCATAGTCTTTCCATACTTCACAGCGATGGGCCATATCCGTGTTTCGGCGCAGATGTGGCCCATCGCTTTTGTGTTGTTTCCCGCTGGTGTGGTTATCTCCAATGCGCGATGATCACGGTAACCTTGTGGAGTGAGCACACCTGAACAAAGCGCAGCCTTGCGCGATGAGCGTGAAGTACGCCCGGGAAAGACCCCGCTGTATCGCGTGGCTGCAGTGATTGTGAAGCCTTTCATGCGAGCAGTGACCCGCTTGAAGTTTGAGGGCGTTTCCAATTTGCCTACCGAAGGTGGCGTCATTGTGGCAGCGAACCATGCGTGCGCAATCGACCCGTTGACGCTTGCCCACTACTTGTACAACGCGGACCGCCCAGCGCGAATCTTGGCTAAGGACTCGTTGTTCAAGATTCCTGTGGTTCGCTTCTTCCTCAAGAACTTGGACATGATCCCGGTGTATCGCGGTTCTTCCCGTGCCAAGGAAAGTGTGGAGATTGCAGATTTGCGGCTTCAGCAGGGGTTCTGTATTGCCGTATTCCCGGAAGGCACGTTGACGGCTGATCCTACCGGCTGGCCAATGCAAGCACGCACCGGAGTGGCCCGGATGGCATTGACGTCTCGGGTACCTGTTGTTCCTGTGGGGCAGTGGGGTCAGTTGGGCTTGCTGCCACGCGGCGCAAAGTTTTTGAAGCTTTTTCCTCGTCAGACCGTGACGGTTCGCGCGGGGGAACCCGTGGATCTTTCAGATCTGTATGACAAAGAACTAGATGCTGCGGTGTTGCGTGAAGCAACGGACCGCATCATGTGGGGGATTACGAATATCGTGGCTGATATTCGTGGCGAACAGCCACCTGCTGAGTTCTTTAATCCTCGAGCCAACTAAGGATTGTTTTTCCCTTATGAAGATTGCTGTTTTGGGTATGGGCGCGTGGGGTACCACTTTTGCCGCGGTACTTGCTGACGCTGGTCACGACGTTGTGATTTGGGGCCGTGACCAAGAAACTGCCCGTGAAATCAGCTTGGACCACACTAACACCAAGCGTCTGCCTGGCGTGGCTTTGAATGAGCGAATCTCGGCCACAACCAACGCAGAGGAAGCTCTCGCTGATTCGTCGATTGTTGTGGTTGCGGTGCCTTCCCAAAGCGCTCGCGCCATTTTGATGCCACTCGCGCACTTGGTGCCATCTGACAGTGTGATTGTGTCGTTGATGAAGGGTGTTGAACTCGAATCTGATCTGCGCATGAGTGAGGTCTTGTGCCAATCTCTGAACGTTGAGTTGGAACGAGTGGTAGTAGTTTCTGGTCCGAACTTGGCCGCAGAAATTGCAGCGCAACAGCCCACGGCCACGGTTGTGTCTGGCATCGATCCGCAGCACACCCGTATGGTGGCGCAGGCCTGCTCTAACCACTACTTCCGTCCGTACACCAACACCGATTTGGTGGGTGTGGAGTTGTGTGGCGCTGTGAAGAACGTGATTGCTGTTGCTGTGGGAATGGCCCAGGGCAGGGGCTTTGGCCACAACACCACGGCCACGATCATTACCCGCGGTTTGGCTGAGATCACTCGTTTGGGACTCAAACTTGGTGCGCAGCCGGAGACGTTCCCTGGACTTGCTGGCATGGGCGACTTGATGGCTACGTGTGCGTCACCGCTTTCGCGCAACCACACGCTGGGCAAGCACATTGGTCAAGGCTTAACGCTGGAAGAGGCCATTGCTGTAACCGGTGGTACTGCTGAGGGCGCAAAGTCCTGCACATCAGTGGCGCAGTTGGCAAAGTCAGTGGGCGTGGAAATGCCAATCACAAACGCTGTGGTTTCGGTGTTGTATCACGGTCTGCCCGTCGATGACATGACTCGCGCACTACTTGCACGGCCACAAAAATCTGAGCTTATTTGATGTAGTACTGCTTCCCGACGAGCCCTCGAGTCTCGTTGAAATGTGCAGCCGCCGCGGTTCCCAGCTGGTGAACCGCGGCGGCTGCGTTGTTTGGTGTGTGTTTGGCTGGGCAAAGCCCAGCCAACCTATTTCAAGCCTGAGTCGGCTCTCCGATGCTGCGCAGGGCTTGGTCTAGGTCTGCCCAGATATCTTCAATGTCTTCGATTCCAACACTAAGGCGTAAGAGGTTTTCTGGGACGGTGAGGGATTCTGTGGCGAACCTGCGTCGGCGTTCGAGAGTTGATTCCACTCCGCCGAGGCTCGTTGCTGGGGTCCAAAGGTGCAAGTTCGCGACTACTTGGTCTGCGTCGTGTGCGTTTCCGGTGGGGATCACGCCCAAAATCGCGCCGTAGCCGTCCATGACTCGGGTAGCGGTGACGAAGCCGGGGTCTTTGGCTAGGCCGGGGTAANNTCGCGTTTTCTTGCGCCTTGTGTACGCGCAAGGCGAGTGTGCGCAAGCCGCGCAGGGCGAGCCACACTTCGAACGGTCCGGCGATTGCGCCGTGGAGCGTACGGTAGGCCCGTACTGCTTGTGCTAGGTGCGCGGAGTTGGTGACCACGATTCCTAGGACTACGTCTGAGTGTCCGGCGAGGTATTTGGTTGCTGAGTGGACTACGAGGTCAGCGCCCATGGTTAGTGGCCGTTGCAGGATTGGCGTGGCAAAGGTGTTATCTACTGCTACCAGTGCGCCTTTCCTGTGTGCTGCGTCAATGAGTTTGGGTAGGTCGCCCACTTCAAGCATGGGGTTGGTGGGGGATTCCAGTAGTACCAAGTCGGCGCCTTCGAATGCCTCGATGGCGGCTTGCGTATCCGCAATATCTACCTTTTCCACCGTGACGTTGTGGCGGTCTGCCATGTCTTGGGCGAATCCGAGTGTCACTTGGTATGCGTGCTGTGGAACCACGAGTTTCCCACCGTCTGGCACAAACGCGAGCACGGAGGCAATTGCGGCCATACCTGAACTGAATACGATGCCGGGCAAGGTGGCTTGCTCTAGGTCAGCCACTGCACGTTCAAAGGGTTGCCAAGTCTCGGTATCCATACGCGTGTAGAGGAGCTCTCCTGGAGCGCTAACGCGCTGGTTCACGTAGGTGGAGGACATGACAATGGGCGGGTTTACTGGCGCGCCCTGTACGTGTGGTGGGCGTCCTGACAGTACTGCCGTGGTGGCTGGTGACCAAGCTCGGATTTCGGATGCGTCAGCGGTGTGTGGTGTGTCTGGTTGGGTGCTGTGCTGCGAAGTAGCTTCTGGAACATCATCGGATGTGTTTTCGGGGGTGGAACTTAATTGTGATGGTTCTACGTGAGATGGTGTGAGATTTTGCTGTTGCTCGGTCATATCACTGAGGTTACGCCCAGAACTCCGGTAAAGTCTCACCCGATAGGTATCTCGTCCACAATGTAGTCATTCACCGTTCTGCGGTGTTCATTGCGTGATGTTTGTGCCACGCCACCACACACGAAAGGCCTGCTGCTGTGACCCAGCGCGCTACTGTTTTGGTCCTGTTCGGAGGACGCTCCGGAGAACACCCTATTTCCTGTATTACTGCTACGTCTGTGCTGAAAGAGATAGACCGTGAGCGCTTTGATGTGCTGGCGGTTGGTATTACTCAGCAGGGGCAGTGGGTACTTCTCGATGACGCGTTGACTGACGTGGTCAAGGACGATTCAGGTCTTCCTTTTGTGCGTGATAATNNCGAGGTGTTGTTGCCTATGGCAACTACGAACTCCAATTTCCGGGTGATTGAGAATGGCGAGATCCGCGACTTGGGTCGTGTGGATGTTGTGTTCCCGCTGATCCACGGACCTTTTGGTGAAGACGGCACGCTGCAGGGTCTACTTGATTTGGCTGATGTGCGCTATGTAGGCGCAGGAGTTTTGGCTTCAGCTGCGGGTATGGACAAGCACTACATGAAGGTTGTGCTTCAGGGCCATGACATTCCAGTGACGCCATTTGTGNNCAGACCGAACGGGACGCTGTTATTGCCAAGATCAGTGACCTTACGTTCCCTGTCTTTGTGAAGCCTGCTCGTGCTGGTTCGTCGTTGGGCGTATCCAAAGTGAACTCGGTAGAGCAGCTTGATCAGGCGATGGCCGAGGCTCACAAACACGACCCTAAGGTTCTGGTTGAGACCGGTATTGTGGGCCGCGAAATTGAGTGTGCTGTTCTTGGCGCTCACGTTGGTGAGCCCGTACGCACCTCGTTCCCTGGCGAAATCACTATGGCATCGCAGGACGTGGACTGGTATGACTTCGAGTCCAAGTACTTGGATGACAATGCAGCGCAGTTGTCGTGTCCGGCAGACCTTCCCGACGACGTGGCTGCGACAGTCCGTCAGATCGCGGCAGACACGTTTACCGCGTTGGGTTGTGAAGGACTTTCCCGCGTGGATGTATTTGTGGAACCAGACGGCAACGTGATTGTGAATGAAATCAACACCATGCCAGGCTTTACGCCAATCTCGATGTACCCGCGTATGTGGGAACGTACTGGTGTTCCGTACACCGAGCTGGTGACTACGCTCATCGAGTTGGCATTGAATAGGCCAGTCGGTTTGCGTTAATTCTTTGTTGTACACGTGTGGGGGNNTCCCCACACATGTTTTGGGCATGGATAGTTTGAAAACTACTTGCAGGCTTTTGTGGCTGGGATGTGTGAAACGGCTAGGGCAATGTCGCTGAGAGCCGCAGTGGGCTGGCTAGAGCCTAGCGTGAATGGAATCTGCACAAGCATGGCGGGGCTACGTCCGTAGCTGATGTAGTTCAAACCCTGTTTTGACTCGACGAGAATCCAGTCAAACACTTCTTCTTTTCCAAAGATGTCTAGTTTCATGGACTGGCATTGTTCGGAGGCTGGGTCGGGGTCTGCCACACCACAGGTGAAGGTAATCGCTGCTCCGGGCTCTCCCCATGCGGCGGTGGCTTGAGCGGTCACTTTGGCTCGATCCTGTTCCAGAACGGTATCTGGGAGTGACAACACTACTTTGGCGCACGCTGGATCCGTTGCATGCTCTGCAGCGGTGGTAGCGATTGTTGGTGCGCATGCAGTGAGCGAAACCAATAACGCTCCTATGGCCAGAGTGCTGCCTGTCCTTCGAATCGCTGAGGAGGCGGGGTGGGTGCGAGGTGTTAGGAACATTGGAGAAGCCACGACACCACCATATAGGTTCGGGGTAGGAACGGTGACATCCGTTTGGCAGATACCCTTGTGGTGTGGAGAATCGTGATGTTGAACAGCAAAACGCCCCTGAAGCCGCGGGAAATCTGGCGGACCAAGACGCTGCACTCACAACGGTGAGTGAACTGGACGAATCCGAACTTCTTCAGCGGATATTTCCGCACCTGCCCACCAACGAGTATGTGGTGGAGGGCCCTGGGGACGATTGCGCGGTTATTGCAGCCCCAGACGGGCGCTTTGTGGTGTCCACGGACATCTTGATTGAGAACGTACACTTCCGCAGCGATTGGTCTACCGGGTATGAAGTGGGCTGGCGTGCTGCGATGCAGAATCTGGCAGACATAGCGGCCATGGGCGCCCACCCCACCTCAATGGTTGTGGGTCTAGGCATGCCGCGAAACCTTCGCATTGACTGGGTGGAAGGGTTCGCGAAGGGGCTTGGGTCCGCCGCGAGATCGTGTGGAGCAAGCTGTGTGGGCGGAGACTTGTCTGGCGCGCCTAGCCTGTTCGTTTCGGTGACCGTCCACGGCGATCTGCAGGGGCGTAGTCCGGTGCTGCGCTCAGGTGCGCAACCTGGCGATGTTCTTGCGCTGGCGGGCCACACAGGCTGGTCTGCGGCGGGGCTTGAGCTGTTGAGCCGATATGAACTGACAAACTCACAGGGCCGCGCCAACTCTGAGGGCCCACTAACGCGAAGCCCTATGATTCATCCGCGAGACATACTTGATGCGCTGAGTCCTCATGCAAGCAGCGCACAGTCGCCGCGCACCGAGGCAGCTATTGCGCTCGCGTTGCGAACCTTTAAGTCTCCCACCGCGCCAATTGCTTTAGGCGTTGTGGCTAGCGCAGGCGGAGCTACCGCAATGATGGACGTCTCAGACGGACTGATCCGTGACTCCGAGCGCATTGCACGCGCAAGCTCAGTCTCACTCATACTGGACTACCCACTCATGGCGCGCCAAGTCTTGGCTCCACCAGCAATCGAAAGCCTCGATTCACGCGGACCTTCCCACAATGCGCTGTCCTGCGACCAGCAGGTCAACAGCGCGCAGGGACTTGGGCTACTAGCCAACCTCCTAGAACCTACCGATTCGCTGGAAGCCGAGCGACTCGTCGGGAAATGGATGCTCAGCGGGGGAGAAGACCACGCGCTGCTGGCAACCTTCCCGCACGGCACCACCGTGCCTACAGGCTTCCAGACGGTAGGTCGATTTGAGCCGATTGCTCACCACACCCCACAACGCACACAACCTGCACAGCGCGCGGGCGCGGTGCAGGTTGTGGGATACGAACTAGGTGACGACACTATCGGGTGGGATCACTTTCGGTAACGAAGCTCCAGCAGATACTCGCCGGTGAACTCTTCAAGTTTCTCCACACCATCACGCTTAAATCCGTGGCGTTCATAGAACTTACGGGCCCGTTCGTTCTTATCAAATACCCATAGGGTGAGCGCTACGGACTCAGACACCGTCTTCTCAACAGCCGACATCAGTTCCTTAGCTACTCCCAAACCCCACGCTTCAGGGTCAAGGTACATGGTGTAAAGGCAACGATCACCAGGTTCCGCATCTTCATCAGGGGCGGGGCCAACGGATGCAAAGCCCAGCACCCGGCCAGAAGATTCAGCTAGAAACACATCGGTATCATCGCGGTCGAGAATCTGCTTCCACACGGGAGCCTTGTTCTCAGGGGTTAACGCATTTAGGTATTCCGCAGGGACATAACCTGCGTATGCTTGCTGCCACGACAGCGTGTGGATCTTTGCAATCGCCATGACATCGGACGATGTTGCCGGACGTACACTCACGCTTCCAAGTTCTTCTACCATGCGTCCAGACTGCCACGTTTGACCGTGAGTTGGAAGAGTTGGTGCATGGGGAGGGCCGCCAAATAGGTAAAACAAAAGAGCCCCAGGTTTCCCTAGAGCTCTTTTGAATGATGATGAAAGTCCAACACAAGATTGGACTAAAACGTCATCAGATGTTGCGAGTCACCTTGCCAGCCTTGAGGCATGAGGTGCAAACGTTAAGGCGCTTTGGCGCACCGTTCACGATTGCGCNNGCCCGAAGCTAGGGGCCTTTGCGCAGACGTCGCAGTTAGCAGCCACGGTCTCTCCTGATCATCGTGCACGCCGCAGTTAAGCGGCGAAGTCAATTCAATACTGATTCGAGCGAAGCAACATGACTCAAGACCAGAACAAAACTCATGTTCGGCAGACATCTCGGCTGCTTCGCGCATACCCGTAATGGGCAACCTCACTAGATTAGCGGATTAATAACCCGATACTCAAATTGAGTGCCGTACATCACGGACTGGCACACCAGCGATCGGCGCGTGTGTGACCGTCCTCCATACTACCTCCTCAACGGGGGCTCTCGGTGCGGGAATGAGGTTTCTCATTGCAAATGCGGCGTGAAATAAGCCACGTTGCCTAT
>DFNY01000085.1:3229-7390 GCA_002376595.1 Jonesiaceae bacterium UBA3555 | reverse complement strand
GGCTCAGGCGCAGCTGCGAAAACCTCAACATAGTTGCTGAAACCCTCAATCAGGCCAACGTTTTTCCGGTACCTGACGCAGATACCGGAACCAATATGGTGTTGACGATGCGCGGAGCAGCAGCCCAGTCACACACCGTGCTGAGCCAAAACGACCCGCGGACCACCTTGAGATACGGAGCATTAGGCGCGCTCACACACGCCCGCGGAAACTCGGGGATCATTCTTTCTGAGTACATTCGCGGTTTCTACCGAGCAACGGTCCACCCAGACTTTGCACGCCTGGATGCACCTTCCCAACTTGTAAGGGCCCTAACCACCGCGGTTGACAACGCCTATGACGCCGTTGCGCAACCTGTGGAAGGGACAATCCTGACTGCGGCCCGAGCCGCTGCTCAAGGCGCTCAACTCTGGTGTGACACCCACGCTTCTTTTGAACACAGTGAACCTAATCCCACGGAAGCAGTAGTAGGGGTTATCACTAGTGCTATTGAGCATGCCATTGCCGCCTTCGAGCAATCGCACACTCAGCTCTCGGTATTGGCGCGAGCCGGAGTGCTCGATGCAGGAGCCTACGGGCTCGTGGTCATCTTGATTTCGCTTCGNNCATCAGATCTGAAGAACAGCAGTTCCAACGGTCATTGCGGCTCAGTCATTTGGGTGCCGGGGAAGCAGACCACGCGGTGCCTCCTGAGGTGACCGAGTTTGAGCTTCCCAGCAGAAAACCAGACGGTGAGTTCGAACTCATGTGTTTGATCCGCATTGTTGAGCCATCCCACGCCAAACCCGAGAAACTCGAAGGTACACAGCCTGAGCCACAGGCCCCTGATGCAGGCGAATCAACCGCGTCCGGCGAAGCCCAGTATGCACAATTCGCACACACGTTGCGTTCAGTGCTGGGCAGTGTAGGGGAATCAGTCGTCGTCGTTGGCGGTGACCAACCAGATGGCGGGGCGCTGTGGAACTTGCACGTGCACACAGATACGCCAGAGAAGGCCCTAGAGGAACTGAGTAGGCAGTGCAGCGCCTACGGTCGCCAACACGGAGTGACAGCTGGGCTGTCCAACATTGTTGTGCGTAATCTTTCGGTGCAACTGGCAACCAACGCTCGCGACCCTCACACAGATTCCGAAAAGAGCGTCAGCCTAGTGGTGTGCTGTAGCTCCCCACGATTAGCACTCGATATTTCCCGTGCGGGAGCCGTGGTATGCATTGATGGTGACACCCCGGTTAGCGTGAGCGGAGTGGAACGCGCGCTCACCGAAGTGCACGCAGCCGCTGGTGCTGGCCATGGCCGACCTATCGAACTTGCTTCATCGCTGGAACGGACGAAGCCGCAGGAACAAGTGAAGTCACACCCGCAGTCAGAGCCTCAAGCCTTGGTGATTTCACATTCAGCGGCTCTGACCCAAGAGCTGCATGTGAGCGGGCTTGCCCCCTACGTGGTCCAAGCCTTTGACGACGCTCAAGTGGTAGCGGCAACTTCAGCGGTAGTGGAACTGTGGGAGTCCGGCACGAACCGCTCCGTAACCCAACTCTTGCAGGCCGCCCAAGAATGCCTAGATCGGCTCCACACTCAGCGGATTGAGCCGGCCACTAGAGAAACCGTGGCGCCCATTGTGAACTTGATTCGCAACAACCCCGAATCCATTCCCATTGTCACGGTTCTGGTAGATACCCAGTGTTCCGTGCCGCTGGTCACTGATCTGTGTGATGGGATAGAACGGGCACAAAGTGATGCCGAGATCATCGTTTTGGAATCTGGGCGTACCGGAAACGGCCTGACCATTTCTGTTGAATGGGTCCAGTACTAAGGGCCCTCGCTCCAGCCATATGCGCACCGAAAGTTGTTTACATGTCTTCCACTACTGACCACGAAGAGCACCACGATGCTGGCTCGGTAGTTGCGCCTGCGGATTTTGAACTGGCCCAGTTGCCGTTCTTGCGCCGCCCGTTGCACAAGTTGCTGGGCACGCGTGCAGCCGCGCCGTTGGCAAAGATGGGCTTGGAAACCGCCGAAGACCTGTTGCGGCATTACCCCCGCAGATATGCCGAACCTGGCACCATGACCGACATGGCGGCCCTAGCTTTGGGTGAGCACGTGACAGTGGTGGCCAAGATCCGTTCGGCTACGGTTCGCACCATGCGCTCGCGGGCAGGTGCGATGTTGCATGTGAAGGTGAGCGATGGCGTCAGTGAACTCAACCTGACGTTCTTTGCAAAGCGCGCCGGGGTGCTGCGGATGCATGAGGACAAGTTGCGTCCAGGGCGTACTGGGTTGTTCACCGGAACTGTGTCCGATTATCGGGGTGAACGCCAACTCACTCACCCCGATTACCTTATCATTGGGGTGGATACAGACGACACTGACCAGGCAATTGCCGCCGCAAGCAGGCCTATTCCCATGTATCCGGCCACTGCGTCAGTTCCTACATGGCGTATTGAGCGATGTGTGGAAACTGTACTTGGCCAAATGCGCGAATCTGACACGCAAGACCCAATTCCAGATGAGGTGTTGACTGGCCGATCGTTGTTNNCGTGAAAATTCACCAGCCTCACAACGAGCGAGATTGGCAGCGGGCGCGCCGCAGGTTCCGGTTTGAAGAGGCCTTTGTGGTGCAAAGCGCGTTGGTTTTGCGCAAGGCCGAACATGAGCATTTGGTGGCCACTGCGCGCAACGTAAGTACTTCTCCTGACTCACTGTTGAGCCAGTTTGATGCGAGGCTGCCGTTTGAGCTGACCGAAGGCCAGCGCGCCGTTGGCGCTGAGATTGCCGACGATATTGCGCGAACCCACCCCATGATGCGGTTGCTGCAGGGTGACGTTGCGTCAGGAAAGACGGTTGTCGCGCTGCGTGCCATGCTTCAGGTCATTGATGCGGGTGGACAGGCAGCGTTGTTGGCTCCAACTGAGGTTTTGGCTGCACAGCACGCACGCACAATTGAGTTGATGCTGGGTGACCTTGCCTTAGGTGGGATGCTAGGCGGAGCTGCGACGGCTACCCGGGTAACACTTTTGACGGGTTCCATGTCTGTTCCTCAGAAGCGAGCAGCCATGTTGCATATGGCCAGCGGTGAAGCTGGAATCACCGTGGGTACGCACGCACTGTTGAGTGACAACGTGCAGTTTGCGGNNGTTTGGTTGTAGTTGATGAGCAACACCGATTTGGCGTGGAGCAACGTGACAAATTGCGCGCCAAGGCTTCGGTGGCTCCGCACCTTCTGGTGATGACAGCTACACCGATTCCGCGAACAGTGGCAATGACAGTCTTTGGTGATCTGGAAGTATCTACCCTGGTTGGCTTGCCGGCGGGACGAGCTGCGGTATCCACGCATATTGTTCCTGCGAACAACGATCAGTGGATGGCACGGACGTGGGCTAGGGCTCGTGAGGAAATAGATCAGGGGCGGCGGGCATACGTGGTGTGTTCGCGTATCAGCGCTTCTGAATCCTCGGACGACGACGCAGACCAGAGCATTGATTTCTTGGGTCAGGAGTTGTTTAACACGGCAGAAATAGCCGAGCCGGATCGTGACTTGGTGAGTGTTGAAGTGTTGCACCAACAGCTCGTGCAGATGCCCGTGTTTGCTGGCGTACGGATTGGTGTTTTGCACGGCAAGATGCCCAGCGCAGAAAAAGAACAGGTAATGAAGCAGTTCGCCGCAGGGGATATCCAACTCTTGGTGTCCACCACGGTTATTGAGGTTGGTGTGGACGTTCCGCANNGTGATGGACGCAGACCGCTTTGGTATTTCGCAGCTCCATCAGTTGCGTGGTCGTATTGGCCGAGGTTCTCTTCCTGGCGTGTGTTTGTTAGTCGCACCTATTGCGGGGGAGTCAGATGCGTTGGTACGGCTTGAGGCTCTTGCCCGGACTACTGATGGGTTTGAACTTGCTGCAACTGACCTCGAACTGCGGCATGAGGGCGATGTGCTGGGTCGGGCGCAGTCGGGCAAAGGTAGTTCTTTGCGGTTGCTAAGGGTGATGCGAGACGCCGATCTCATCACTGCCGCACGGGCAGATGCTCAGGCAGTCATAGATCAAGACCGCACCCTAGAAAAGCATGCTGAGCTAAGGCGGGCAATCAACGAGTTTGTAGACCAAGAGGCACAGGAATTCCTAGATCGCTCGTGATTGATTAGACTCTTTCGGTGACAAGAAT
>DFNY01000085.1:1596-3201 GCA_002376595.1 Jonesiaceae bacterium UBA3555 | reverse complement strand
GAAGACACACGCGTCTTGGACCTGTTCGCGGGCAGCGGTGCACTTGGCATCGAAGCTTCCAGCAGAGGCGCAAAATCTGTGGTTCTAGTTGAGGCACACAAAGCCGCCGCAAAGATCTGCGAAGACAATGTGTCGGCATTGAGTTTGCGTAACGTAACTGTGGTCTGCGAAAAGGCTGAAAATTACAGTCTTAGGGGTGTTGCTGCACCGTGGGACTTAGTTTTTCTTGATCCTCCCTATGACCTTTCCGAGGAACTTCTTTCCTCAATCTTGGTAAACCTCATAAACAGCGTGGATGACCGTGCCGTGATCGTGGTGGAGCGATCTACCCGCAGTCCACAACCTGTGATCCCTGCATCGTGGCGCTTGATTACCCAGAAAAACTATGGCGAAACCACCGTCTACTATTACGAGCCGGACCTTCCTATCGCCCATAGTTCTGGCGCAAGTCCAGACACTGGGAGCGTCGAGGTTTCACCGACGCAATCACAGGCCTAATACCTGACTTTTCTCGGATTCCAACCTGCTCGTACCGAGCAAAGAAACTGGGGCCGTTCACCACACATGGTGAACGGCCCCAGTTTGTAGTNNAGGTTCCCATAGCTTGATGGAATCTCCGGCAACAGACTCCTCCAACCGCAAAGCGGGCGCAAAGTCGGGATCGCATGATTCCACCAGTTCGCGGCGAAGCGAGCCCCGAAGCGGCCACGCAGCGATGAGGTCGTCATCGATGAATGCTGCTGGCGCAACCCACAGAGTAACCAGCATGAGCGCTGGAACTGGTGGCTCGTCGTCGCGAATAGAAGGCTGGAAATAAGGGATGTCCAAGATCTTTCCGCCGTGGCGCGCATAGAACCGCAGTCGCGCGGCTGGGTCGCCGTGGTCTTCCGACGAAGCGTGGTAGGTGGGGTGTTCGACCTCAGCCATGATGATGGTTGGGTTGAACAAATCGCGCCACGCTTCAATGGCGTAGTCCAGCAATCCTCCACCAACTCCGCTGCCACGCAGCCCGGGCTGGATAGCTAGATACAGCAGGAGCATGACGCCTTCCTGAGTGGGTGTAGTACCCACTGCTCCGGCGATGATTTCGTCGTCTTTGAGGGCGCCGATTACGTGCAGGTAGCCGTTTTCGCAGGACTCAATGAACTCTTCAAGGTCCACCAACTCAGACTGCGGGAAAGACGGTGACAGCACGGAGTTGTAGAACTCAGTGAGGTGCTTGGGCGCTTCAAGAACTTGGAATGAAAATGCCATGAAACCATCATGGCTGTTTTGCGCGCAAAAATCACGCTCCATGGGCAGTTCGTGTACTACCGTGGCAGTGTGACTAATGCAGTGTGCCCAGGTTCATTTGATCCCATCACGTTGGGACACCTCGACGTGATCGAGCGAAGCGCCCGACTATTTGACCGCGTAATTGTCGGCGTTGCAACGAACTCGACAAAGTCGCCGATGTTCAACCTTTCTTCAAGGTTGGAACTCGCAAGGGACGCAGTTGCACATTTGGACAATGTTGATGTGATGGAAGTCCCAGGGTTACTGGTGACGTTCTGCACAGAGCATTCGGTGGATGCAATAGTGAAGGGGATTCGAGGTTCGAATGAT
>DFNY01000085.1:534-1429 GCA_002376595.1 Jonesiaceae bacterium UBA3555 | reverse complement strand
TACCACGAAACTTTTGTTGAAGGCGAGCAGCTAGGCGTACCTACACTTCTGGATGCTTTGACTGATGTCATTGAGCGCGCTCGATCTATGCCAATGTCTTCCTCCGTGCTGGTCAACCGCAATGAAGCCCTCGACATCCTAGACTCCTTGCGCGAGGCCCTACCTACGCAGTTGACGCGCGCCGATGAAGTGTTGTCAGATGCCTCGTTGGTTTTTGACGATGCCCAGGCGCAAGCCGAAGAGATCATCGCATCAGCCCGCCAGCGTGCAGCCCAGCTGGTCTCTGAACAGCAAGTGGTCCGAGACGCTCAAGCGCAGGCCCGTCAGATTATCGAGCATGCTCAAGAGTCAGCTAGCGCACTTATGACCAACGCAAATGACTACTGCGATCGACGCCTCGCGGACTTTGAAATTGACCTTAGAAAGTTGCTTACACAGGTGCAAGCTGGGCGCACAAAGCTTGCACAGCGCCTCGACGACACACAAGGGTAGTGATTTCTCCCACTTGTGTTGGGTGTCACCCAGAAAATGGCGGAACGGGCTTTGGGTCCGCGCCGTTAGTGGCGTAGGATTAACTGTTGGTCCCGCCAGAAGTGGGGCCAAAGTTTTGACTGTTGTGAATTCTCGTTGGCTTATGTGTGCGCTAATGCGTGAAAATGAGTCACGGTAGGAAAAGAAATAAGGAGACTATCATCGCTCACAATCCACGTTCGCCGTTTGTGCTCGATTTGTTGGAGCTCAGCCGCCGCCCGGGATCGATGCGCGAAGTTTCCTTGGATCTTCGGGCCACAGAGGGCTTCGGAACAGTAGTAGTAAGTATTCCCAAAGACAGCGAACTTGAAGTCGATGCTCGACTCGAGTCAGTTGTTGAGGGTGTTCTCATCAGTGGATCCGT
>DFNY01000085.1:0-298 GCA_002376595.1 Jonesiaceae bacterium UBA3555 | reverse complement strand
AAGATCGTGGCCGTTCCGAAGCGGAAGATGTCGCGCAGCAACACCCGTGCGCGTCGTTCGCAGTGGAAGACATCCGCAGCGAACCTCACCACGTGCCCGCAGTGCAAGGGCGACAAGTTGTCGCACACTGCGTGCCCAACTTGCGGTACCTACAAGGGCCGTCAGTACGCCGAGGCGCTGCGCACCGAGCACGCAAACTGATTAACGGTCATTTGATCTGACATCAGTTGGAAGGATAAACCGGTGGCTTCGAAGAATAATCGACAAGTTACGCCGGAGACAGAACTTCTACAGAAGC
>DFNY01000210.1:21721-21950 GCA_002376595.1 Jonesiaceae bacterium UBA3555 | reverse complement strand
CATGTTGCAGATGGTCATGCGACCTTCCATCGACAGCTTGCGGATTGCTTCTCCGCGGTATTCGAGCACGTAGCCCTGTCCGCCACCGGTGCCGATCTTGGCGATGATTGCCAAGATGATGTCCTTTGCGGTGGATCCTTCTGGAAGGTCACCGTTGATGTTGATGGCCATCGTTTTGAATGGCTGCAGTGGCAACGTCTGTGTTGCAAGCACGTGCTCAACTTCGGAG
>DFNY01000210.1:20346-21561 GCA_002376595.1 Jonesiaceae bacterium UBA3555 | reverse complement strand
TGAGGTCAGGACGGCGAACTGGGCGTCCTGCGAGGCGCAAACCTTCGAAGGCTTGCGGGCTTGTTACCTCGTGTACGAGGTGAAGATCAATGTAGAGAAGGTCTGGTGAGCCATCGGTGCCACGGCGCACAAGGTGTGCGTCCCAAACTTTCTCAGCCAAGGTGCCGGCCATGATTTCTTCCTCTCTTATCCGACTCTCGATTTGCGAGTACGGAGTTTCCTGGGGGGGTCTCTTCGGAGAGTCTACTTGCATTCTCGCGCCTTGAGACTGCAATATCATTCTATGGTCAATTCTAGTGGAGTCGGCGTACTCGATAAAGCAGCGGCTGTGCTTGGCGCCCTTGAGGCAGGGCCAGCCACCCTCGCACAACTAGTGGCAGCAACCCACTTGGCGCGCCCTACCGCGCACCGACTGGCTGTAGCGCTAGAACATCACCGTCTCGTTACCCGCGATATGCAGGGACGATTCATTCTTGGTCCACGACTCAACGAGCTGTCAACAGCTGCCGGCGAAGACCGTCTTCTCGCCGCCGCTAACCCAGTTCTCGCTGCGTTGCGTGATCANNAAAAGCGCCCAACTGTACCGCCGTCAAGGTGACCAGCGCATTTGTGTTGCGGCTGCCGAACGCCCGGTAGGTTTGCGCGACTCCATTCCAGTTGGAGCAACCCTCACCATGCAGGCTGGTTCAGCTGCACAAATTCTACTCGCTTGGGAGGAGCCAGACCGCCTGCACCGCGGACTTCAGGGCTCAAAGTTCACGGCAACCATCCTCTCGGGTGTTCGTCGCCGTGGATGGGCTCAGTCGGTGTCCGAGCGTGAGGTCGGCGTTGCGTCGGTTTCGGCTCCTGTGCGTGGCCCTTCGGGTCGAATTGTAGCAGCGGTGTCCATCTCTGGTCCGGTTGAGCGTTTGAGCCGTCAGCCAGGCCGTTTGCACGCAGGTTCAGTTGTTGCGGCGGCAAACCGCCTCACCGAGGTGTTGCGTCGCGCTGGTGAAGACTCACGCAATTCCTGAACCTTTGTTCAGCGCCCTTACACCTACCTCATTTCCCGACGAGCCCGCTAGTTTGCC
Organism: Jonesiaceae bacterium UBA3555; assembly: GCA_002376595.1. Taxonomy (GTDB): domain Bacteria; phylum Actinomycetota; class Actinomycetes; order Actinomycetales; family Cellulomonadaceae; genus Timonella. Next base: position 20,491 of record DFNY01000210.1, on the reverse strand, counting down.
CGTTAGGTTCTGCTGGCAGGTGATGTGGCAGATGTGCTGGTGCATATTCAGCAGCGATAAAACTCAATAGACAAGGAAGGCACAGCAGTATTGCTGTGCCTTCCTTGTTTGCGCTTTGGGGTTATCCACCGTTCTTACCGCTGCA
>DFNY01000210.1:14512-20317 GCA_002376595.1 Jonesiaceae bacterium UBA3555 | reverse complement strand
CCGTTCTTTCCCGGAACGATGTGGTCTATGTGCCCCTGCTTGAGTTGTGGAGTTCGGTCTCGGTATCCCAAAAGCAACTCTTCGAATCCAGCACACATCACGATGTCACGAGCCGGCTGACCAAGATCATGAGACTCGAGTGTTGAGGTGAGAACCGCCAACTTCCTAGGATCGCCTACGCGAGTTATCCAGGTAATGTCTTCACCCATTTCATTCAGTGCGCTGGTAACGACCCCTTTCCCCAAAGACGTCCAGTAGGCAATGTCTTCAACGGTGAGAGGACCACGCCCCGAAACCACTCCCCTAACAATCTTTCGCAGAACTTCGTTCGGCTCATGGTTCGTCCTCACCTGAGCGTCTGAGGTAGGCACTAGCCCCTGTTCTTTGCCCATCATTGGCCCCCACACCGCCACATTGCGCAGGCATAGCGTGAAAATGAAATGACGCACCTGCGGGTAAGTTGCTTCCAACCCAACTTGCTTGAGAAGGTCCGCGATTGCATCTCTGGCAAGCGGCCCCTGCTCATGTGCAGCCTGCAGGAACAGGACAGTTGCTTGCTCGACTTTTCGTTCAGGCAACCCCGCTACTTCGTGCCGAGTAGTGACAGTTTTGAGAGCCCGAGGACCCATCACGCTCAGCACTGCGGACGCATCGCGGGGCGTCATGACATGCAAGGTTCCACGGAAGGGCCAGGTGCGGATGAGCTGGCCGCTGTTAAACAATTCAGTTACGTCCAGCTCGGTGAGCCCCTGATGACGCATACCAATAGACCACATGGTTCCACCCAAATGCTGGCCTTGAAGCGCCAGCATTCGCGAAACATTATCCAGCGCATCCTGTGCAGTGGCTTTGGATCCGCTAACTCCAACACCAGGCAGCAAGCCCAGACTTCGTCGGCGCAACGACACCAGCTCGGTCTCAGACACCGGCGCTTCAAAAGTTAATCCGCTCACGCATCCATTAAACGCTGTGCCTGCGACAGCCATACCGGCCGACTCGCTTTTCTGACGAAATAAGCTGACGTGGCTTCCGCCCACATCCAAACTAAGGCGTCCTGCCAGCTAAGCGTGCCTCGTTGCCCAGCTGCATCGTCGGGAAACGCCAACACCGCCGCCCACACGAACCCCACCAAACAAAATCCACCAGGCAAAGCCCACCAAACAAAATCCACCAGGCAAAGCCCACAAAGCACTCAAGCCACCCAGTTACCTGGATGGCTTGTGCGTTGGTACCCCCAACGGGATTTGAACCCGTGATACCGCCGTGAGAGGGCGGCGTACTAGGCCGCTATACTATGGGGGCTTGATCGAAAACCGTGTTTCCAACTTGCTTAGTTTACCGTGCCGTAGCGCGGTGACTGCAACTGGATTGCGCATGATGCGCACCACAGAAAACCACAGATCGCATACCCAACAACAAAGCCGCCTCGCTGTTTCCAGTGAGACGGCTTAAGTGTTGGTACCCCCAACGGGATTCGAACCCGTGTTACCGCCGTGAAAGGGCGGCGTCCTAGGCCTCTAGACGATAGGGGCGGCCTGTCAATCTTTTGCAAGATTAACCATGCGAACGATCAGTGATCGAAGCGTACCCCCAACGGGATTTGAANNCCGCTATACTATGGGGGCTTGTTTTATCGCTTGCGCGTTTTCAACCTGCATATCTTAGGCAGAAAGTACCCATGCGTTGCAACTGCGCGTGGCGTGATTTAGCGCACGCGGGCTCTTTTCCCGCCTCACATAGAGACTCAAACTAACCGCAAAGCGACTGAAAACTCTCCCTGAGTTTCCCAGACTCAGTGAACCGGCCACCACGCAGGCATGAGTTGCTGCATTCGAGCTGCCCACGTTTCCACGTCGGTTTCGTCGCTTTGCACCCACTCGATGATTGCCCCAACGACTCCCCCGCTGATGAAGGCGACAACGAGTTCCCGATGCTCTGGAACTGGCGTGTGGGCGCGCTGAGCAAAGACATCTAGTGAGATTCTCACCCTGTGTTGCATGCGTTCATCTAGTGCGTGGCGCAGCGTGCCGGCCCAGGCCGAGCCGAGAATGGCGCGCACCAGGGTGCGCTCTTGGATGACCCGTTCGAAGAGCTCAATTGCGGCGAGTCGGTACGCCTCGAGTGGGTCAACTGCGTTGGGGTCAACTGTGGACGCCTCGTCGATCACTTGGGTGACTATCCCAACGCTGAATTCTTCAACCGTCGAGGCATGCCCGTAGAAGGTAGTGCGGTGCACGCCGGCTTCTTTGCAGAGGTCAACAACGCTGACGGTTGCTAGTGGGTTGCGTTCGAGCAGACGCACCAGAGCATGAGTTAGCTTCTCTCTGGTTCTCACTTGCCTTGGGTCTTGCGTCACTTCACTCCTTTTGCAAACTAATCTACATGTGTAGAGTAAGTATCAATCGGATTTGCTATTCATCAAAGGAGATCATCATGTCATTCCCGATTCTCAAGGACAAAGTCACCATCGTCACCGGTGCAGCCATGGGCATGGGCGAAGCCACCGCCCGCCTCTTTGCACAATCTGGGGCCAAAGTTGTGGTGGCAGACTTCAACACCGAAAAAGGCAAAGCCGTAGCTGACTCAATCGTGGCAGACGGCGGAGATGCATTCTTCGTGCAGGTAGACATCTCAGACTCCGCACAAGTAGAGCGCATGGTAGCCGCAACCGTAGAGCGCTACGGTCGCCTCGACGGCGCCGTCAACAATGCAGCGCTAACCCCTGACGACAAGTTCGTGGCAGAGTTCGATGAAGACTACTGGGACCGGCTCATCGCCGTTGACCTCAAAGGCACCGCGCTGTGCATGAAGTACGAAATCCGCCAACTTCTCGCCCAGGGCGACGGCGGCTCCATCGTAAACATTTCCTCCGTATCCGGGTTCCGCCCTCAACCCGGAAACATCGCATATGTAGCCGCCAAGCACGGTGTTGTGGGTATGCCCAAGGTTGCCGCGCTCGAATACGGAAGCCAAAACATCCGCGTAAACAATGTTGCACCAGGAGCAATAGACACCCCTATGCTGCGCGGGGCTCTTGAGCAATTCGGATTCGACCCTGCCGAGTACGCAAAGCAACTCAGCCTCTTGGGTCGCTTCGGTCAAGCTGAAGAAATCGCCCAAGCAAGCATGTGGCTCGTCTCCGACGCAGCATCATACGTTTCCGGCACCACTATCCACGCTGACGGCGGTTACACCGCAATGTGATTCACCGGCGGGTCGCATCTAGCCACTCGCACACACACTCCTCGGCGCGAAGAGCGGAACCAGCTTCGGTCTTCGCGCCGAGCATTAACTTCTCTGGGAACAGGTCTTTGATCACTCAGCAGCTCACATGAGCCGTTCGTACGAAAAAGATTCAGAGATGAGAAAAGCCACTCAGTTACCTGAGTGGCTTTTTTTTTTTGTACCCCCAACGGGATTTGAANNGACTCGAACCTAGAATGACGGAACCAGAAACCGTTGTGTTGCCAATTACACCATACCCCATTGGTTTTGGCTTATTCTCGCCGTTTTATCGGTTTTGTCTAAGCCTTCAGCGTGGTTTCCCTCGCTGCCAACAACGAAAACTTTACCCACTCTGGCCGGGTTTTCCAAATCCTAGGACGGTGTTCTACGTTACGTTTAATGGATTGACCGGCATTGTTGCTTGGCGCACCTTGCTGTCACGTGCATGCTACCAACATTTCTTGGAGTCTCTATGTCCCAGCCTCGCTCCCTGTCGTTTGGATCCCACGCGGGGCTTTACAGCGATTCCCGCCCTTCTTACCCGCCAGAAGCAGCTCAATGGGTGCTAGACGCCGTTGACACCGAGGCCCCACGCGTCATCGACCTTGCCGCCGGAACCGGGAAGCTCACGGAGGTACTTGATGCTTTAGGTGCGCAGATAACTGCGGTGGAACCGGATGAAGAAATGTCCGCGCAGATCCCACAAAGACTGCCGCACGTGCAAGTGATGGTGGNNGTTTGATGCCGAGGTAGCATCACGCGAGATTGCACGCGTACTGCGCCCTGGCGGCGTACTTGGGATTTTGTGGAACGTCTATGACGAGCGAGTCGAGTGGGTGGCCCAGTTTGTTCATTTGTTGAGGGCAGGCGACTCGCGCGACGCAACTCGGTCGGTTCCAAACGTATCGTGGGGCAGTGTGGAGTCTGCTGAGTTTTCGTGGGTGTGGAAGCGGACACCAGAGCAGTTGGTTAGCCTGGCTTGCTCCACTAGTTGGGTAATCTCCCTGTCCCGCGAACGGCGGGGAACACTAAGTGCCAGGATCCTTGAGCTGCTAAGTGCTCATGTGGACCCTGGCACTGGTTTGGTTTGATTTCCGTACATCACTTCGGTCTACCCGGTGGTGTGGCCTGAACAGATCAGCTGAGCGCTGAACGCTCCACCAATAAATCGTTGAGGTTGGCAATCACTGAGATGCCTTCTTCTGCCGCGGCGGCTGATGATTCTTCGTGGGTTCCACCGCGGCGGGCGCCGGGCCGATCTATCCAGACTCCGCGCAAGCCAGCGTTGACCGCCCCACGGGCGTCGATGTCGAGTTCATCTCCCACGTAAATGGTTTTGGCGCGGTCGGTGCCCAGCAAACGCACTGCCTCAACAAACACTCGTGGATCCGGCTTGCCCACACCAAAGGTGTCGAGGGTGACCAAGATGTCTACGTCCCCCAGCCCGCAAGCAGCCATCTTCTGGGTTTGCATGTCGAGGCCTGCGTTGGACAGCGCTCCAACCTTAATGCCGCGTGCACGCAATTCATCGATGATGTCTCGGGATTCCGCGAATGGCTTCCAGCCGTCGCGGAAAGCTGCCATGAAGTCTTCATCCCACTGGTCAAATTCTTGGTTGCCCAAGATTTCGCCGTCGAAGGCCGTTTGCAGTTCATTGGCACGTTGCATGCGTTGCTCGCGTGCGCTTAACTCTCCTCGGGTGTAGGCGCGGTAGAACCCTGAGGAATCTGCCCGCCACATGGCGAGCACCTCTGGGTATCGTGCACTGTCTAGTCGCGGAAGGTACTTGGCGGCCTGAACGTTCATGGTATGCGCGAAGGCGCCCCGCGTATCAACGAGTGTGTCGTCGATATCGAACAGGACGCCTTCAACGGTGTGGTCTATGATCACGAAGCTGAAACCAAGAACTCGCGGAAGTTCTTGAGGCGCTTCAAGGAGGATTCCTTGCCCAAGATTTCCATGGATTCAAAGAGCGGTGGCGATACTCGGCGTCCGGTGACTGCTACACGCAGTGGTGTGAACGCGAGGCGTGGCTTGACTCCCATTTCGTCAACCAGCACTGTGCGCAGTGCTTGCTGGACGTCGTGTGGGTTGGCCATGGAGTCGAGGCCTTCGATGAGTTCAATGGATCGTTCAACGATTTCGACTCGTTGCTCAATCTTGTTCACGTGAGTCATGGACTCATCATCGTAGGTGAGGTCTTCGTCTGCGGTGAACAAGAAGCCCACCATGCCCTTTGCCTCTCCAAGAAGCGTCATGCGTTCCTGAACCAGTGGCGCGGCAGCAGTCAGTACTTCTTGTTCGCGCGCGCCCAGCTCGTCCCAACTCGCTGCTGAGACGAAGCCTGCTTCGTGCAGGTAAGGAACCATGCGGGAGGCAAAGTCTGAGATTTCGAGCATGCGCATGTGGGTTGCATTGATCGATTCAGCCTTCTTGAGGTCGAATCGGGCTGGGTTAGACAAAACGTCCTTAATGTCGAACGCAGCAACCATTTCTTCCATGGAGAAGATGTCGTTGTCTGGGGCAATCGACCAGCCGAGCAGAGCGAGGTAGTTGTTGAGACCTTCTGGAATGAAGCCG
>DFNY01000210.1:10443-14440 GCA_002376595.1 Jonesiaceae bacterium UBA3555 | reverse complement strand
CGAGGTCAAAGAAAGACACGTCTTCATCTGGCATGCGTACGCGCAGTACAGGTTCGCGTCCGTCTGCACGGAATGCCGCCTTCTGCTCGTCCGTGAGGTCGCGGTCGTAGCCGTCGTATCCCATTGCCTTTGGGCGGCCGGCTGCGATGTTGCGTGCTTCGATTTCTTCTGGTGTGGAGAAGGATTCGTACACGTAGCCACCGTCAACGAGCTTCTTGATGACGTCTTGGTAGATGTCTGCACGCTGGCTTTGGCGGTATGGCCCGTGCGGGCCGCCTACGTTGATGCCTTCGTCCCAGTCGATACCCAACCAGGTCAGAGCTTCGATGATCTGCTGGTAGCTTTCTTCCGAGTCACGTTCCGCGTCTGTGTCCTCGATGCGGAAAACCATCTTTCCACCAACGTGACGTGCGTACGCCCAGTTGAACAGGGCGGTACGGATCATTCCCACGTGAGGGGTTCCGGTTGGTGATGGGCAGAACCGGACGCGAATGTCGCTTCCGGTAGCAATTTCGGTTGACGTGGACAAGACACACCTTTGGTTGTGAGTTTTTACCGGTCTGCGCGCCGTTGCGCGCAGCTGTCTTTATTTTAGGTGGGCCCGCCCCAAAGGGGGCGTGCCGCGCAAGTGCCCTAACTAGTGGGGCACTTGGGTTTAGTTTTCCGACGAGACTTGCGGTTTCGTCGGGAAGCAACGGTTGTGTAGGTGATCAGTCATCCCACGAGCGGCGTACTACCGGGTTCGATAGAACACCAAGGCCTTCTACGGAGCATTCCACTCGGTCACCGTGGTCGATTTTTCCCACGCCAGCTGGGGTGCCGGTGAGGATGACGTCACCTGGGAGTAGTGTGAATGCTTCTGAGATGTAAGAAACCAGGAAGTATGGGTCGAAGATCATGTCGGCGGTGTTGCCGTCTTGCTTGAGTTCGCCGTTGACGTGCGACTGAATGACGAGGTCTTCAGGCTTCACATCGGTGTCGATCCAGGGACCGATTGGGCAGGACGAGTCGAAGCCCTTGGCGCGAGCCCACTGGCCGTCGTTTCGTTGAGCGTCACGTGCAGTCACATCGTTGGCAATGGTGTAGCCCAAGATGTACTTGCGAGCCTGCTCAGGGGAAACGTCTTTGGTTAGGCGTCCGATAACGATTGCTAGTTCTGCTTCGTAGGACTGTTCTTGTGTCCAGTCAGGCAGCACGATGGGGTCATNNGTGGTCTGCGTAGTTGCGGCCAACACCAATTACTTTGGAGCGAGGAATGATGGGTGAAAGCAGGCGTACACCGTCACCCAGTTCTACACGCTCACCTGTTGGGGCAATTGGGGTGTAGAGCGGGTCTCCGCTGAGCACTGCAATGTAGTCTTTGCCATTTTCGGACTGAATGAAGCCGTACCGGGGATCGTCACCGGTTGTAAATCTCGCAATACGCACGGTTCCATTCTAGTTCCTTTGAACTTGTCATGGTTTTGACGGGCGTCACAGTTGCTCACAGAGCCTCAGTCAGGTCCTGTGAATGCAGTTGAGGGCCGGACATACACTGTCCGACCCTCAACTGTTTTGCGTCTGCTGTTTTGCCCGAAGCGCTAACTACGCGCGGGCAATAATCTCGCCGTTAGGAACCGTGAACCAGCCATCAGGCTGTTCGGCCCAATTGCGCCATTCGTGCGCGAGGTCTTCCAGTGCGACGTCATCAGCCAACGAGGCGTCCTTGGCTTGGCGTGCAAAGTTTGACTCCACGCAGCGCGTTGCCCACAAACTTCCCCACCAGTTTCTGGTTTCAGGGGTGGCATAGCACCAGATTCCAGCCGAAGGTAGGAGGTTGTCGGTGGCTACTCCGGCTTCGATAAACCAGCTGAGGAGGCGGCGTCCAGCGTCGGCTTCGTAGCGNNCTGGGCTTGGTGGATACCAGGTCATTGAACCGTAGTCGGCATCACGTGCCGCAACGATTCCTCCCGGCTTGACCACGCGCAGCATTTCCTTGATTGCGGCTACTGGGTCTGAAAGGTGCTGGAGCACTTGGTGTGCGTGGACTACGTCAAACGAGGCGTCGTCGAATGGTAGATGGTACGCGTTGGCCTGCTGGAAGGTGACGTTGTCTACGCCTTCTTCGGCTGCGTGCTTACGTGCTTCTTCCAAGACGGCTTCAGCCGCATCAACGCCAACTACGATTCCTGGGGCTACGTTCTTAGCTAGGTCAACTGTCAGGGTGCCCGGTCCGCATCCCACGTCTAGTACTGAGAGCCCGGAGCTGAGGTGCGGTGCTAGGTAGGTTGCGGAGTTGGCAACGTTGCGCCAGCGGTGCGAACGCAACACTGACTCGTGGTGTCCGTGAGTGTAAGACTCGGACTCACGCTCTTGTTCGCTGCGGTCGGTACTTGGGGCGATTCGTACGTCGTTGGACGAATGCTGTGCCTGCCTCAGCGGGGCGGTGTGGAGATCTGTCATGTCTTCGACGTTAGGAGTCTTTCGCCTCGAATAAACCCCGCTTCTCACGATCCGGTCGAAGGTCAACGAGTGCGAGACCTTTCAAATCGGGTACACCTGCAGGTCAGAACGGTTTTTTCACCCTTTTGTGAAAGGTGCCACGGGTCTACGTTCGCGGCACGCTCGGTTCCAATTATTGAGACCGGATTGGTCCAATCCTCCCGACAGAAGACCGCAGTCGGTTACGTGTCAGTACAAGGAACGTTCGTATCAACCGGCTACCTTTGGCAGTAAACTCCACTTATGAGCACCACTTCACGCCACCCTCTGTATTCCTACTCCCCTACCAACGCACCCGAGCAACGACGCTTAGGCCGCAGTGGACTGTCGGTTTCTGCCGTGGGTTTGGGGTGCAACAACCTCGGCCGCACGGGAACGGCCACAGTAGACCTCGAAGTATCAAAGACCGTTGTGCAAAGCGCAATCGACGCTGGAATCACTTTCTTTGACGTGGCAGATATGTACGGCTCGACGCCAGGTGTCTCCGAAGAATTTCTCGGTGCGGCGTTGGGGTCGCGTAGAGACCAGGTTGTCGTTGGCACCAAGTTTGGGATGGACGCTGACGGAGTCAACGGACCAGATTTTGGCGCGCGCGGCTCACGCAAATACATCATGCAGGCTGTTGAGGGTTCCCTGACTCGACTAGGTACTGATTACATCGATCTGTACCAGTTCCACACGCCTGATCCGGGCACACCTATTGATGAGACTCTACGAGCGCTAGACGATCTGATCACGGAAGGAAAGGTCCGTTACATCGGACATTCAAATCGTGCTGGCTGGCAGATCGCTCAGGCCGAGTATGTGGCACGCGAACTGGGCACTCACAGGTTTGTGTCCACCCAAAATCACTACAATCTAATTGATCGGCGCGCGGAGATGGAAGTTACCCCTGCGGCGGCCGAGTTTGGATTGGGCGTTTTGCCGTACTTCCCTCTTGCTAACGGCCTATTGACCGGCAAGTACACGGCTGCACACGCGCCGGAAGATAGCCGCTTGGCTCGTATCAAGCCTGAGATGCTTGACTCGGCACCGTGGGAAGCGCTTGGCAAACTANNGACTTTACTGCCGCGCGCGATTTGAGTGTGGTTCAGGTGGCGTTCTCATGGCTGGCGGCGCAGCCTAGCGTTGCGTCGGTAATTGCTGGGGCAACCAAGGTTGAGCAGATAGCCGCGAACGCTTCTGCGGTTGTACCTTTGAGCTCAGAAGACCTTGCCTTCATCGACCAGATCTTCCCCGCTCCGGGAAAAGTAGCTCTGTTCTAGGCACGTGACCGGCAGCGGTTGGCTCGCTTTTGGCTTCTGTTGTCCCTCCACCTAGGCTTGAGATGTGACCGCAGTTGTTGATTCCTCTGTCCTTCTTTCACCTAGCGTGTGGAGGGAAAAAGCGCGCTCCCATGCGCAGCGTGCGGATGAACTGACGGCACGGTGGCTCAGCGCCCACGATCAAGGCATGAAGCACGAGATCGAGGACTTCTTGTTCTCGTATTACCCAATCAAGCCGGTGAAGCTGCGCA
>DFNY01000210.1:6783-10437 GCA_002376595.1 Jonesiaceae bacterium UBA3555 | reverse complement strand
TTCGGTGCTTTCTGGGACGGCTTCGCGTCCAACCAACCTCGGTTGTTTTGGATTGCATGAGTGGGCAATGGTGTATCGCGACAACGAAACCAGGCACGCATTGCCATTGCGTTTGGGCGGCGCTGGCACTGATCAAGTGGTTGAGGACCACAAGATCAGGTGCACCCATTTTGATGCATTTAGGTTTTTCACTCCCCCAGCGGTTCCGCTCAACAAGCTGCAGCCTACGAGGGATCTTCAGCTGGTGCTGGAACAGCCGGGTTGCTTGCACGCAAATATGGATCTGTACAAGTGGGCATGGAAGCTCTCTCCGGCGATTCCCGGTGATCTCTTGCTTGATTGCTTCGAATTGGCACGAGACATTCGGTATCTCGATATGCAGGCGTCGCCCTATGACGTATCTAAGTTCGGGCTTGATCCTGTCAAAATCGAGACCGGCGTGGGCAAANNGCACAGGACGGTTTTGCACGGCGAGCGCTGCCCTTGCGCGCTCGGCTGATTGCGCTGTGTGAGGCACTCATCGAGTCTAAGTAGACCACGCTGAGTGCCTGCACGCTGCGGCGGTTCGGGGGTTAGTCGGCGAGCATTTCGTTGGCTAGTGGGATTACTTTGGTTCCGTACAGCTCGATGTTCTTCATGAGCTTGGAGTGCGGAATGTGTCCATTGGCGTACTTGAAATCTATGCGGCTAAGTCCAAGGCCTGAGGCTACTCGCACTATCTTCTTTGCCACGGTTTGCGGCGATCCAATCATGTAGGCACCCTGTGGGCTTGCTTGAGCCATGAAGGATTGCTTGGTCATTGGGACGCCACCCCGTTCTTGCGCAATTTGAGAGAAGTATGGGCCAATGTATGGCCAGGCTTCCTCAATTGCTTGCTCGTCGGACTCTGCAATATATCCGGGCAGGTGTGCACCAACCGGTTGTGGTTGCTTTCCAAATTTGTCTAGAGCCTTGGAGTAGAGGTCTCTCAGGCCAGTGAAGTGCAGTGGGTCGCCGCCAATGATCGCGAACATTACGGGAAGTTCATACTGCGCTGCGCGGATCGTGGACTGTGGAGTTCCACCCACGCCTACCCAGGTTGGCAGGAGCCGACCTTCGGTGTGCGGATAGACCATTGCGCCGTTGAGCGGTTTGCGAGTTGTTCCGCTCCAAGACATTGGTTTTTGACTGCGGGCTTTCACAAACAGTTCAAGGTTCTCGTTGAAGAGGGTTTCGTATTGGTCGAGATCGTGACCGAACAGCTCGAATGACTCAATAAAGGAGCCGCGCCCTAGGGTGACTTCTGCGCGCCCGTTGGAGAGCGCATCGAGGGTGGAGAATCGTTGCACCACACGAATAGGGTCATCAGAGGACAACACCGTCACTGCGGAGCCTAGGGTGATTGTCTTCGTGGATGTTGCGATTCCTGCCAAGACTACGTCCGGTGCGGAGACTGCGAAGTCTGGCCGATGATGTTCCCCTACCCCGAACGCGTCGATCCCTAATTGGTCCGCGAGAACGGCTTGTTCCACCACGTTCCTGATCACTTGCGCGTGGCTTTGTGGCTGGCCGTTGTCGTCATGGGTGACGTCGCCAAAGGTGTCGAGCCCGAACTTGAGCGTGGTCATGTTGCTCCCGTCGTAATAGGTATCTGCTACTCACTGTAACTTACTTGAAGCGTCAAACATTTCCGTTTGGTGCTCCCTCACCTTCAACACAGCAAATACTGCACTCACAAGCCCTTATTTCTAGCTAGTCTTAACGCATGACTTCTTCACAGCTACCACCTTTCGAAACCATGTACCTCGAATTCCACACCCGAGCAGATGGCACAAACCCCAGCAAACAAGAAGTCCTCACATCCTTTGCAAAACTAGGACTCGTAGGCGTTGCCATCGACGGAAGCTCGTACGGAGTCACAACACCTGTCATCGCAAAAGTTGCGATTTCGGCTTCCGCAGATGACTCGGTGGTGCTCGTTGCAGATCAAGACGGTTCACTCGCCCAAGGCGAGTTCACAGGAACCATCTGCGAGCGCCTTGCCCGCACCATAAACACCGACCTGATTGCCGACGAATACGTACGTTACGCACCTGGCCACTCTGACGAGTGGGTCGAGTTTGTGGAACTAGACCCTCGTCGGCAAGCAATTGACCAACCAGCAGGTTTCCCCAACGAATGGCGCCTCTCACCAGCCCACCTCACAACCAAGGCAATCGCCTTCAGCGAATCTGAAACGGACACCGCCGCAAGCCTGATTGCCAAGGACACAGACGCAACTGTCATCTCCATTTCCTGCCCTGAGGGCCGCATCATTCAGTTGCCATCTGGAATTGTGCAGTTGCCAGAGGCAACAAACGTCAGTCCGCGCCGCACAGTTCTACTTGCCCAAGGTGGGCGAGCCAAATTCGCCACCCTGCAAGTGGGACATGGCAAGAACCAACTCAACCTCACGTTGGCAAACTTGCCCCGCTTTGAGCAAGCACACCAGTACCCACATGACTCACCGGCTGCACTCATTGGCGCCCAGATATCGGCCGGCGCACTGGTCTCGGGAAATGTTGTCACCAACCATAAGCAGTTTTAGGAAAACTACCTTCAGATAGCCGCCGAAGCTACTAGCGCCGCCGGGTGGGAGAACTTCTTCGCTCTGGCCGCGCAAGTATTCGGAGCACCTGTTCTCACTGCAGAACTTATGGACCAGCAACGCGAGTTCCCGGCCGGACCTGACCTCAGAGAAACTGCTCCAGACACTTCGGGGGCCGCACTCCTAGGTTCAGAACTACTGGCCCCTCCAACCGGAAATGGTTTCATTGCGAAGATAGCCAAAAAGCTCTATGCAAAACCATGGCTGCGCCTTACAGTTGGAGCATTATGGCTGATAGCGGGCATATTGGGACTCATTTTCCACGAAGCGCTCAGCAACACCGCTCTCCCAAGCTGGTTCATTTGGGTTGCCGGAGTCTTGTGCACCCTTCAAGGAGTCAGCGAGACACTTCAAGCTACTCTTCAGTTGATCCTGCGTGGCAGAACCCCACAACCGAAAGGCTAGGGCGTGCCCTCTATTCCAGATTTTGGCGGCCTTGCCAAAGCGCACAACACATCATTGATTGGTCTAGACATCCTCCCGCGAGAGCAAGGATCTGCGCCCACGCTTGAAGAAGTCCGCGCTTTTTTGGCTGCACGAAACATAATCGGCTCAATAGCTGAAGGGTCCACCTACGGTTCCAGTGCAGCGGTCATAGTTAATGCATTGGTAACGCCCACACACGAACACGCGCTCAGCAACGATTCAGCTGCCGCAGATCAATTCGTCGCAATTGCAACAGCCGATCACCGCGTAGCGCAAGGGCAAGAGATCAGAGCGTTCTTGGCAGGTATGGCGAACACCCTGAATACGACCATCGTTGTGGATGATTCGGCGATAATGTTGCCCGGCCGTATGGAATTGATAGATCTGGAAGAGGAAGAAGACCTCATCCACGCCAGCTCGGTATCCATCATTCGTGGCGATCTTCCCTTGAGCGCATACCCTTCACTCTTGTTTTCGCANNCCAAGGCCACCAAATCGTAATTCCGGCTCCAGGCTTCCTTGCACATGCGAACGGCGCCAGCGACCATCTTGGGCAACTCCCCAATATCGTGTTCACCAAACTAGGCCAAGCGCGCGCAGTT
>DFNY01000210.1:5274-6774 GCA_002376595.1 Jonesiaceae bacterium UBA3555 | reverse complement strand
CGAGTTGGCAATCACCGCGGCTCCGCCGTACTTGCCAGTGAACACTTACCCAGTTGGCACCGCTGCCGCGCAAATCAGTGATGTGTTGCTTAGTGGTGGCAATCTGAACTATGACGATGACCTCCCAAAGCGCCCTAAAAAGGACCCCAAGACAGCATCGGACAAGGCAGTACCGCTGGCTTCGTTCGACACCTACGACCGACTTCTTGAGGCAGCGGAACACCTAACCCAGTCACCTCCGGAGCAGTTGTTCGCACGAGTAGCTGAGCTACTCGACCTCCCGGCCAGCATCCGAACGGCACTGTTGCGGTTCGAGAACGAGCAAGCCCCCGGGGATCGAACCTATTTAGGCGACATCAAACTCACACCGGTTTCGGCCCTGCCACCTCAATTTGGAACCCGTTTTCTTACCGCCCTTGCTCTCGATCACACCTTGGAGTCCCTTGCGTCTAAGAAGCGCTCGTACCTAAAACGCCTCTTCCGCACGATTCCGGGCACCATTTTCACGGCTATCATCTGCACGGCTATTGCACTCTTTGCCCTTGCAGTTCTGGTTTTCCCAGAATTTGCGCAACAACTTGATATGGGCTCTGAACATACATTGCGAACAATCTGGATTTGTGTCGGGTTCAGCATCCTGGGTATCTACTTCATTCTGGCTGCGACTCGGATCAAGTTCATACAGCGCCTGATGAGCAGAGCCTACGCCGACGGCGTCCTAACAAAGCGCAACTGAGCAAAGTCGGTAGCAATCCACCGGCCAAGCACCAACACAAAAGAAGGGCCACCCGATCATTCGCGTGGCCCTTCCAGGATTCTATTAAGATTCAACCATGACAGCTCGTAGGCTGCTCCCGGTACATGTTGTCAGTCGTTCTTCAGCACTATCTGACCACCGGTCTTTTCCAATGCAATCAATGCACGCAATGATTTCAGTTCTGGATTTCCCTCAATCAGGCGGGCAGCATTCGCAAGGCTGCGCAAAGTTGCTTGCTCGCCGCGAGCGCGTTCCAGTGAAGCCGCAGCTTCCTGCTTTGCCACCGCAACCTGTGCAAACTTGCTCTTGAGGTCGCCAGGGAACGTCAAGTCCCGAACGCTCGCAGAGGTCACAGTCACCCCATATGTTGGNNGATTGTGTTGCGCTAATCAGATCGCGCAAAGCCAACTGAACGTCCAAGTACATCAATTCCTCCGCATTTGAGTAGCCTCCTGCGGCCATCACCCACGTGAGAGGGTCGGTAACTTGGTACACAACTACCGCTCCACATTTCACGGCCACTCCATCTGCGGTGAGCACCTCTTGCCCCGCAACTCGCATGACCCGAGCGCGGAGGTCGACGTTTGTCACTTGAGAGCGCTTCTCGTTGTACTTGTGTTGACCTGGAGAAAGGACTCGAGCTTGTTTGCCTTGTTCGAACAGCACCGCTCGCTCGAAGTCTTGTACAAAAATCTTCATACGTGTTTCCCTTTCCTTCCATGGGCAATCACATCTTTTGGGTG
>DFNY01000210.1:1955-5204 GCA_002376595.1 Jonesiaceae bacterium UBA3555 | reverse complement strand
AGTCGCAACGGATTTATGTGTGTCTATTCCACGTGCTCCGGGGCATGGTCTACTGCACCACGCGTCCACACGTCGGTTGGCACGTCTCCAGGTAGTAACGGGTTTCCCTGCGCAACAAATCGTGATTCAAGGTCACCCGATTTCAAGCGGCCTTCATAGTCTTTAAGGGTCCCAAAGAACCAACGCGACAGAGAAACTATCGCAATGAGGTTCACCGTAGCCATCAACGCCATCGCGATGTCCGCTATATCCCACACGGTGGAGAGCTTGAGTATTGCACCCAAGGCGATTCCGCCCAAGACCAAAACTCTAAATGCATAGATTCCTGTGTTCTTTGCACCCAAGTAAGCCAGGTTGACCTCGGCATAGGCGTAGTTGCCAAAAAGAGTGGTGAAAGCCATGGAGAAGATAACGAATGACGTGACCCAAACTGCCCAACCACCGAGTGTCGTGACAATCGCGTCGTTTGTCAGTGCAGCGCCCACCTCGGATTGCCCTATATCGCTTATCGAATAGACGCCTGACGCCATGATCATGAACGCCGTAGCGCTGCACACAATCATGGTGTCCATGAAGACGCCCAACGATTGCACGAGCCCCTGCTTCACGGGGTGGTTGACTGAGGCCGTAGCAGCCATGTTTGGTGCTGACCCCATACCTGCTTCGTTGGAGTATAGTCCTCGTTTGGTTCCATTAAGCATTGCCGCAAGAATCCCTGCGCCAGAGCCCACGATCGCGTTATCCAACCCGAATGCGCCCTCGAAAATCATCTCGATGATCGCGGGCACCTCGGTGATGTTCACTACCAGGACTATGAGCGCAATCAGTACGTAGAAACCTGCAATATACGGCATGAACTTGGCGGAAAAGCGGGCAATAGGCTTGATTCCCCGCATCAAGACTGGAGCGGCAAGCACCACCAGAGCCACTGCGACTATGCCTGGATGGATCCCGTGGTTCTTGTTCAAAGTGTCAGAGATCGTGTTGGCTGCCACCATGTTGAACGCCAACCCGTACACAAAGACCAACACGCAGGCGAAGATAATGGCGCCAAGTTTTGATTTCAGTCCCAACCGGATGTAGTAGGCAGGTCCTCCGCGGTAACTTCCGTCTGGGTTTCTGACTTTGAACACTTGCGCAAGCGTCGCTTCCACAAATCCTGTGGCCATCCCGACGAACGCAACTACCCACATCCAAAAGATTGCACCCGGACCTCCGAGCGAAAGCGCGATGGCAACGCCAACAATGTTTCCGATTCCTACACGAGAAGCCATTCCAGTGGCGAATGCCTGGAACGAGGAAATACCGTGGGTGTGCCCGTCATTAGTGAAGATGGCTTTCCACATGCGTCCAAAATGGCGCACCTGCATGAACTTACTGGTAAGTGTGAAGTAAATGCCTGTGCCCACCAACGCAAAGATGAGCCAGTAGGTGTAGAGGAAGTCGCTGATTGTGCTGATCACAGCTGTGTCTTGAGCCAATACGTGCAGGGTAGAGTCCATCGGTGGCCTTTGAGTCTCGGTGGATACGCGAGTGCAGCTGACGGCATTACTTTCAACACCACACGCTTGAACTTGAGTGCTTCTATTTTCGTATATCGTTTCGGTTTTAGTCAGATCTAGCAAAGTGTCTCAAGCACAAGAATTTGCTGGGACAATTGAAACGATGTCTACTTCAGCCCCTCTCGCCGTTGCCCTTAGCAAGATCACCGATCCAAAGGACGCTGATCAAATTCTTGAGGCTTTTGTTTCGTTTGCCGCAGACCGTGGCTTGTCGTTGTATCCAGCGCAAGAAGAAGCAATCCTCGAACTGCTTGATGACAAACACGTCATTCTGGCCACGCCTACGGGCTCCGGTAAGTCGCTGGTTGCCATGGCTGCTCATTTCATTGCGCTCGCGCGAGGCCAAAGGACGTTCTACACCGCACCGCTCAAGGCCCTCGTCTCCGAGAAGTTCTTTGATTTGGTGGCTGTCTTCGGTTCCGAGAACGTGGGAATGACCACCGGTGATTCAGCGGTCAACCCGCATGCACCAATCATTTGCTGCACTGCTGAGATCTTGGCTAACCAGGCACTTAGACGAGGTGGCATTGACGCATTCGATCCCGGTGTTGATCAGGTAGTCATGGATGAGTTCCATTTCTATGCCGATCCACAGCGCGGTTGGGCTTGGCAGGTTCCACTGTTGGAATTGCCAAAGGTCCAGTTCCTGCTGCTGTCAGCCACTCTTGGTGACACTGAGTTCTTCCGCAAAGACCTCACAACACGCACTGGCCGCGAAGTTGTTGAGGTGTCCGGTGTGGAACGTCCCGTTCCGCTACACCACTCCTACGTGGTGGAGCCGCTGGGCGAACTCATTGAAGAGCTTGTTTCCACTCACCGTGCACCGGTGTACGTGGTGCACTTTACCCAGAAAGACGCTGTTGACAGGGCGCAGTCGCTTCTTTCAATGAAGATCGCTTCAAAGGACGACAAAGAAGCAATTGCCGCCGAACTTGGCAATTTCCGTTTTGGGTCAGGCTTTGGAAAGCTCCTGTCCAAGTATCTGCGTGCTGGAATCGGCGTCCACCACGCTGGAATGCTACCTAAGTATCGTCGCGTGGTTGAACGTCTTACTCAAAAGGGACTGCTCAAGGTTGTTTGTGGCACAGACACCCTTGGCGTAGGTATCAACGTGCCTATCCGCACTGTGTTGATGACTTCGCTAGTTAAGTTTGATGGCGAACGCATGCGCCACCTCACCGCCCGTGAGTTCCACCAGATTGCTGGACGCGCGGGTCGCGCTGGCTACGACACCGTTGGTGAGGTTCTGGTGATGGCACCAGAACACGTCATTGAGAACAAGAAGCTTTTGGAAAAAGCCGGTGACGACCCTAAGAAGCTTAAGAAGATCGTTCGCAAGAAGGCCCCTGCCGGACACGTGAACTGGACTGATTCCACCTTTGAGCGCCTAGTTGCTGCTCCACCTGAGCCGCTGACGTCGCAGTTCTCGGTATCGCACTCGATGATTCTCAACGTGCTGTCCCGTGAGGACGAACATGGAGCACCCGTTGATCCGGTGAAGTCAATGAATCACCTTCTGCTTACTAACCATGATCCTGAGGGCAAGAAGCGCGAGAATGTCCGCCAGGCATTCCGGATCTACCGTTCGCTGCGACAAGCAGAGATCGTTGAGAAAGTGAAGATCCCAACCGGCGTTGTGGGCGGTCATTCCAGCTACAAGATCCGTTTGGCCATCGACATCCCCGAT
>DFNY01000210.1:0-1925 GCA_002376595.1 Jonesiaceae bacterium UBA3555 | reverse complement strand
GAGTCCACCATGGAAGACCCACGCCAAGTCTTGTTCGGTCAGGAACGCGCTGCTAAGGCCGTTGCTATCGCCGAAATGAAAGCTGAGGGGATCGAATACGATCAGCGCATGGAGATGCTTGAGGAGATCTCCTGGCCCAAGCCGCTCGCTGATCTTCTGCTCCCAGCGTTCGCAACCTACAAGCAAAGCAACCCGTGGGTTTCTGGGTTGGAACTCTCACCAAAGTCGGTAGTTCGTGACTTCCTAGAGAAGGCGCAAACCTTCTCGGAGTTCATCTCCCGCTACCAGCTAGAACGCTCAGAAGGTGTGGTTCTGAAGTACCTTGCAGATACCTACCGCACTATGACGCAGACCGTCCCTGNNTAGCAAACCCTGATGAGGCTGTTGCTGAAGTGGAACCGGACTTTTTGGAAGACGAAGACGTACGTGCAATCACTGGAAACGAACGCGTCTTCACCATCATGCTGCGCAACGCAATGTTCCACCGTGTTGATCTGGCATCGCGCGAGGACTACGACGCCTTTGATGTTCTGGCCGCTAAGGACGGGTGGAACGGTGATGATTGGGCGGATGCTCTTGATCCACTGTTCGAAGAGTACGGGGACGATGCCATTGGCATCGGACCGCAGGCACGCTCCCCTCAGCTATTCCAAGTGACCAAAAATGTGGACGACAATCCGCGCATGTGGAAGGTTCGTCAGGTCATTGATGATCCCAATGGGGATCACAGTTGGGCGGTTACTGCACTTGTGGATTTGGATGCGTGTGACGCCGCCGGCGATGTCTTGCTCACCCTTCAAGGCGTGAGCGAAGACAACTAGCCCCGGATGAAAGCGCCCACGTCCTAGGCGAGAGCCCCACAGCCAAAGCGGCTGCACGGTGTGTCACCGCGCAGCCGCTCCGTTTCCGTTGTTAATGCATTTGGCCCACTATCGCTTCTGGGCCCACTACTGTTTCTGGGTCCACTTTTGCTTCTGGTCCCACTGTGCCCGTGTGAGGGTCGCTTGGGCGCAGTCTTGCAGCCCGCCGCGCATGGGGAGCCAGTTCTCTAGAACCACTTTGTGTTCGAATCCGAGACGTTGCGCCACTCGCCATGAGCCTTTGTTTGCGTCATCTGCGCGCCATAGCACCACGGCTGCGCCGCGTTCTTCAAACACCCACGTGAGCACTCGTTTGGCGGCTTTGGTCATGATTCCTCGTCCGCGAGCGCTTGGATGGAGTACCCATCCTATTTCCCAGCGATCTGCGCTGTGTGGCCACACCCCCACGTTTCCGCAATACATTGGGCCTGAGTCGGTGAGTTCATCGATAGCAAACTCGAAGCGTTTTCCTTCCAGCCACCCGGCTTCCACGAACTGAGCAAGGAATTCCTTCGCCTGCTCAGTTCCGTAGGGGTTTGGGAGGGGGATGAAGAGCTGCGATTGCGGGTCGTTGGATTGCTCCACTATGCCGTCTAAATCTGCGTAATCGTGGGCGCGCAGCACTATGTTGTCGCCTTCCAGCACAGGAACGCACTGTGGAAAGCTCTGGCTTGGAGTGGTTACTTCGTCTTGCACAACAACGGGTTTATCTGCACTCATGGTCCTAACATATGCCCTCTAGGCAACCTAATATAGGACTATGGGCAAGAAGAACAAACACCAGAGTGTAGGCACTCAAGCAATTCTCGCGCTGGAGGAAGCCGGCATCGCGCATACGGTTCATCCCTACGAACACGACCCAAACACTGAACTCGGGTATGGCCTTGAAGCGGCCGCGGCTATCGGCGTAGACCCTGCCCAGGTGTTCAAGACGCTTATGACCCAGGTGGATGGAAAACTCGTTGTCGGTCATGTTCCAGTCAATAAGAAACTCGATTTGAAGGCGCTTGCAAGTGCTGCCGGTGGCAAGAAAGCTGCCATGGCTGATATGGCGCTGGCGCAGCG
>DFNY01000105.1:23382-27777 GCA_002376595.1 Jonesiaceae bacterium UBA3555 | reverse complement strand
CAGTGAACCACAATGAACGTGTCATTGTTTCGACCGCGACACTTGCACTGCAACGCCAAATCATGACCAGAGACCTGCCGCTCGTGGCAGATGCACTCAAGCCGCACTTGCCCCGCAGACCAGAGATAGCTCTGCTAAAAGGCTGGAATAACTACGCATGTTTGCATAAGGTCCATGGCGGGTATCCGGTAGAAGACGTCAACACTCTGTTCGATATTCCCGCACCAGCGCCTCGTGCCTCAGATCAAGATGAGGCAGTTGATGAAGGACTAGTAGCGCAGGTAAAACGCCTGCACGAATGGATCAACACCACTGATTCTGGGGACAGAGATGNNTTGGGCGTATCTGAGCGTGCCTGGAGACAAGTATCGATCTCGAAACTTGAATGCTTGGGTTCGAGGTGCCCACTCATTGAAGAGTGCTTCCCAGAAGCCGCTAGGCAAACAGCATTTGAAGCTGATGTGGTAGTTACGAACCATACGATGGTTNNCTCACCCAATGTTTTGCCGGAATTCGGCCCGCTGATTATCGACGAAGCCCACGAGTTGGTAGACAGGGTTACGTCAGCAGCGACGGTAGAACTATCGCTCGGTTCAATAGATCACGCTGCGCGCCTAGCACGTCGAAATGGGGGAGTGACGACGGGAGCATTGGAACACGCTGCGGAGAATTTTGGGACTGCACTCATTGAGGTTCCCGAGCAGACCTTTGTGAAAGGCCTACCGGAGGACCTACAAGTGGCCGTCGAAGGTGTTCGCGACGCAGCCCGTGAGCTGGTAACTTCACTCAAACCTAAAGACAATCAGAATGACGTTGACTCGGGCGTCAAAGTTGCACAGGCAGCAATGCTAGTTCTCTTCGAAATTGCTGAGCGCATGGCAGCCGATTCTCAGGGCAGCGATGTTCTATGGGCATCTAAACCACGCTTCAACTCCGACGAGGGAGTCACCCGGCTAAATCCTGCTCCCTTGGGAGTAGCAAACCTCCTGGCAACAAACATCTGGGGCACCCACACAGGCGTGCTCACCTCGGCGACACTTTCACTCGGAGATTCTTTTGATCCAGTAGCTCGTAGCGTGGGAGTAGAAGGAGCAAAGAATCCTGAAACTGGGCTCACTCGAAAGTGGAAAGCCAGTGATGTGGGCTCGCCTTTCAACTATCCCGCACAAGGAATCTTGTACATAGCAAAAGACCTACCCACGCCTGGACAAACCCCCACTACTGCAGACCAACTCGACACGATAGTGGACCTCATACTGGCGTCCGGAGGGCGGACCCTTGGACTATTTTCGTCACGAAAAGCGGCCGAGCTCGCAGCCGAAGAGGTTCGCAAGCGCGTACCATTCACCGTGTTTTGCCAAGGCGACGACCAACTCCCAACACTAGTCAAGAACTTCAAGGCTGATGAGGAATCCTGCCTGTTCGGCACTCTTTCACTGTGGCAGGGAGTGGATGTCCCTGGACCAGCCTGCCAGTTAGTGATCATGGACCGCATTCCCTTCCCACGGCCTGATGATCCTGTAAAGTCCGCTCGCTCACGTGTAATCGCAGCCAACGGTGGCAACGGCTTCATGCAAGTTGCCGCAAGTCATGCAGCTTTGCTACTTGCCCAAGGAGCCGGGCGCTTGGTGCGCTCAACCGATGACAAAGGTGTAGTCGCGGTACTCGATCCGCGGTTGGCCACGGCAAGGTACGGTTCTTTCTTGGTGAAGTCTATGCCTGATTTTTGGACCACCACTCACAAGGAAGTAGTNNAGACTACGAAACAATCGGGCACAGTAGAGGCGCGTAAGTTAAGGTTGCTCTGGTACACACAGATTTCAGAGGGGACTTAGCCATGTATTTTGAACCAGTAGGTTCTGCAGACTCAACCTCACCGAGCACAGCACGTAAGACCGCAAAGGTAGCGATTATCGGCGCGGGAGCGGTTGGCTCTACCATGGCCTATGCAGCGCTTATGCGTGGTTCTGCCCGCACAGTAGCTTTGTATGACATTAACGCTGCCAAGTNNCACGGAATCCAGTTCATGCCCATGGCAGAGGTCATTGGATCAGATGACATTGAAGTGTGCCGCGACGCAGACATCGTGATGGTGACCGCTGGAGCAAAACAGAAGCCAGGCCAGAGCAGACGCGACCTTGCGGGGGCAACCATCAACCTCGTCGCAAAGCTTTTGCCCCAGCTACAGAATGTTGCACCTAACGCGACCTATGTGATGGTAACCAACCCCGTAGATGTGGTCACCTATGCTGCCCTCAAAATAAGTGGCTTTCCACGCCAACAGCTGTTCGGTTCGGGGACGGTTCTTGATTCTTCAAGGCTGCGTTATGTGCTTGCCCGAGAGCTCGGCGTCGCAGTGCAGAACGTGCACGCCTACATGGCCGGAGAACACGGAGACTCCGAGATTCCGCTGTGGAGCTCGGCAACAATTGGTGGGGTACCGCTACTGGACTGGCCAGGGGTCCGGGGCAAAGGCCCACTCACTTCAGATCAGAGGGACGCAATTGCTGCAGAGGTAGTGAACTCCGCCTATCGAATTATTGAAGGCAAGGGCGCTACAAACTATGCAGTCGCTTTCGCTGGATCTCGGATCATCGAAGCAATCCTTAAGGACGAAAACCGGGTTTTGCCTGTCTCCACCTTGGTCGACGACTTCTTCAGTATTTCCGATGTGTGTCTGTCTGTACCCACTGTTGTTGGAGGCGAAGGCGCCGGTGACATGCTACGTGTTCCACTGTCAGATGCTGAGTATGACGGTCTGAAGAAATCCGCTGAGTCCATTAAGGGTGTCGCACGCGCGTTTGGCTACTAAGTCAGGTGTCGCGCAGTTTCTCCCATCGCAAGCGATGCAACGGTTGAATCTAATGCTGAGCTGAGTGTTCAAAGCCTTTGGGGTTTTTGGGAGAATGACGTGAAACGCTAAGAGCTGGGGTGCCCCTGAGGCACCCCCGCTCTTAGCGTTTCACGAGCGATTTATACTTCCGCTTGCAATGAGCAGTTCTAGAGACTGCGGAAAACCGAAACAACCCTTCCCAGGATGGTCGCTTGGTCTCCAAGGATCGGCGCAAAGGCGGGGTTGTGCGGCATCAGCCATACATGGCCATCTTTACGCTTGAACGTCTTCACCGTGGCTTCGCCATCTATCATCGCTGCAACAATCTCACCGTTTTCTGCTGTGTTCTGGTGGCGGACCACAACCCAGTCACCGTCGCAGATTGCCGCGTCAATCATTGAATCTCCGGCAACCTTCAACATGTAGAGGTCACCTTCTCCAACTAGTTGCTTTGGCAGCGTGAAAACGTCTTCGATTTCCTGCTCAGCCAAGATTGGCGCACCTGCTGCAATTCGACCAACAAGTGGGACTTGGCGGGTGGAGTGTGAGTCCTGCAAAGAAAGACCGGGGAAAGGCAAGACGTTGTGCGCACCTGCGGCAAGTGTGCCCGTCTCGTCGGAGGAATCGGACCCGAGCACACTGGTGCTTTCCGCTGCCTCGTGCAAAGACACCACTTCGATTGCGCGGGGCCTATTGGGGTCCCTGCGAAGAAACCCACGTTCTTCTAGCACGTTTAGCTGATGCTTAACACTGGATGGGGAGGTAAGGCCGACTGCGGACCCAATCTCGCGCATCGTTGGAGGGTAACCTCGGGTGCTCAAAGAATCCGAGATGGTATCTAGCACGGCACGTTGCCTAGGGGTGAGTGAATCTAAGGCTAGGTCATTCTTCGCCATGATGGTCTCATCTCGTTGCGGTGGATATTGGTGAAAACGAAGCGGTCAGTTGGGGTCAAACTGGGCCGCGCATCCCACTCTCTAGGAACTGGGGGACCAGTTCGTAGATGTTGAGCACGATCGGGCCCACCTGCAGGAGTTAGCAATGTCAGACGCGAATGTTCAACTGATTGCATACCAAGCCTAAGTAATAAGAACCGGTTATTCAAACATTTGTTCGAGTGAGTCGCATCTTTCTATTGCTTTTTGCGCAGGGTTTCGTACACTTGTTCTATCGAACAAATGTTCGAATAGATTGCGAGGTACTGAAAATCGCTCGTGATCTGGAGTTTTGCAGCAAGCCGCAGAAGTTATAGGACGAGGCGGTCGCGCAGAAACTCTGCACCAGTGAACTCGCCGCCCCGCTTGAGGGCATGTTTTGGAGGTTACGATGACCGTTGCAGTTGCCCCGATGGCACAGGTTGGCTCGGCACGTGTTCTGCAGTTTCCTGTTACTGCCAAGGCTCAGCGCCGGCTTGAGCGTGCCAAGTTTGGGCNNGAAGGCCTTCGGCTAACCCTTCGTGGACGCATCGTTGTCCTGCTGCTCTCGCTGCTTGTGGTGACGCTAGGGGCGCTGTTTGGCTCGGGTGCTCAGGCTAGCGGCGGCGTTCAGGGTGAGGCTGTAGG
>DFNY01000105.1:17428-23368 GCA_002376595.1 Jonesiaceae bacterium UBA3555 | reverse complement strand
ACTCTCTGGTCCATTGCGAAGGCGGTAAACCCTGGTGTTGATAACCGCGATGTGGTGCAAGAGATTGAGAAGCTTAACGGCATGGAGAGTTCTCGTATTGTTGCGGGCCAGGTATTGCTTGTGCCGATCTATGAGAAATGATCTTCTGTGGTGAGAAGAAACTTCCTCACGCTTGCAATTTAGGTAAGGCTGGCCTAAGTTAATAATGCCTAGGGAGCTGGCTGGGGGGCTAACTCTTTGGGTGGGAGCTTTAGCTTCCAGTTGTACCTCTGTTCCTCCTGGCGCGGCGAGTCGCCAGCGAATCGAACATTAGACGGATGGGTTGCACTGAAGTGCAACCCTTCCGTTTTTCGTTCTATCAGATAGCCACGGACCGGCTTCTGGAGCGCCTCGCACGAGTGTGGCCTTCCCGCTCCTTCGCTCGTATGGCTGTCCTTTTGTCTGCCCGTATGCCAGCCCTCTCGTCTGCTCGCATGCTGTGGGCTCGTATGCACGTTGCTGAGGCGACATGCACAGGCCTATTGTCCGCAGAAGTCCTTTGAAGGCAAGTAATATTGTGGAATCGTGTCGTAACGACAAAGGAGAACGACGTGCATTGCCCATTTTGCCGACACCCAGATTCAAGGGTCGTCGATTCCCGCACGTCAGAAGACGGTTCAGCAATCCGAAGGCGGCGTTCTTGCCCCAAATGCATGAAGCGCTTCACTACTATCGAAACTGCAAGTTTGTCTGTGGTTAAGCGCTCAGGCGTCACAGAACCCTTCTCCCGTGAAAAGGTCATCAATGGTGTGCGTAAAGCCTGCCAAGGCCGGCCAGTATCTGATGATGACCTTGCGTTACTGGCCCAAAAGGTTGAAGAGTCAATCCGGTCAATGGGTATTGCTGAACTCGAAGCCTACGAAGTCGGCTTGACCATCCTTGGTCCGCTACGTGAACTCGACGAAGTCGCATATTTGCGATTTGCGAGCGTGTACCAGGCATTCGAATCTCTCGAAGATTTCGAAGACGCAATTGTTCTTCTTCGCAAGGAACGTGAAGACCAAGCGCAAGCTTCTGAACGAAGCGCTAATGCCGCCGCGGAAACCGAGAACAGTGCACCTGAGGAATCAATAGAGGACTAGCACTTCCCAACTGATTGCAAACGAGTGCGGCACTGATGGTAAACATCGGTGCCTCACTCTTGCTTAAGTACGGACCCTGAACAGGATAACTAGCTACACGGCTAGACTATCTTCACGCTAGACCCAGCTACACAGCTAGACTATCTTCACCCTAGACCCAGCTACACGGCAAAACTAACTTCACGCTAGAACTAGCTACACGGCAGATCTAGCTGCGCAGGAAACCTAGTGGCTCACGCAGGCGAACTGGCAACGAAGGCCGGTACTTGTCAGCCGTGCTGCTACAAATCACTGGAGCGAGATGCCCAGAGGTTTAGTCCGCCATCGATGGCAAGCCGTTCAATCATGGAAATCTCATCGTCGCTGAAATGCACTTGTTCGCGCGCATCGAGGTTTTCGTCCAATTGTTCAAGGGTGCGAGCGCCGATGATCGCGGAGGTGACAACGCTGTCACGCAGTGTCCACGCTAATGCCATTTGAGCCAGGCTCTGGTTACGCTGCAGCGCGATCTTGTTGAGTCCGCGTAATGCGTCGACGTTAGCTTTGTTCACGTAGGTAGAACTGAACGAGCCGCCTTGGGCAGCGCGAGAGTCTGCTGGGATCTCCCCAGTGAGGTACTTAGACGTGAGCAAGCCTTGCGCTAGGGGAGAGAACACAACGATGCCGGCGCCCTCTTGCCTGCATTGGCTGATTACGGAATTGCCTTCTTTGTCGCTTTGCTCAATCCATCGGTTCAGAATGGAATATGAGGGCTGGTGGACCGAGATCTTTAGGCCAATGTCGTTGGCAATTGCGAACGCTTCTTTGGTTCGCTGTGCTGAATACGAGGAGATCCCAGCGTAGAGCGCCTTTCCACTATCGATCGCTGCCTTGAGTGCGCCAAGGGTTTCGGCGAGTGGCGTGTTGGGGTCGAATCGGTGTGAGTAGAAGACATCAACATAATCCACGCCCATTCGGGATAAAGATTGATCCAATGACGCCAAGAGATACTTGCGTGAGCCGCCTTCACCGTAAGGGCCTGGCCAGCATCGGTAGCCAGCCTTGGTTGAGATGATGAACTCGTCGCGGTAAGGGGAGAGGTCCTTGGCAAGCATTTGCCCGAAGTTCTCTTCGGCCTGTCCTGGTGGTGGGCCATAGTTGTTCGCGAGGTCGAAGTGTGTCACACCGCGATCGAAAGCGCGGAGCACGATCTCCCGTTGAGTGGCGTAGGGCGCGGAATCGCCAAAGTTTTGCCAAAGGCCCAAGCTCACACTCGGCAGGAGCAGCCCGGAAGTTCCGAGCCTGCGGTACAAAGAGTCGTTGTGCAAGGAGTCGTAGCGGTTCTCGTTAGCGGTGTACATGCACCTAACGCTACTAAAGTTTNNACCGCCGGGGTGCTTAGAGCAGTCTCATTACTGACATGCTCTGTTTCGGCGGTGCTGCGCACTAGAGGTTTATTGTGGGTGCTTACAGGGCTTTCAGGCCAACTGGTGGGAGAACCCGAATGCGGATGTACTGATCGAGCGCCTTGAGTGCGTTCAATGCTTCGAGTTCAACGCTGGCGTCTGTGTCGGTGACTACATAACCAATTTCACCTCGGGTAGCTAGCAGCTGTCCTTCGATGTTGGTGCCAAACTCGGCCAAGATGTTCGTAACTGCGGCAAGCACACCAGGGGTGTTGCGGTGTAGGAACGCGATCCGGGTAACACCAGTGGTGGATTCCAAAGCGAGGTTTGGAAGGTTCACACTCAGTGTCGTTGTTCCGGTGCGGATGTAGTCCTTCATCTTGTTTGCAACGAACTCACCAATTGACTGCTGAGCCTCAAGGGTGGAACCACCGATGTGTGGTGTCAGAATGACATTTGGTAGGCCACGCAACTCAGAATCGAAGTGGTCACCGCGCTTCTTTGGTTCAACTGGGAATACGTCCACAGCCGCGCCTGCGATGTGCTTGGTCAGAATTGCGTTGCGCAGAGCCGTGTTGTCCATGACGAAGCCGCGCGACAGGTTCAAGAACACTGAGCCCTTCTTCATCTTTGCAAACTCGGCTTCACCGAACAGCCCGGCGTTTCCTGGACGGCCATCAACGTGGATGGTGACGATGTCTGAAACGCGAAGAAGTTCGTCAAGTGAATGGAGGCGTTGTGCGTTGCCCAGTGCGAGTTTTTCCGCGGTGTCGTAGAAGACAACGGACATGCCGAGGTTCTCGGCGAGGACTGACAATTGCGTGCCAATGTTGCCGTACCCGATGATTCCTAGGGTCTTGCCGCGAACTTCGTAGGAGCCGTCGGCGGTCTTGTCCCAGACGCCATCGTGAAGTGCCTTGTCGCGTTCAGTCAGTCTGCGAGTTAGGGAGATGATCTCGGCGATTGCAAGTTCAACTACCGAACGAGTGTTGGAGAACGGCGCGTTGAACACGGCAACGCCGTGCTGTGCTGCCGACTTAAGGTCAATCTGGTTGGTACCGATGCAGAAAGCACCGATTGCAACGAGTTCAGGAGACGCCTCAATAACTTTGTCAGTTACTTGCGTCTTAGAGCGGATACCAAGTAGTTGAACGCCTTGAAGAGCCTCAATGAGTTCGGCTTCATCGAGTGCGCCCGAGCGGCTGTCGACCTCGATGCCGTTAGCGGCAAGGATTTCGATCGCGAGTGGGTGAACATTTTCTAGGAGCAGCGCCTTTAACACACCACAATGTTCCACCCAATGGACAGTATCCACAAAATGGATCTTGCCCTGCGGACATTTCGAAACTCAGGTAATGCATCGTGCAGTGAAAGACCCGCTTCTTTTTAGCGCATCCCGTGCGGAAGTGCCTGAGTATGGATGACGCTGAGGCGCTTGGTTGCTCGGGTCATCGCTACGAATAGATCGGAGACACCGTTGACTTCGCGGAGCATTTGCTCGGGTTCCACCAGAACTACGGCGTCAAACTCAAGCCCCTTGGCTTCCTGCGGATCGATCACAGACACAATCGGGTCAACGCCTGACAGCGCGTCTTGGTGATCGTGAGAGAGGTGTAGGTGCAAGTTGCCCAGAAGCGCATGTGGTGCGACTACCGCAATTCGACCTGTTGAGCCACGTACGAAGTCCTTCAGCGCACGGTCCACTGCCTGGGCCACTCGAACTATTAGCTCCTGTTCGGTCACGCGGATTGTTTCAAGAGATCCTGGTAGTGACCGTGCTGAAGTCAGTTCGGACACTGGCAGGTGATGTGCGCGCGCAAAATCGATCGCCTTTGAAGCGATTTCGGTGGGAGTGCGATAGTTGATTGTGAGCTTCTTTAGGCTCCAGTTCTTTGAGAACAACGGCGACAACATGCGCCCCCAACTGCGTGCTCCGGCAGGGTTCGATGTTTGCGCCACATCTCCAACAATGGTGAAGGATCGAGTTGGGCAGCGGCGGATGAGCATACGCCAGTCCATGGCGGTGAGTTCTTGGGCCTCATCCACAATGACGTGGGCGAAAGTCCATGTTCGGTCCTTGGCTGCGCGCTCCGCGGTGGTCAGAATTGGTCCGCTATCAACAAATCGCTGTGCCAGAGTATCGGCGTCAACACGGATACCCCCAGAGTTTTGTGACTCTAGGACCTGGCGCGCATACTCCAGAGCCTCAGCACGGGCAGACTCGCGTGCACGTTCTTCGGCACGCTGGGTGTCGTCTGTTTCGCCAAGTAACTCGAAGGCTTCGTCGAGAAGCGCAATATCAGACACACTCCAGCCGCTACCAGCAGGACGGTAAAGAGCCTTCAACTCGGACGCGTTGAGNNACAGGTCTTCTACCAGTTTTGTTGCAGAGATAGGGAACCACGCCAGGTTCAATGCGATTCGAACGTCACGGTTGGAGCGAATCTCTTCAATGATCTCGGAGCGGTCCTCGGGTGCAACTTCGTACGGCATGTCATTGACATATTGCTGACCAAGGCGGTTCAGCATTTCCTTCACAAACGTCTTGCGTGCCTCATTGTGAGGCTTTCCGTGACGGCGTGCCTTGTACATGGCGTCCTTGATGTCACGCCTGCGAATGACCAAGTCGTGACCATCGATGCGCACCAACTGGTCGTTGGCAGGAACGCGTTCACGCGCCCGAACTGCATTCTTGATTACCGTTGCCCATTCAATCGATCCCTTGATGGACGCCGCATTGGCAGTGTCGCGATACGTCGCAGAAATCCCCGGGAGAATTGATGCCAAGGTAGTGGAGACAACGCCGGTTTCGCCAAGGGAGGGCAACACCTGGTCAATGTAGCGAAGGAAGGAAGGGCTTGGCCCCACGAGCAGCACACCTGAGCGCTCAAGAAGTTTGCGGTGTGCGTACAACAGATAGGCCGCTCGGTGCAGCGCAACCGCAGTCTTTCCGGTGCCTGGTCCACCCTGGACCACTAATGCACCCTGTAGGTCAGTGCGGATGATCTCGTCTTGCTCGCGCTGGATGGTGGATACGATGTCGTTCATCTTGCCGGTACGTCCGGCAGACATTGCCGAGAGCAACGCACCTTCACCTGAGAGGTTCATTGATGCACGCTCTGATTCGGAGAGCGATAAATCTAGAATCTCGTCTTCGACGCCCGTGATGCGGCGGTCAGCTGTTTGCAGGTGTCTACGTCGCTTTACTCCGTCACGTTGGGCGGCCGTTGCGCGGTAGAAAGGTTGAGCCGCTGGCGCGCGCCAGTCTGTCAAAAGGTTTACTTGGTCGGTGTTCGACAAACCGATTCGGCCCACGTATCGCGTGGTAGGTTTCGGCTCCTGCGTTTCATTGTTAGGGGAGTGGGCGGGTAGATCTTCATCGAAGTCGAGGCGCCCAAATACGAGCCTGTCTTCCACCGCGTCAAGCAGAGTTA
>DFNY01000105.1:14483-17377 GCA_002376595.1 Jonesiaceae bacterium UBA3555 | reverse complement strand
CTCCAGGTGCTCTTGCTCCTGTTGGAAGTCCCGAGAGAGTTCAGACACGCACTATCCTTTTACAGCTCTGATTAATGACCGCGGGCACGCTAGAGGGTGGTTCCGCTCCTCACTCTCACCGCGCGCAAGTCCTACGCACGGTGAAAAAGCAGGCCGTCCATTATCCAACATTTCAGGTGTACTTTGCACCTTTCGCCTTCCGAATGTCCGCAGTGTGTCTTTCTGTAGAGCAAAGCGGGAACAAAACCTTGGCAGAAATAGTTAAGGTGGACACGCATATTGTGAACACATTCGGAGGAATTCATGCTCGACCCACGTGACCTGTACGAGGCGAACTTCGAGGTCAGTGACCTTTTGCGCGCTCGCGGCGAAGGATCGCAGGTGGGTCCGGTGATGATTATTTCCCTGAAGGGGATCGCGGATGCTGGTCACATTAGTGACGCTGTGAATCAGCATCTGCTTGATATTGGCGAGCCTGAGCGTGTTGTCACTTTTGATCATGACCGTTTGGTGGATTATCACGCGAAGCGTCCGCTGTTGACCTTTGATGCAGCTAGGTGGGTTGATTATCAGGGGCCGGCAATCGCTTTAGACTTGCTTCGTGATGTCGAGGGCACGCAGTATCTGCTCCTTCATGGATCAGAGCCGGATCGATACTGGGATGCTTTTGTTCAGGCCGTCGTCTCACTGGTGGCGGAGTTCAATGTCTCGTTGGTTTTGGGTGTGGCCGGGATACCGATGGGAGTCCCTCACACGCGCCCGCAGGGCGCTATCATGCACGCTACGCGTGAAGGGCTTATCGACGAAGACAAGGCTTGGTCGGGAAGTATGCAGGTACCAGCGACGGTTGCAAACGTCATCAACTTCGTTCTGGGCCTCTCCGAGCGAGACGCAGTGGGAATTGCGGTTCACGTTCCGCATTACCTAGCGCAATCCCAATACACTCCGGCTGCAATTGCTGGTTTGACCCGGGTGGAAGCCCTCAGCGGGTTAGATCTCTCTGTTGAAGAACTTGCGGGCGCTGCGCAAGAGGCAATAGATGAAGTAGACCGGCAAGCTTCTAAATCGCAGGAAATCTCTGACATGATTCGCGGCCTTGAGAATCAGTACGACGCATTCATGGCGGCTCACCCGGAGGAATCATTGTTGGCTCACGTCACCCGCATTCCAACGGCGGATGAATTGGGTGAGGAATTCGAGAAGTTCTTGTCTCGAATGGAAAAGCCGGACACCGACAACTAGTACAACTTGTACAGCTGAATAACCGGTGAGGGANNCCCCTCACCGGTTTCTTGGTTTTGAGGTGGCGTTCTATGGCAAAGTCTGGGTGAACTCGGCTTCGTCTACCA
This sequence comes from Jonesiaceae bacterium UBA3555, assembly GCA_002376595.1. Classification (GTDB taxonomy): domain Bacteria; phylum Actinomycetota; class Actinomycetes; order Actinomycetales; family Cellulomonadaceae; genus Timonella. The sequence continues at coordinate 16,028 of DFNY01000105.1, read as the reverse complement.
GTGGCGATGCCGTTCCAACAAACTCATTGAGTTGTGCCCCCGTTATGATGTGAGCCGGTACAGCCAGCGTGCGCAGGCTTCGAGCGAGTTGAGCTGATTCTAGGTCAAAGGTGTTATGTACTTCTTCAGGTGCACCTTTTGCAACAACTATTACGAGGTTTCCATACCTACGGCCCTTGAGTATTCCTGGCTCTGCTACCAGCCCTACCGCAGTGCGTTGCGCGTAGTTGTGGGCTTCGTCGTGAACCTGTGCTGCAGCGATCACCGTCGCCAGTTCCCGTCGTAGATTTACGAGCGGTGGTTTGTCGGCACAGTTGATGAGGTAGAGCCCGCCCGAGTTCAGTCGCGTCAGAACTGACTGGGTGAACTGCAATGTTGTTAGGTGCTGTGGGGTTACCGCGTTGGCAAACACATCGCGGATTATCAGGTCCTGAGTTCCTGGATGCAGCGTTTCGAGTTGGGTGCGGGCATCACCGCTGCGTAGCCGTAGCTTTGGCGCTTTGGGAAGTTCAAAGTACTTCCGGGCAAAATCCAGCAACTGTTGGTCAATATCGACGCCGATCTGCCTGGAGTTTGGACGCAGGTACTCGATTGCGCGGGCCATTGTGGAGCCAGCCGAACCAAGATGAACCGCGTGAAGTGGACCGGTCTCCATGCGTTCAATGATTGCCAGAAAAATCTCCATGTATTCGAACACCACATTGTCGGGGGCATCCAAGTCGATGAAGGAACTTGGGGCACCGTCAAGCATGACGGTGAGCCTGCGCGGGTTGTCGCGATCAACGTCCAGAATGATGGTGGTAAACGGGGTGCGAGTCTCGGTGACAGGAAATTCCACTCGCTGCGATGTCACAGGCTTGCGAGATGATGATCGGGAAGTTCGAGAGGCCATGGTTAATAGCCTATTGCCTGTCGTGCTCGCAGTCTGGTGTCGGAATCGTGAGATTAGTTGCCAGAAAAGAATTCGGTGGCGCAGCTAGCCGTTGACAAGTTCGAACATGTGTTCGAAAATATAAGTGGAGGTGAGTGGTATGGAGCAGATTTACACAGTTGGAACAGCGGTTTCACCGTCGCGCAGGTCAAATGCGCAGGGGAAGGGCGTAACTCGTCCAGTTGAAGGCCGTGTGGCGCACCTGCCACTCACCGTTGAAGCTACGCGCATGATGAANNAGTGCGGTCGTGGAAGCAGCGACAGGTGGAGCAAAGAGTCGTCGTGTTGAGACAATTTGGCAGAAACTGTCGCGAGTGCGCCCAGAGTTGGCAATGTGGGCGGTTGTGTTCGAAGAGAGTGCACACTTGCGCGCGCTCGCTGAAGCCGGCGACTTGACGCTTTTGCGCCAGTCTGGCGCAGACTTTTGGCTGGGGCAGGCTCGGCTCTTCGTTGAGCAGGCTCAACAGCTTTTCGCATCAACTTCGTCGCTGCTAGCTCCTCAAAGCGCCGCATGAGATTGTCGTATTTTCCAAAGGCTTGAAGAAGAGGTATCTCGGTGAGTAATGCACCAAGAGCATCTGCTGCACGGCGCAACTGGGGCTCAGAGGAGCTTG
>DFNY01000105.1:13516-14442 GCA_002376595.1 Jonesiaceae bacterium UBA3555 | reverse complement strand
CGGGCGCTCGGGGTGAGATCAGGGATGCCTGTTGCGCGGGCGAAGGTAGTTGCTCCAACGGCGATATATCTGGTTCCAGATTATCGAGAGTATTACCGAATCAGCCAAGGTGTCATGGAGATTCTACGCTCTGTGACGCCGCTGGTTGAGCAAGTTAGCGTGGACGAGGCTTTCCTTGACGTCTCTGGGTCATTGCGAAGATTGGGCTCAGTTACAGAGATTGGTGTCGCGATCCGCGCAGAGGTCTACCGACAATTTGCAGTGACGTGCTCAGTAGGTATCGCAAGGAGCAAATTCGTTGCAAAGCTTGCCTCAACGAACTCCAAACCTGACGGACTGATGCTTATTCCAGATGCTAGAACGGTCGAATTTGTGCAGTGCCTCCCAGTTGGGTCTTTGTGGGGCGTAGGCTCCAAAACTGCTGAACGGCTAGCGGGCTGGGGGATAACGGAGGTGGCTGAACTTGCGAAGCTTACTCAGCCACAACTGGCTCGTATGGTGGGTCAGGCTTCTGCTGCACACTTGCTGGCGCTGGCCTGGGGGAAAGACGACCGTGACGTCAGCGTGGATCGAAGTGAGAAGAGTATTGGTGCCGAAATGACCTTTGCAGTGGATATTTTCGATACCAATGAGATCTTGTCCAAAGTTCTAACCCTCGCAGACCACTGCGCATCTAGGTTGAGGGCGCGCAATTTAGTTGGTCGAACAGTGGGAATAAAGGTGCGGAGTTCAGACTTTGAAACCCTGACTAGATCCATTACTTTGAAGTCGCCCACTAACTCGACAAACGAAATCTACGTGGCGGCTAGGGAACTTTTTAGTGGACTCAAACGTCATCTAGCCGTCAGGCTTGTTGGCGTCAGAGTGGAAAACTTGGAGCCCGAGGCTCAGAGCCTGTTCCAAGACACACTAGAAGCATCCGTGAC
>DFNY01000105.1:13027-13477 GCA_002376595.1 Jonesiaceae bacterium UBA3555 | reverse complement strand
GTTCGACTTTCAAGACTGAACGACACCAACTATCCTTGACCTAAGGCACCCGATTTCACACAAGGAGGTAGCGAAATGCCTCTATCAGAGCACGAGCAACGGATTCTAGAGCAACTAGAACGCGACCTGGCAACCGACGACCCCAAACTCGCAACCGCTATGACCCACGGTCACAGAACATCAGCAAAGCGAATTGCTGTTGGCGCTCTAGGAGTAGTGGCTGGCCTTGTGATGCTCTTTTTTGGTGTGGCCAAATCCCTTGCAGTTGTTGGGATCATCGGCTTCGTCATCATGGTTCTTGCTATCTGGTATGCAGTCACATCAGACAAGACGCAGTCGCTCACTCTTCTTGGACCGGATGGAAAGCCAATTTCGCACAGCAAGACCGGTTCCGGACCAGGATCCGCTCCTCGTAAGAAGCAGAGCTTCACTTCAAAAATGGAGGAGCGC
>DFNY01000105.1:12245-12976 GCA_002376595.1 Jonesiaceae bacterium UBA3555 | reverse complement strand
GGCGCTCCCAATATCCGCCTAGGCACAGTTCCTACTCCACTTCCCTCCACACTCTCACCGAGATAGCGCTGCAGACGTCGTTTCGTCTTTGGGGGAGAAGTGGAGCGCTGGTGAGGTGGCGCTCATAGTGCCCTGACCTGCGTAAATGCGCAGTCATTTCAAAGGGAATCAGGCAAAACGTCCGCGACACGCAATTTTCCCTCCACTTTGCACCACCTCTGTGACCTGCATCTTTGAAAGAAAATAAGGTGAAACTATTGAAAATTTCGTACTTTGTGGTGGAAAGTGGAGTAACGTGGAGGTACTCGGAGCGAGAGGAGGATGCAGTCAATGCAAGAGTTGCTAGGCGGTATCCCCAGCTTGTTCTTGGGAACCTACAAACCACGTCTGGATGACAAGGGTCGGCTCATCCTTCCTGCCAAGTTCCGCAACCAGTTCGCTCCTGGTTTGGTTCTGACTCGCGGGCAAGAACGATGCCTCTTCCTTTTGCCTCTGGACGAGTTTCGCAGGATGTATGAGCACCTTTTTCAGGCTCCGGTTACGTCTCGTCAGGCGCGTGACTACATGCGCGTTTTCCTGTCGGGCGCGAGTGACGAAATGCCAGATAAGCAAGGCCGAATTTCAATACCAGCAGCGTTGCGTGAGTACGCAGGACTCGATCGCGACATCGCAGTAATTGGAACCGGATCACGCGTAGAAATCTGGGATGCGGGAACTTGGGATACCTACCA
>DFNY01000105.1:10640-12207 GCA_002376595.1 Jonesiaceae bacterium UBA3555 | reverse complement strand
CCCACCATCCGCACTGCCTGACAGGAGAATGCGAACACCATGACCGAGTTCCAAGACAACTCAGTGGCATCCGGTAAGCACCTTCCTGTACTTCTCAACCGTTGCATTGAGCTCCTCGAGCCATCGATGTCGCAGCCAGGCGCCGTGTATGTAGACGGCACTTTGGGTATGGGAGGACACACTCAAGGAATCCTGCGAGCGTTCCCACAGGCAACGGCAATCGGAATTGACAGAGATCCTCAAGCACTGGAGCTAGCGTCAGAACGCCTTGAGCAGTTCGGTGATCGGTTTATCCCAGTCCATGCAACGTACGACCAAATTGAAGAAGTCATCAGTGACCTGAACATTTCAGGTGTTCAAGGAATATTGATGGATCTAGGGGTCTCATCGTTGCAAATCGACGAGGCAGACCGCGGCTTCTCGTACGCTCAAGACGCCCCTCTCGATATGCGAATGGACACCACAGCAACGCTCACTGCCGCTGAAGTGCTCAACACGTACTCAGAGCNNCTTTGCAGCGAAAATTGCACGATCCATCGTTGCCAAGCGGGAAACCACCCCCTGGGAACGGTCAGCCGCGCTCGTTGACTTAGTGCGTGCTTGCATACCAGCTGCAAAGCGCCAGAACGGTGGAAACCCTGCGAAACGTACGTTCCAGGCGCTCCGCATCGAAGTGAACGGTGAACTCGAAGTACTGGAACGGGCACTTCCGGCAGCCGTTAACAGCCTTGCAATCGGTGGCCGCCTCCTCATCGAGTCCTACCACTCACTCGAAGATCGCCTAACAAAGCGTGAGTTTGCACGTGGAATCAACTCGAGCGCACCGCCCGAATGGCCAATTGAACCAGAAACGCACAAGCCATACCTCAAGGCACTCACTCGTGGTGCAGAGAAGGCAGACGAAACAGAACTCGAACACAACCCCCGCTCTGCGCCGGTTCGCCTACGCGCAGTGGAACGCATCCGCGAAACACCTGATCACATGAAGACCAACAAGGAGAAGTGAAATGAGCGCACTGCCAGCATCAGCCGCCCGTGCACTTCCGGTGCGCCCGGCAATCACCGCACCAAGTTCCGCCCCAGTAAAGTCTTCGAAGCCACGACTGCGCCTTATCGAGGCACCTGCTCATGAGCGGTCCTCAACAAGGTTTGTCATGGTGTGCATAGTGACACTTCTTGCAGCGGTCCTAGGCGTGCTCCTCCTCAACACCGAAATGGCGAATGGCGCTTACGAGCGTGCGGACCTAACCAAGGTACGATCGCAAGAGGCAATTATTGGCGAGCAGCTGAGCCAGGAACTGGCAGACATCTCTACCGCAGAGAATCTGGCCAAAAGAGCAGAACAATTGGGAATGCGCCAAATGGTCAACCCGCACGTTCTGCACATTGATTCCTCCAAGGTAAATGCTGCGAAAGGCGCGGAAGGTAACTGACATTGAGTGACACGGGACGCGGTCAGGGCAGTAACGAGCAGCGTCGCACCACGCCACGTAATTCAGTTCCTCGAACCACACGCCAGGCGCCGACTTCAAAGTCTGGGGCCAAAAATCAGACGCAAGGGTCACGC
>DFNY01000105.1:8092-10515 GCA_002376595.1 Jonesiaceae bacterium UBA3555 | reverse complement strand
ACGCGGTCGACACAGCCAGCCACGATGCGACGCAACGACGACCAAGGTCCAACCCGTGTCGTCGCTAAGCCCCGAGCAGTTGGCGGGCCTCGAACGGCAACTGGGCACAACACACTCGGCGCGCAAGCAAGACGCGCGCAGGGCGAACAGCGGAACCAGCGCAGGGCGCAGCGGGCAGCAGAGCGCAACCGAGGCCCAATTGGGTTCAGCCTTTCGCCAAAACGCGTCAAAGTTTTTGGGACCTTAGCCGCGCTCACCGCAACGGCTCTGGTAGGTCGTCTCGCGTATGTGCAACTCATCAGTGGCCCACAATTGGCTGAACAAGCCCGTCAGTTGCGCNNGTTGAACTCGTTGCCGAGCGCGGTTCAATTACCGACCGAAACGGGGTAGCGGTAGCTGAATCGGTAACTCGATACAAGATATTCGCAGACCAGTTACTCATCTCAAACTGGAAAACCACCGACGAAGAAGGCAACGNNTGCTGCAAAGCTGTTGGCACCAGTCCTAGGAATCAACGAAACTGAACTCGCCACCAAACTCACCAAAGCCGAAGACACCGAAAAATACAATCAGTACTTGACTATTGCCACAGACGTTGCCCCCGAAACGTGGCAGGCAGTCAACGCGCTTGGTATCGCCGGAATTTTCCCTGAGACTCAGCCCAAGCGGATCTATCCATCAGGAAATACCGCAAGCAACATCATTGGTTGGGTCGGCGCTGAAGGTGGCCAGTCTGGGTTGGAGTACAAACTAGACAGCATGCTGGCAGGCGAGAACGGTACCATGACCTACGAACGAGCCAAAAACGGCTACATGCTGCCATCGCGCGAAGTTACTGAAGTCCCTGCTAAGCAGGGCACTACTGTGCGATCCACCTTNNTTGGATATGGACATCCAATGGCACGCCGAGCAAGCACTAGATGAGCAGCTCAAGAAGATGGGCGCCTCTGCAGGAACGGTGATCGTTCAAGACATCAACTCGTGCGAGGTCCTTGCGCTGGCGGACCGCAGTACAACGAAAGACGGAAACACTGATCGCACTGGCCGCGTCGGCGCGGTGCTGGACGTCTTCGAGCCTGGATCCACGGCGAAGATCGTAACCATGGCAGCCGCAATTGAGACAGGTGTTGCTACGCCAACCTCGAAGTTCAAAGTGCCGTATCAGTACACCACCTCAAACGGTGAGATATTCAAAGACTCACACGAGCACGCAACGCAAAAGATGACGTTGACTGGCATTTTGGCTGACTCATCAAACACCGGAACAGTACAGGTCGGTGAATTGCTTACAAAGCAGGTGCGATACGACTACCTAAAGAAGTTTGGATTTGGTGAACGCACTGGAATCGAACTGGGTGGTGAGACTCGCGGTATTTTGCATGACCTTGACGACTGGGATGGCCGTACTCAGTACGGTGTGCTCTTTGGGCAGGGAATGTCGGCTTCTGCAGTACAGGCAACGAATGTCTTTTCGACGATGGCAAACGAAGGTCAAGCCTGCCAGCCTCACTTGGTGGCCGGCACCGAAGACGCAAGCGGTGTGTTCACTCCTTCACAGAAGTCCGAGACCAAGCAGATTGTGTCCAAAGAGACCGCTAACAAGGTGCTCTCCATGATGGAATCTGTAGTTGTTGAGGGTTCGGGTAAGCCTGGAGCTGTTAAGGGCTACAGGGTGGCGGGTAAGACCGGTACTGCGCAGTCAATTGGCGCAGATGGCAAACTNNAAACTGTCATCCTTCGTTTCTTCATTCATTGGCGTGGCTCCAGTGGAAGACCCGCAAGTCGTAGTTTCGGTGATTATTCGGGACCCACAGACCACCATTTGGGGATCGGTCGTGTCGGCGCCCGTGTTCTCAGACGTAATGGCCTACTCATTACAGCGGCTGGGAATCGAGCCAAGCACAACTAAACCAAACTTGTATCCGATCGAGTGGAAATAACTAAAGTCGGCGTTTTTTGACACCATGTTTGATTGCCCCATGTGGGAGAAATCAGACACGCGACATTGCTCACGTAAACCAAACACTCACGAGGGACAAAAAGACCGTAAATTGGTATCCATGAGTTCAGAACAAGACCTCTTACGCCCAACTCATCGCCCGCAGATGAGTATCTTGGAACTCGTTCAAGAATCTGTCACTGAGTTGGTTGCCGCGCCGCGCGAGAATCAGGCCGATTGGGAGAATGTGTGTGGACTCTCGGTGTCCACCTTTGCCCTAGAACCGGGCGATGTTTTCGTTGCTGTGCCGGGCTTGAAAGCTCATGGTGCACGCTTTGCCTCCAGTGCAGTTGAGCACGGTGCGAGTGCGATCCTGACCGATTCTGCTGGTGTGGATCTTCTACGCGCGCAGGGGATTGTTTGGGAACAGTCTGGAGAACTCACTGCTCGTGTTCCCGTAGTAAGTGTTCAAAGTGAACAAGAC
>DFNY01000105.1:7490-7974 GCA_002376595.1 Jonesiaceae bacterium UBA3555 | reverse complement strand
CATGCGCTGTCCCTGCATCGAGTCACCGGCACCCATTTCAGCACGGTTGGCTTCACCAACCTGCAGCACGATCACCTCGACTTCCATCACACAATGGACGAGTACTTTGAAGCTAAGGCGATGCTGTTTACGCCTCAATTCGCCCAGATCGCTGTAGTAAACGCCGACGACAAATGGGGCAGGAAACTAGCCAGACGTGCACTCATTGAAACAGTAAGTATCACTACCGACCTGTGCGATGACTCTTCGTTTGAAAGTGACTGGCGCGCGCACAGCGTCACTCGTAGCAGTGACGGTAGAGGCTTAGATTTCGTGCTGTCTGGACCTCGCGGGGTAACGGTGAACTCACATTCACCTTTGCTCGGAGCAATCAACGTGGCCAATGCCGCTTTGGCCACGGTAATGGCGCTGTGCGATGGCATCTCTGCGGAGCACATCCTCTCGGGATTAAGGCACCTTGCCGTTGTGCCGGGTCGTATGGAGG
>DFNY01000105.1:4343-7471 GCA_002376595.1 Jonesiaceae bacterium UBA3555 | reverse complement strand
CCGCCGAGGCACTTGAATTTGCTCTGAGCTCCCTAAAGGCCCATCACGAGGAAACTGGAACTGGGAAACTCATCGTAGTTTTCGGTGCAGCAGGGGAGCGAGACGCCACGAAACGGGCGCACATGGGCCAGGTCGCGTTTACGCACGCAGACATCGCGATCATCACAGATGACGACCCATACTCCGAAGATCCGGAAGCTATCCGTGAGCAAGTGCTTTCTGGCGCTCAATCGGAACGTGGGTATTTAGAGCTGTCTGATTCTGAACGGTCCGTACGAGTGCAGAACATCGCTCCACGGGAAGCCGCAATGGATTTTGCTATTGCCTTGGCTCACTCACACGACACTGTATTGATAGCGGGTCGAGGCCATGAAACCATTNNTCATCCAAGACCTCAATGGCGACCAACACCAACTTGACGACCGAATCTACGCTCGAGCCGTTTTGACATCGTGGCGAAAAGCAAATGATTTGTGAATGTCAGATATGACATGAGCCGAACTGGTGGCTTCTTCAAGCAAACGACACTTGTTCGGTGGTTCAATAGATAGGTTGCAAAGCGTTAAGCGCAGGTGGGAATTCTACGTGCGTTCGCTTTGACCCAGGTAGTGTCACCGCGGTGATCCGGACTGGGATAAAGATTTTTTAGCAAGATCGATGAGATCAGGGAGTGGCCTAAACGTGTTTTCAGCGGAGCGAATCGCTTCAATTACTGGTGGGCAGCTCAACGCCGAGCCTAGCGCTTTGGTATCCGGCCCAACCGTAGTTGATTCGCGGCAAGTAGAGAGCGGATCGCTCTTCGTGGCAATTGCTGGTGAGCATAGTGATGGGCATGATTTTGCGCAAGCCGCACACCAAGCCGGGGCCGCATTGGTCTTGGCCCAACGTCCAATAAATGGTGTGCCACACGTTGTGGTTGATGATACGGAAACGGCGATAGGCCAGATTGCAGCGGCTCATCTTGAATCGCTCAGGGAACACGGTGACANNCCGGCAAAACCACTACGAAAGACTTGATCGGCCAGATTCTGTCTATGGCCGGCGAAACCATTGCTCCCAAAGGTTCATTTAACAACGAACTAGGGCTGCCACTCACGGTCCTCCAAGCCACCGAAGACACTAAGTACTTGGTACTCGAAATGGGCGCTAACGCCCAAGGAGATCTGACCTACCTGACATCCATCGCGCCGCTAGACGTGGCCGTTGTACTCATCGTGGGCTCAGCGCATCTTGGCGGATTCGGCGGCGGCATTGAGGATGTTGCGCGCGCAAAGTCTGAAATCGTTGCAGGTGTGCGAAAGGGCGGCTCAGTCGTTCTAAACGCCGATGACCTTCGCGTCATTGCAATGCGAGACAAAGCCTCAGAGCAGGTGCTGACCTTTGGCGTCGTTCGTTCTACAACATTCCAAGCCACCAACACGAGCTTGGACGCGCTTGGACAGGCCTCGTTTACGGTGACTGATTCTCGTTCCAATGAGAGCGCTCAAGTAGCACTCAAGCTTGTTGGAGAACACCACCTGACAAATGCCCTAGCTGCGATCACAGCTGTTGCAGCAGTAGGTATCCCACTGAGCCAAAGCGTGCCCGTGATCAACAGTGCTCGGGCCCTTTCGCCACACCGAATGGATGTCACAGAACGGGCTGACGGCGTCACCATCATTGATGACTCCTACAATGCGAACCCTGATTCAATGAGGGCCGCACTCAAGACCTTGGCAGCGCTCTCCGGACGCAAGCGACGCACCATTGCGGTGCTAGGTGAAATGCTCGAACTCGGCCCAGACTCGCGCACCCAGCATGATGACATTGGCCGCCTAGTTGTGCGGCTCAATATCTCTCTGCTGGTGGTCGTAGGTAAGGGCGCTAGCGGATTCGCCGACGGTGCGCTCCAAGAGGGATCTTGGGGAGAAGAAGTTGTCAGTGTCGATTCGATCGAAGAAGCACATGATCTCCTTGACAGCACCCTCGAACCAGGAGACCTCGTTCTCATCAAGTCTTCCAACGGCTCTGGACTGTGGAAGCTCGCCGATCGTCTCGTCGGAAAGGAATAAGTCCTCATGATTGCAGTACTCGTATCGGCAGCGGTGGCGTTAATTGTTTCACTCGTAGGAACGCCACTACTGATCAAGTTCTTGGTTCACAAGAACTACGGACAATTCATTAGGCAAGACGGTCCAACAGCGCACTTCACCAAACGCGGCACCCCCACTATGGGCGGCATCGTAATCATCCTGGCAACGCTCCTCGGCTGGGTTGNNTCCATGGTGGTATCGGGCCGTGGGCCTACGGCCTCAGCTAGCTTGCTCATTTTCCTCATGGCAGGCATGGGATTCGTTGGTTTCCTCGACGACTTCATCAAGATCTCTAACCAGCGATCCTTGGGGCTTTCGCCTAAGGGAAAGATCATTGGCCAAGGCATCGTTCGGATCGTGTTCTCGGTGCTTGCCTTGCAGTTCTCCAATGCACGCGATGTAACGCCTGCATCCACGAAGATTTCATTCATTCGTGACACCAACCTAGACCTCGCCTTCGCCGGTGCAGCGGTGGGACTCATCTTGTTTGTTCTATGGGCAAACTTCCTTATCACGGCGTGGTCCAACGCTGTGAACCTAACCGACGGACTCGATGGCCTAGCAACGGGCGTTTCGCTGATTGTGTTTGCCGCATACACGTTTGTCTCGATTTGGCAGTACAACCAAAACTGCATGTGGGGCCCGGACGCTGGATGCTACGCAACCCGCGATCCACTAAGCCTTGCGGTTGTGGCCGCAGCAATCGTTGGTGCGTGCTTCGGGTTCCTCTGGTGGAACGGTTCGCCGGCACAGATCTTCATGGGAGACACCGGTTCCTTGGCTCTTGGTGGAGCACTTGCGGGCATCTCGATCTTGACCCGCACAGAGTTCCTCGCAGTAATTCTCGGTGGACTATTCGTCATCATCGTGATGTCCGACGTGATCCAAATTGGCTTCTTCAAAGCCACTGGAAAACGCGTTTTCAAGATGGCGCCGCTTCACCACCACTTTGAGCTCTCAGGCTGGGGCGAAGTGACCATCGTGATCCGATTCTGGATCATCGCTGGAATCTTCGTTGCGCTTGGTCTTGGAATCTTCTATGCCGAATGGGTTACA
>DFNY01000105.1:1263-4328 GCA_002376595.1 Jonesiaceae bacterium UBA3555 | reverse complement strand
GAAGTCACTTCCTTCAGAGCAAAAGCCTGCCGCGCTCAATACCTTGGATGCACGCAACCCTCAGGCAACCTTTTCCCAAGCAGTTGACGTACCCGTCAATGAATTTGATCTTGCTGTGGCCTCACCAGGCTGGGCACCACACTCCGATATTTTGGTGGCGCTCACCGAAGGATCGGTCCCAATTATCAGTGAGATCGAGTTGGCCTGGCAGTTGCGGGTCAACCAGACGTCAACTGGCGCTCCTGCACCTTGGATTGGTGTCACCGGAACCAACGGAAAGACCACGACCGTATCCATGGTCGAGTCGATCCTCAAAGCCGATGGGCGCAATGCCGTTGCGGTGGGTAACGTCGGCCGTCCAGTAATCGAAGTTGCATTGGACCCAAGCGTTGANNGCTGCTGACCACATCGACTGGCATGGCAGCTTTGACAACTACGCCAACGACAAAGGAAGAATCTTTGATCATGTGAAGACCGCGTGTATCTACAATGTGAGCGACGAACGTACGCGCTCGCTAGTTGAGCAGGCGGACGTGGAAGAGGGAGCAATTGCCGTCGGGTTCACATTGGGCTCTCCGGAACGTAGCCAAGTAGGGCTTGTGGAGGATGTCTTAGTGGACCGTGCCTTCCACATGGACAGGACCGACCCTGCGCGCCACAGCCACGCTGCCGAACTTGCAGAACTCGCAGATCTTCAGCACCTTGCCGGTGAGGGGCATCCTATTCCTCCGCATATTGTGGCCAATGCACTGGCTGCTGGAGCACTGACCCGCGCGGTAGGTGTTTCTGCCCGCGCTGTGCGCGACGGGTTGCGTCAATATCAACCAGGCGGACACCGTATTGCTGAGGTGACCATTGCACCAGTCTTTGGTGGTTGGGACGCCGGCGTCGTCACGTTTGTGGATGACTCGAAGGCAACGAATGCTCACGCGGCATTGGCTTCGTTAGGATCATTCCGTGACTCGAGCGTGGTGTGGATTGCCGGGGGGCTGGCCAAGGGTGCTCAGTTTGAGCAGTTGGTATCACAGACTAAGACAAAGCTCCGCGCGGTGGTTGTCATCGGAATTGACCAAGAACCAATGCGTTCTGCGTTGGCTCAGGTGGAACCCCACGTACCCGTCACATACATTGCCTCAATGAGTGAAGCAAATGTAAAGCGCGGCGGGGCAGAAGTCATGAATGAGGCAGTCCGCGTAGCATATGAGCATGCTGGGCCTGGCGATGTGGTCTTGATGGCCCCGGCGTGTGCTTCTATGGATCAGTTCGCGAGTTATGCAGACCGCGGTAACGCGTTTGCTTCGGCCGCTCAATCCCTCTCGCAGGGTGCGCTCGACAAATAGGTGGTGGGATATGAGTAATGTGCGTGCAGTGAAAGAAGGCAGCACTTCCACCAGTTTCAGTTGGGCAGGGGTGTGGAACTCGGCGACCACCAGCTACTACTTGTTGCTTGGCGCTACGGTCTCGCTTGTGGTTTTTGGCCTGATCATGGTGCTTTCCAGTTCGTCGATTGAATCACTTGGCCGGAACGGAACCGCCTACACTATTTTCTTGCGCCAGCTGTTGTTCGCAGTGGCTGGTACTACTGCGCTAGTCGTGGCCATTCACGTCAGAGTGGATACCTACAAGAAGATCGCGTGGCTGGCACTCATCGCAGCAATCGGTCTGCAGTGTCTGGTGTTCGTAATGCCGGGGGAGTCCGGTTCGGTTCTGGGTAACCGTAACTGGATCAGGCTTGGTTCAATTTCCATCCAGCCTTCGGAGTTCATGAAAGTGGCTTTGGCCGTGTTCATGGGCACAGTTATTGCCCGCAAACTGGCAACCACAAAGAACTGGCGTGATGTGCTCATCCCGGTGCTGGGTGGCGCTGCGGTAGGCATCGGGTTGGTTATGCTCGGCCGCGACTTGGGCACGGTGCTGATCTTGTGCTTGGTGGTTGTCGGATGCTTGTTCATCGCTGGACTACCCATGAAATGGTTTGCTGTGGTAGGCGCTGCCGGTGGGCTGTTCGTACTCATAGCAGTAATCTTCAGCGAGAACCGTGTCAACCGAATCCTTGCAACTTATGACCGCAACTGCACAACCGATGATGCTCTGTGCTTCCAAGTTATTCGTGGCATGGAGGGCCTGGGTACCGGTGGCTGGGGTGGCGTCGGGTTAGGCGCTGGCTCGGAGAAGTGGGCCTACCTGCCTGAAGCCCAAAACGACTTCATCTTCTCGGTTATCGGAGAAGAAGTCGGGTTCGTGGGGACCACAGCAGTAATTCTGCTTTTTGTTCTTCTTGGTGTGGGAATGCTCCGAGTAATCATGCGCCATCCAGATCCAATGGTAAAGATTGCCACCGGAGGTATTGCGGCCTGGATCTTGGGGCAAGCGGTCATCAACATTGGTGTTGTCACCCGAGTTTTCCCAGTAATTGGTGTTCCATTGCCTCTGGTTTCGGCTGGTGGCTCCGCGTTGGTTGCTACGATGCTTGCTCTTGGTGTTGTTCTCGCTTTTGCGCGCGATGAACCTGGCGCTCGTGAAGCGTTCTCAGCAAAGCCCAGCATGGTTAAGAAAACAATTGCAGTTATTTCAGGTTCAAGTGGTCGTCGTGTTAAGCGGCCATAAGGAGGACATCTCATGACCAAATCTATTCTTTTGGCGGGTGGCGGCACTGCGGGCCACGTGAATCCACTACTTGCAGTTGCTCAGGAGGTGCGCACTCGTTATCCAGACGCTCGCATTGCGGTTCTTGGCACGGCAGAGGGACTCGAGGCGGACCTGGTTCCGGCTCGGGGATTCGATCTGAGCGTTATTCCACGTGTACCAATGCCTCGTAAGCCGACTCCGGCTTGGTTCGCGCTTCCGTCAAAACTTCAAGCTGCCATTAAGGCCTCAAAGCAGGCGATTACTGCGATNNGTTTGGGTGTGCCCATTGTGGTTCAGGAGCAAAATGCTCGGGCCGGCATCGCTAACAAGATCGGTGCGCGCTGGGCACAAGCGGTAACAACTTCATTTGCCAGTACTTCATTGGGTGATGCCCATGTGACTGGGCTTCCATTGCGGTCAGAGATCTTTGACCTTAT
>DFNY01000105.1:0-1257 GCA_002376595.1 Jonesiaceae bacterium UBA3555 | reverse complement strand
CCAGTGGTACCCGCGCTCAGGCAGCTTCAGAACTGGGACTTGATCCTGCGCGTCCTGTCGTTGTGGTTACGGGTGGTTCGCTAGGCGCGTTGCGATTGAATCGCACGATGGCTGATGTGGCTCGGGAGCTGCTTGGTACTGGCGCTCAAGTATTGCATTTGACTGGCAAGGGAAAATCGCAGGCGGTTTTGGAGGATCTTTCGGTTCTCGATCCCCAGATGCGTGCTAGTTACCATGTCCTTGAGTATTTGGAACGGATGGATCTGGCCTACGCAGTGGCGGACCTTGTGGTTTGCCGTAGTGGTGCGGGCACAGTGTGTGAAATCGCTGCGTTGGGTGTTCCCGCGGTGTTTGTTCCGTTGCCGATCGGTAATGGTGAGCAGCGCCTGAATGCTCAAGATTTGGTGTCTGCTGGGGGCGCACTCATTGTTGACGACGCCCAGTTCACTCAGTCGTGGGCAGTTGAGAATGTGGTGAAGTTGATTTCCGACGAGTCCCAACGTGCGCGGATGGCTGCGGCTGCTGCCACAGTGGGTAAGCCGGAAGCGACGAGCATGGTTGTCGATGTAATTGAGAAAGTTGCAGGCTGGTCACGTGACTGAGAATCGATACGCACAGCTCGACCCAACGTGGGGTCCGCTAGATGTTGGTCCGATCCATTTTGTTGGAGTGGGCGGTGCTGGTATGTCTGTGCTGGCGCAGATGTTCCGGAGTCTGGGTGCTGTTGTCAGCGGCTCGGATTCCAAGGCGAGCGATGTGACGAGAGCATTGAGCGAGTTAGGCATTGCGGTAAATATTCCGCAAGATGGTGCGTCTGTGTCGCAAGCGCGCACGGTTGTGTTGTCGTCTGCGATTCGTAACGACAACCCGGAATTTGTGGCTGCGCGTGCTGCCGGGCTAACGGTTATCCACCGTTCTCAGGCATTGGCCCTGCTGATGCGTGGACGGCGTGCCATCGCGGTGGCTGGCGCTCATGGGAAAACCACCACCTCCGCGATGATCGCTGTGGCAGCGCAGCATGCTGGCTTAGATCCTAGTTTTGCTATNNTCCTTGTAGCGGAAGCCGATGAATCCGATGGCTCGTTCCTGAACTATGAACCTCACGTGGCGGTTGTGACTAACATCGAGCCTGATCACTTGGATCACTATGGATCTAAAGAAGCCTTTGAACAAGCTTTTGAGCAGTTTGTGGGACAGGTACCGGAAGTTGGCTTCACAGTAGTTTGCGCCGATGATGAAGGTGCTTTCCAATTAGGT
>DFNY01000007.1:13200-19035 GCA_002376595.1 Jonesiaceae bacterium UBA3555 | reverse complement strand
AACGGCTTCGGCGCAAGTTCAGGTGTTCGGAACGATGACCCATGGGCAACCGCGGGTCCGGCAAACGGCGGCGGATTCGCCGACGAGCCACCGTTCTAATCAACACTTAAGTAGAAAAATTGGCCCAGCCTTCAGGCAGGGCATTCTGTGAAGGAGCAACGCAATGGCAAAGCCAGTTGTGCGTAAGCCTAAGAAGAAGTCCAACCCATTAAAGTCCCAGAAGATCGAAGCGATCGACTACAAGGGNNGAGCGCTGCTGCGTAAGTTCATTTCCGACCGTGGAAAGATCCGCGCTCGCCGCGTAACCGGTGTTTCCGTACAGGAACAGCGTCAGATCGCTCGTGCAGTTAAGAACGCACGCGAGATGGCTCTTCTTCCTTACTCGTCGTCCGCACGCTGATAGGGAGAACTTTCAATGGCAAAGCTTATTCTTACCCACGAAGTAAACGGCCTCGGCGAGGCTGGAGACGTAGTAACCGTCAAGGACGGTTACGCACGTAACTACCTGATCCCACGCAGCCTTGCTACCCCTTGGACCAAGGGTGGAGCTGCAGAGGTTGAAGCTATTCGTAAGGCTCGCAAGGCCCGCGAAATCGCTAACCTCGAAGACGCTCGCGCAGTGCGCGACGCTCTTCAGTCCAAGCCAGTTGTTGTTTCGGCAACCACCGGCAAGGGCGGACGCCTCTTTGGTTCCGTTTCCACTGCAGACATTGCTGCTGCAGCTGCTGAAAACGGCCAGACCATCGACCGTCGCAAGGTTCAGATTACTGAAGCTATCAAGTCCACCGGCACCTACACTGTTGCAGTTCGCCTGCACCCAGAGGTTGTTGCAAAGCTTGTAGTTAAGGTCGTAGCTGCCGCTTGATAACAAGGAAGTGAAACCGAAGTTAGGAACTGAGCTTGCGAGGTTCCTGGCGGAGGTGGAGCGGACGTAGTTAAGCAAGGTTGACCTGTGACGAAGGCCCTCACTCTTTTGAGTGGGAGCCTTCGTCTGTCTTTTTTGCGTTGCGTTTGTCCTCTGCGCTACCGGCAGCGTTTTCGGTGTTGCGCAGTGACGCTCCTTAGATGTTGCGTTCAAGTAGCTCGATGAGTGAGTTGAGGTCTTTGTCGAGCGCCTTTTGTAGATCTTGCGCGATGTTTGCTCCTATGTGAACAGCTTGGGGGCCATCCACCAGGCCGGTTAACGTGACCTTTGTATTTTCACCGGTGTGCACCGCTTCATGTCGGACTGTTAGGGTGGCGCCGCCAAGGTCGGTTGCGTCTGCGTAAACGTAGCCGGGGCCAATTTCTGTCACTGTGAAACTTGATTCTGTTCCGTCCACAGGTTTTGATCTGCCTGTGGCTCCAACACAAAACTCCCCTTCAAGAATGAAGTACTCCATGCTTGGAGCCCATTCGGGGTGAGTTGGGAGATCGCACCACTTTTCAAAGAACATGTGTGGTGAAGCAGATGAGTTCTTTTCTACGCGTGCAATTTCCATTGTTNNAGTAGGCGGAGGTAAGAAATGGATGCGGTCTAGTTCACTGTGACTGTGGGCGACAGTTGAGTTCGAGGTAGAGGCGGTGAGCTAGATTGCTGCAAATAGTTCTGGTGACACTTTGTGTAGTTCCCTTAACCGCTGCTCAATTTCTTCGGTTTCGAGCACATATTGCGGGTCGAGCGCGAGTTCGAGATCTTCTAGAGCTTGTGAACTGTCAGATTCGGAGGCCTCAATCCACAGGGTAAGTGCTGTGGTGATCAACTCAGCTACTTCAGTAAGACCCAGTGCTCGGTACGACGCGATGATTGTTGCGAGAGGGAAGTCCGTGTCTTCGCTGTACGTTTCTACGGCGTTTAGAAGACCTCCATTGTTAACAGATCCATCAAACATCAAGACGTCTCTAAGCGCAGTGTCACCAAGACGTGGAGTGAAATTGTTGTGCGCCATTTCAGTTGCGCGATTCCATATTTCGTCGCATGTATCAAGACTCATGTACTGAGAATAACTTGGGGGTGTGACACGTGGGTTTCACGCACACGTTCTGAATGATCGATTCCATCTAACTTGTCTAGGGTTAAATGGGCTGCCCAAGGATCTGCATAGTTGGGTTGCGTTGACTACTGATCAGATCTGACAGTCAGATCGCGTGTTGGGTCCAGGCATCGCTGCGTAGGCGAAGGCCGTTGCTGATTGCGCGGGCTCCGGTGTACACGAGTCCGAACACAACCCATAACCAGACAACTCCGGCTAAGCCTGGTTCGGCTAGGAAGTACACGGCCACCGCAAACGGTGCGTAGACGGCTAGGTTGATGAGTCCAACTTTGGCTAGGTAGGTGCCGTCTCCTGCGCCTATGAGTACGCCGTCGAGGATGAACACCCAGCCTGCTACCGGCATGAAGAGGCCTGCAGCGATGAGTCCAAAGATGATGGCGCGTTGGACATCTGCGTCTTGGCTGAAGAGCGGTGCGATGACTGGTCCGAGTGCGGCTAGAACTACGCCAAAGACGATGCCTGCACCCACACCCCATTGGAGTGTGCGCTTGAGGATTGCGCTGCTTGAGGCTTTGTCGCGTGCGCCAACTGCTTGTCCTATGAGTGCTTGGGCGGCTATGGCTAGGGCGTCGAGGCCGTAGGCTGCGAAGTTCCACAGCGAGTTGATGACTTGGTGGCTGGCCAGCGTGATGGTGCCTAGGTGTGTAGCTACTACAACGGTGAGTAGTAGGGCGGCTCTGAGCGAGAGCGTGCGCACAAAGAGGGGTGCTCCGCTGCGGGCACTGGATAGGATTCCGGTGGCTGCTGGGCGGATGGAGATGCCTTCGGCGCGGGTTTTTACAAGTACGAGTCCGGCGAGTACTAGGCCCATTGCTATTTGTGTGAGTGCGGTTCCGAATCCAGATCCGGCTACACCCATGTCTAGTCCGTAGACGAACCAGAAGTTGAGTGCCGTGTTTACTATGGCCCCGGTGACGGCCACGTAGAGTGGGGTTTTTGCGTCTTGGAAGCCTCGTAGTACGCCGGTTGCTGCCATCACTAGGAGCATTCCTGGCAATCCTGGGACGCTCCAGCGGAGGTAGGCGGTGGAGTGTTCAAGGAGTTCTCCGCTGGCTCCCAGCGCGGTCAGGATGTGTGGGGCTGCTATTCCGAAGAGTGCAGCTAGGCAGATACCGAGTCCTAGTGCGAGCCATAGGCCATCAATGCCGGAGCGTAGGGCTTTTTCGCGTTGTCCGGACCCTAGGAGCCTGCTTACCGACGATGTGGTGGCGTAGGCCAAAAATACGCAGAGTCCCACAATTGTGAGCAGGACGGTGGAGGCTTGGCCCAGTCCGGCTAGTTGGTTTTTGCCTAGGTGGCCAACTATTGCGGTGTCGATGAGGACGAACAGGGGTTCGGCGATGAGGGCGCCGAGTGAGGGGATTGCGAGTGCCAAGATTTGGCGGTCGTATCCACTGAGAGTTTGCTTCTTGTCCACCTGTTGGTCCTTGACTGGGTGACTTTCGTTTTTCTTCTTACAACTTACCTATCCACAACAATTTTGGCGGAATCTAGCCGATTGCTGGACATGTGATGTTAGTTAATAACAGCTATCCACAGTTATCCCCATATTTGTCCACAACTGTGGACTGCATGATTTGGGGCCATCCCCACGTTATCCCCAAGGGTGTGAATAAGCCTGTGGATGACGGGGTGCAGCCAAAACGGATCTTGTGCAGTAAGGTTCGTCGCGGGTGAGAGGCAACCGATACTGTAAGTGGGAGAACACGTGTTGTGCAGCCATTGAATGGCTGACATACCCACGTGATCCGCACTTAAATGTCCACTAAGGGAGCAGTAATGTCTGTTGAGCACATGGAACCTGATTTCGCGCAGGCGCCACCGCAATCAGAACGCCGGTTTGACCGCACTCCTCCCCAGGACTTGGCTGCGGAACAGAGTGTTTTGGGCGGCATGCTCATGTCCAAGGATGCTATCGCTGACGTTATCGCTCAGATCAAAGCCAACGACTTTTACAAGCCTGCCCACGAAACCATCTTTGACGCCATCATTGATCTCTACGGTCATGGTGAACCCGCAGATGCCATCACGGTTGTAGCCGAGCTCAACAAGCGCGGTGAACTCTCCCGCATTGGTGGAGCCCCATACATCCACGACCTCATTTCCATGGTGCCAACGGCGGCAAACGCCGGATACTACGCCAGAATCGTTCGTGAACGCGCCATCATGCGCCGCCTGGTTGAGGCTGGAACACGCATTGTTCAGTTGGGCTACGCCACCGACGGAGCTGACGTTGATGAGGTAGTGAACAACGCGCAGGCGGAAATCTATAACGTCACCGAGAACCAGCAGTCGGAAGACTATGTGGCAATTGGTGAGTTCCTATCTGACGCGATTGATGAGATCGAAGCGGCTCAGAACCGCACCGAGGGTCTCACCGGTGTCCCTAACGGACTTGATGACTTTGACCGCCTTACCAACGGTTTGCACCCGGGCCAGATGATCGTTATCGCGGCCCGACCAGCAATGGGTAAGTCCACGTTGGGTATCGACATCGTTCGCTCGGCTGCTATCAAGCACAAGATGGCTTCGGTTGTGTTCTCACTGGAAATGAGCCGGAACGAAATCGCAATGCGTATCATCGCAGCTGAGGCCCGCATTTCCATGGGTAAGTTGCGTAATGGTGACATGGACGAGGGCGACTGGCAGCGGCTTGCTCAGGAGCAAGCCAAAATGCAGGATGCTCCGCTATTTATCGACGATTCCCCAAATATGTCCCTGATGGAGATTCGTGCGAAGTGTCGCCGACTCAAGCAACGCAACGACCTCAAGCTTGTGGTTATTGACTACTTGCAGCTGATGACCTCAGGTAAGCGCGTGGAATCTCGACAGCAAGAAGTCTCTGAGTTCTCGCGTGCTCTCAAGCTGCTTGCCGCGGAAATCGAAGTTCCAGTAATCGCAATCTCGCAGCTGAACCGTGGACCTGAACAGCGAACCGACAAACGACCAGCAATCTCTGACCTTCGTGAATCCGGTTCTATTGAGCAGGACGCGAACATGGTCATTCTGGTGCACCGCCCAGACGCCTANGAAAAGGAACACCCACGTGCTGGTGAAGCGGACTTGATTGTTGCTAAGCACCGTAACGGTCCTACAGCGGATATTGCTGTTTCGTTCCAAGGTCACTTCTCACGCTTTGTGAATATGCACCAGTAGCCACAGTCGATGCCCACATGCCGTTTAGTCTGTGAGACACACAGTGGAATCTGTGTAGTTTGTGGGTGAAAAACCGCTACAGTCATGGCATGAGTTCAACTGAGTTCTCCGATTCCCTCTCCGGCGCTGAGGCCGCAGTTCATCGTGCCGTAGAGGCACTCAAGGAATCCGGCGGTGTGTCTGATGGCAACACCCTCGAAGCGCTCCGCCAGGCGCGGGCCTTCTTCACCTCTCAAAACCTNNGAGGCACCTGCTGCCCGTTCCTCGTATGAGGCGGCACGTGCTGAGTTTGCACAAGCAGACATGGCTCGCGCTGCGGCTGACGCCACCATGAACCTGGCAATGGTTTTGTGGGGAGATGGCGACCTCGCTCAGGCTCGGGCGTTGTATCTTGAAGCGCTGACTTTCTACGTCAACAACAAGCTGGCGCACGAGACTGCGTCCACTAAGTTGTCGTTGGGTGGCGTACACGAGGCAATTGATGAGCCTGACTTGGCTTTGGCTGCGTACCAAGATGCACTGGCGTACTACTTGGGTGCAGACAACGATCGTCGTGTAGGTCAATGCCGACTTGGTATTGGTCGGGTGCTTCTAAACGCCAACGAGTTTGAAGCAGCTGAGCCGTACTTTGTTGAGGCATCGCGTG
>DFNY01000007.1:224-13177 GCA_002376595.1 Jonesiaceae bacterium UBA3555 | reverse complement strand
CACTAGGTGGGGCACAATGGTGCGCATGAGTGGATTCAAGCGCACTGTTGCCCGTCTAGGTTTCAGGTTGTTCCGATGGAACCACGTGTCAACGGTGACACCGGTGAAGGGCCAACCCAGCATCCTCATTGGGGCGCCGCACACCTCCAACTGGGACTTCATCATGATGTTGGGTATTGCGTGGGAGCTGGGAATCGACTTCCGGTTCTTGGGCAAGGACTCGCTGTTCAAGTTCCCGCTGGGTCCAATTATGCGTGCACTGGGCGGTATTCCCGTGGACCGGAAGAAGCCATTCGGCTTGGTGCAGCGACTCATTGTTGACGCTAAGAACAACGAAGGTTTTGTTCTTGTGGTGACCCCTGAAGGTACTCGAGGCGCTGGTAAGTACTGGAAGTCGGGCTTCTACCGAATTGCCACGCAGACCGGCATCCCTGTGACTCTTGGATATGTGTCTAAAGAAAACCGCAGTTGTGGTCTGGGTGTGACGTTTACTCCCTCCGGCAACGTCCACGAAGACATGGATTTTGTGCGTGACTTCTACAAGGACAAATCTGGACTCAAGCCGCAGTTGCGTACCGAACCGCGCTTGCGTGAAGAAGACAAACCAGCTGCGCAAGCAGGCGGAACCGACGAGTCCTAGCGCGAGGATTTGATGCGCAGAACCTATGCCGGGTTAGTGCACGCTGGCTTATTCTCCTCGCATGGAGACAGGCGGTTCTCGTCTAGGTTTTCCCTAATTGCGTTCGCGATTTCGCTCAGTTGAGCAACTTGCTCCTGAGTGAGGGAATCAAAGACTGTTTCTCGGGCCTTGGTTACGTGGCTTGGTGCGCTGGCAACGATCTTTTCGTAGCCGGCGTCCGTGAGGTGCGCGTTGGTGTGGCGCTTGTCCTTGGTGCTGCGCGTGCGGGTGACGTAGCCTGCAGCTTCTAGGCGCTTAATTACGTGCGAAAGCCGTGAGAGTGAACCTGAGGTGAGGTTGTTAAGGTATCCCATGCCTAGGGTGCGTTCGGGGTGTTCCGAGAGCATTGCGAGCACCATGTACTCGTAGAAGCTCAGGTTGGATTCGCGTTGGAGGTCAGATTCAAGCGTGGAGGGGAGTCGAAACATGAGGTCGACGAGGGCCACCCAAGCTGCATTTTCTGATTGAGTGAGCCAGCGTACGTCTGAGATTGGCTCGTTTGTCATGTTTCTAGTCTATCAAAATTACTTGAATCTTCAAGCGATTAAGCCGGCTTCGTGCACTCGAATTGCTACCTGAACCNNTATCCACGTCCAATTTGGCAAAGATGTGGGACACATGGGTCTTTACCGTGGGCACGGAGAGGTACAGGTCACGCGCAATATCCGAGTTGGATAGTCCGCGTGCAATCGCCACAGCCACATCGAGTTCTCGCTCCGTCAGCATGTTGCCCAGGAGCGCGGCAGCGGATTCTTCAGGAGTTACTTCAGGGTCTGCCTGGGGAAGCGAAATGTGTGCCACAAGCTGGGAAATAACCGATGGTGACAACGTGGCGTGACCTTGCGCAGCGAGACGTACGGCACGGATGAGTTCACGCGGTTCGGTGTCTTTGAGTAAGAATCCGCGTGCGCCAGCTTTTGAGGCCTTGACCACGAACTCGTCGGTATCAAAAGTGGTCAACACAATGATATTTGCTTCAGGGAAACGTTCCAAGATGGCAGCCGTGGATGACAGACCATTGCGTTGTGGCATGCGAATATCCATTAACACTACGTCTGGCCGGAGGCGCTCATACTCAGCTATGGCGGTTTCGCCGTCACCACATTCACCAACCACCACAATCTCTGGATGCGCTCCCAAGATAAGGCGAAGGCCTGCTCGCACGAGGGCGTCGTCATCGACAAGCATGGTTTTGATGGTGGTGGGTTCCGTCATGAATTACCTTCCGCAGTGAGCCAAGGAAACGACGCCTCAACCACAAACTGTGAGTTTCGGACACCACTGTAGAAAGTGCCCTCAGATGAGCGTACCCGCTCAGCCATACCAATTAGCCCAAAGCCGGACTCCGGTGCCCTGCGCTCGGGGTTGCTAGACACATCATTTGTGACGGTGATGCGGAGGCGCTTGCCCGCGTCTTTTGCAATCACTACTTGGGCAGATGCGTCCGGCGCGTGCTTGCGAGCGTTGGTCAGTGATTCTTGAATGACGCGATACGCGTTTCTACTCAGGCTCTTGAGTAGCCCTTCGATTTCGAGTTCAGATACATTAACGCGTTCACAGGTCACCGCTAGCCCGGCAGCCCGCACATTGTCCAGCAAAGTATCGAGCGAGCCTAGTGTGGGGAGTGGGTCGGTGTTGTCTTGAGAGAGGACTGCCCCGGGGTCCCGCAGGACTCCCAAGACTTCACGCAACTCCTTGAGTGCCTCATGAGCGTTGGTCCGAATGAGTTGTGCAGTTTCACGCACTTGGTCCGCTGGAATGTCTTCGCGGTACGCCAGCGCACCGGAATGAAGCGCTACCAAAGATATTCGGTGCGCCAACACGTCATGCATTTCGCGTGCGATTTCGGCCCGCTCGCTCACCCTTGCTTGGTGTACTTGTGCGCTGCGAGAGCTCTCCAAGTACTGCAGGCGTTCCGCGGTTGCAGCCTGAGCTTCGCGCTGAGACCCAATTGCGAACCCAACCGAATAAACCACCACAACTGCCACGGTTGCGGTGAGCACGGCTTGCGCAACTGAACTGTAGGTCAGCGGGATGATGAAGGCCGTAGCAACAGTGGACAACACGTAGAGGATGTAGCCCACGAGCAGTTCCATCCATTTGCGCCGGGTAGCCACGGACACAAATACGATGGCGAAAGCGCCAATTCCTAGGCTAGAGAACGGAGCCAAAATCGCGGTCAGGACCAGCACCAACACTGGGCGTTTGCGGCGCAGTGCCATCAGCACAAACAAGGCAACGCCGCACACCATATCCACCGCAAATACGGCATCGGAGGACTCCAGCAGGACGCCTTCGATCTTGCCGGTGGTCATGCCCTCTTCGGTGGCAGTGATAGTCACACCACCAGCTACTAGGCCAATGAGCACGGCAGCCACGTACCTGGAAATCCGTCCTGGCCACGTCAATCTTGGCGGAGGATACGGGTTGGGAGTGAGTGCCTTGGAAAAAGCAGCGGCAATCGGGTTGGTCATAGGACAACCCTAATGAAGTTCACTGACCTGCACTATCGGTCTAAAGAAGCGAGTGCCCTACCAGCGTCAGTCAAAAGCATGAGTTGTGCCGGACGCCAGTGACAGCGCAAGCCGGGTGACCAACTGTGAGGATTCGTCGAGAAGTTCCATCAACCGCTGTACGTCTTGGTCAGAGGCCTGCTGTAGCAGCGCATCCACCGACCGGAACTGCACGGCCTCCGCTTGGGCGAGAGCCGCAGTACCGGCGTCGGTAATGACCACGTCGATGATGCGCTGACCAATGCGCTCAGCTACATGCACGTATCCTTTGGACTCAAGCTTTTCCACAATGATGGACGTCGCTTCAGTGTCCATGCCCACTCGGCGGCCAATGTGCCGAGGGTGGCTGACCTCTTTCTGCACGGCCCGTAGCACTTGGTGTTCCACGCTTTTGAGGTAGGTGAACTGCTCAATTCCGCGAGCCAAACCTTCCGCCATCGCGTGCATCTGATTGATGCGTTTGATGAAGTGGGCTGTCTTCTCAGTGTCATTGATGGGCGCGGTTGCCATTTCCATGCGGGCTTGTGCAATCAAGGATTGAGCGTCACGAACACTGATCTCGGTGGTAGAAGCTGGCAGAGTCTGCTGGGTTCCCAAGGTGTGTTCGCTGTTAAGTGAGTTCACGGTGAAACTGTTCCGTTCTAGTGTGCTCGGTAAGTGCAGATGGGCGGCGTGTTCCACATGATTCTTGTGGACAGATACCTCCACCTGACNNCTGACGGCGCGTTCTTCCATCAGGTAAACGCGCAAGACCTGCTAAATGTTTCCACACCCGTGCGACATGACCACTTGTCACACGTTTTTCACAGGTGTGGCCTCATGCAATACGGTGGGTACATGCGCACGGAGAACTCTGCCCCACACACTGGTCCTTTGGATGCCTTTAGCCTAGAAGAACTGCATCAGCGGACTTCGGTGAAATGGACTGCCTATGACTCGGCGGTGCTGCCAATGTGGGTTGCCGAAATGGACACTTCGACGGTCCCGGCAGTGACCCAAGTGGTCACCCAAATTCTTCAGGCTGGGGACACCGGTTATCCGGGCGAACATGCCGTGAGCGTGGAGCAAGCGCGAACCGAGTTCGAGCGCACGGGCCACGCCAACTATCGGATGCTTCCTACCTATGAGCACGCGTATGTTGCGTTTGCGCAGGAACGATGGGGCTTGAACGTAGACCCGGCTGCCATCCGAGCGATGCCGGACGTTATGCAAGGTATTGGCCATGCGGTCAAAATGCTTGGCGTCACGGACATAGCCATTAACACTCCTGTGTATGCGCCGTTCCGCTTCTATTCCATGGCGCAGGGTGCACGAGTGCATGAAGCGTCTCTCACACCGCAAGGCCGCATTGACTTTGCGGCGCTGGAAGAAGTGTTCACCAAAACCTCGGCCTACATTCTGTGCAACCCGCATAACCCGTCTGGAATTGCGCACACGCCTGAGGAACTGGAGCAAGTGTTCGCTTTGGCCAGCAAGCATGGCGTGCGCGTGATTGTGGACGAAATCCATGCCCCGTTGACGTCGCCTATCGCCGCGCTGGCGCAAGGACGCGATCCGTTCACACCAGCTTTGAGCGTGCCCGGTAGCGAACGGGCGTTGGTGTTGTTCTCAGCTGCGAAGGGCTTTAATCTGGCCGGATTCAAGGCCGCTTTGATGATTGCTGGCCCGGGTGCAGTTGCAGACCTTGAACTGGTGCCTGAGTTAGTATCGCATTCATCTTCAACCGTTTCGGTGGCGGCGCACACGGCCGCGTTAGTGCACGGCGGGCAGTGGCTTGAGCAGGTACGTGCGGGAATTGACGAGCGCCGAGCGCAATTCATTGCTGGACTGGCCCAGGTAGCTCCGCAGGCAGTTGTGATGCCAGCTGACGCCACTTACTTTGCCTGGGTGGATTTCTCGCAGGTTCGCACTGCAGCGGGTGACCTCATGGGCAACGACCCAGCACAGTACTTGCTTGACCAAGCGCGGGTCGCATTCAACTCCGGCCTCATGTTTGGGCGCGGCGGAGAAGGCTTTGTGCGCGTAAACCTTGCTACCTCCGCTGAAGTTATTGATGAAGCGGTGCGCCGGATTGGTGAAGCAGTAGCAAGCGCGAGCTGAATGCCTAGCGCGGCTTGGTGGACACCGTCACCGTGAACTTACGGTTGGTGGCCACCACGCGGGTTGGACCAACGGCGCGGGTGAGCGCGCCTTTATAAGGCAGCGGGGAGTTGTAGACGGTCCATAGCTGCCCGCCTGGACGTAATGCGCGCCCCGCATTGCGGAACATGCGTACTGCCACATCAGTGTCCAATGCGGTCCCGGTGTGGAACGGCGGATTACACACCACAACATCGGCGCTCGCGGCTGCTAGGGACTCTAGGGCGTCGTCTTGAAACGCAGTAATCTGCTGGGAAACGCCATTTGCTGCCGCGGTTGCTAGGGTGGACAGCACCGCCGCCGCAGAGACATCCACTGCGCGCACGGTGGCCTCTGCTCGGGCCCGCGCAACGTAGGTGCTCAGCAGCGCGGTGCCGCATCCTGCGTCCACAAAATCGCGCGCCCAAGGCACGCCCGCCAGGAGCGAGTCCAGTTTTTCGACGAGTACGCGAGTCCCAATATCAAGTTTGGTTCCAGCGAACACCCCTCCGTGCGCAACAACGTCTAGGTTGACGTCACCCACAAACGCGGTGCGCGGAAAAGACCTGACTGCCAGCAGGGGATCGTTGCTTTGGTCTTTGGGTTCGCTGGCCCGCAGCGCGCGAGATTTGAACTTACCCAGCGACGCCGTGACATTGCTAAACCAGCGGGCACAGACTTCATTTTGGCTCGGCGTCATGTATTTGGTGCGCTCGGCAGCAATCACAACAGCCTTGTTCGACACTTCTCTTGCAATCGCTTGCGTCAGTTGAGACAGGTAGTCCAGAGACTTTGGCAGACGCACCAAAACAACATCTGCGTCCACAAAGGTGCCCGAACCAAAACGCACGGTTGGATCAACATTGTGCTCATCCATCGCAGCCACAACACTCACCCGACCCTGCGCAGCAGGGGAGAGCGCAATATGAGACCGAACAGCGTTCTCATCCACAAGCGAATCGTTGTATGACGCCACCGCAGCCGAAGGACACAGCTCGACCAACTCGTCGAAAAATGCGGGGGAGTCACAGTCAACCACCACAACGCGGCGCACCTCGGTGGGATCAACTAGCTCAGCCAACTGAGAGAGCAGCAACCGCTGCGGGCCATCCATGACGGTGGCGTGCGACTGATGCTCAAGTTTGCTGTGCAGATCCATNNAAAGGGAAAAAACGCCCAAAACGGGCAAGAAAAATACGCTGAACGCTCAAAAAAGCAAAATTAACCTAATAAATTAGCCAAAACCGCGGGAAATGGCGGCACAGCGGCCACTTTTTCCCCTAGTCTTATGCTGGTAAGCCCGCCACACGGTTGGGCAAGGATACGTCTGAGATCTCAAAGATGCCTCAGACCAATGAAGGGAAGTTCATGGCACTGAACCGCTCCGAACTCGTTTCGGCAATCGCCTCCAAGTCCGGCCTCACCAAGACCGACGCAGACGCAGCAATCTCCGCTCTCCAGGACGTGCTCATCGAGCAGCTCGGCGCTGGTGAAGCTGTAAAGGTAACTGGCCTCTTCGCTGTAGAGCCAACCCCACGCAAGGAGCGCACCGGCCGCAACCCACGCACCGGTGAAGAGATCCTCATCCCAGCTGGCTGGGGCGTAAAGATCTCCGCTGGAAGCCTCCTCAAGAAGGCAGTCGCTGACCTCCCAGTCAAGTGAATCTAAGCATTTTCTAAAGGAGCCACTCGCGTCAGCGAGTGGCTCCTTTTGCATGACCAGCGCTACGCACAAGAAAGTGGAACACCATGTCTCACAGCCACACCCACGGACCCGCCCCAGCAGCCTCCAAAGGCGTGCGGCTAGTTCTCGCAGTGCTACTAATCCCACTACTCATTGCCGCAGCCATAGGGATGTACCTTCTGTGGCCACAAGGAGCACCGGAACGCGGCTCAATCGTGACCATGGCAGACGGAGCCGTCATGCTCACCGGCGAAATCACCGGGCCCATGATCGACTCCGAACGGTTCCCCGTGCGCGTAGACGACAACGCGCCACAGCCCTACGCCGGAACTGACGTGGAAATCATGGCAGGACCCGAATACGAAGACCTCAATCTCGCCGAAGGAACCCGAGTCAGGTTCCAAGAGATCCCAGTAGGCCCGGAAAACGACACCCTGTACGTATTCCAAGACTTCGAGCGCTCAGCCCCCATAGTGGCCCTAGCCATCGGCTACGCGGTGCTTGTAGTGCTCGTGGCACGCTGGCGCGGACTAGCCTCAATCATCGGCCTAGCGGTGTCCTTCCTAGTGATAGTCAAGTTCACCCTGCCAGCTCTCTGGGTAGGAACAGACCCGGTAGCCACCGCCCTCATAACCTCCGTGGTGGTCATGTTTGTGGTGCTCTACGTGGCCCACGGGTTTACCACCAGAACCTCCACAGCGCTCCTAGGAACCATTATTGGGTTAGTGCTCACCGTGCTCCTAGCAAACTGGGCAGTGGACTCCACAAACCTGATGATCCTAGACGAACACCTCATGCAACTAGGGANNGCGCGCAATCGTTTTGTGCGGCATGGTGCTCGCAGGCCTGGGCGTCCTCAATGACGTCACCATCACCCAAGCCTCTGCCGTGTGGGAACTCAAAACTGTTAGCCCACACCTAGGCGTATGGGAACTATTTACCCGAGGCATGCGCATAGGCCGCGACCACATTGCCTCCACCGTGTACACCATCACGTTCGCCTACCTAGGAGCAGCCCTACCCATGCTGCTCATGGTGTCACTCATTGACCAACCACTCATGCAAACCCTGACCTCAGGGGAAATCGCAATCGAAGTAGTGCGAACCCTCATTGGATCCATCGGCCTAGTGCTCGCTATCCCAGTGACCACAATGCTCGGCGCGCTAGTGCTCACCATTGGCAAGCAAGAGAACGCTACAGTTCATTCCGCTTCTGCATATAGCGCATCGCCAGCCAACCCAGTGGAATACGAGCCCAATACGTTGCCACACGGAACAACACCACCGCAGACGTAGCAATATCTGCCGGAACCGATGCAGTGGTGGTCAAACCAGTCACCAGAGCAACCTCAATTGCGCCCAAACCACCAGGCGTAGGGGCCATCGCTCCCACGGTGTTACCCACCAAATACACAATGGCCACGTCAATCAATGACACGTGCGCGCCAAATGCAGTGAGCGCAGCATCAAAGGCGAACACATAGCCAAGTGTCAGCACGATGTTACCCAGTACACCCATGGCCAAACGCCACGGCGTGGTGAGAAGTTCGCTCAAGCGAGGCCAAATCTGCCGCAACGTTGGCATCGTTTTGGCAGCGACCCAGCGGCGCACCGGAGCAAAGAGGAACGCCAAAGAGCCCAGGGCCACAACCGCCAAAATAACCACAATTACCGAGGTNNCACCACCGTCACCAGACGCAGCCGAGAGCACCACCACCAGAAGAATGGTGACCACAAACCCAGAAACCTGCACCAACGCAACCGTGGCAACCGCCAAGGACGTACTCACGCCACGCTTAGTAAGCATGCGAAGGTTCAGCGCAGCCGGACCAATTCCAGCAGGGGCTGCTAAGGCAACAAAAGAGGCCGCAGCCTGGACAATAGTTGCCTTAAGCAACGGGATCTTGACCGAAGCGAACCCTACAAAGGTCAGTGCCGCACCAACCCACGTGAACAAGCCCAACGCAAAGGTTGCCAGCGCCCACCAAGGGTTAGACGTTGAAATAGCGCTCACAATTTGATCGAACTGGATGGTTGTGAACACCACCGTCACAGCAACAAATGTGATGGCCCACGTCAAAATGGTTTTGACACCGAACCTGGTCATCTGACTAGGTTCAATAACGGCCTCTGGAACCTGTTCCACCAATGCGTTACGCAACTCGCCAATCAACTTCTTGTGTTCACGCAACTGCGAACGAGTTTGGTTAGGCATGATGATGGTTTGCAAAAGCGGGCCAACCGCTTTCAGATCTTCCTTAGACAAGCCTTTGCGCGCGCAAGCAATTGCGCGTTCCGGGCCCACCTTGAGTGCAAACATGGCCAGCATCTGAGCGCAGTCCATGTGCCGGCCCAAACTAGGCGAAGCAATATCTCCGGTTTGCCACCCAGTAAGCCAGGCCGCAGGAGAACTGAGGGAAGGGAACTGGGGGTCCAAACTGGAAGGGAGTGTGAGCAAAACCAGGTCATCAGAAATGCCGCGGTGAGCCAACCCAGCCCGGTGCGCCAACTCCAGCTGGCGCCAAGCCTCACGCATGAAGTCATCGGTCACCAGTTCCGGATCAACCTCGCTCAACGGGGCAGCGTTCTCCGGGTGCTCAAAAATCAACAGCATGGAATCTTCTGCAGAACTCACGCCCAACAACTTGGGAGTACGCACCCCAGCGTTCTGCGCAGCGTAGTTCAACAGCGCAGCGCGCTCAGCCACTGACCGCAATGAAATTGCAGACCGGCCCTCAACACCGCGCACACGCAAGGAACGCCAGAACCGCTGAATCACACCGATAAGCTGGCGGTCGCCGTCTAGGACCACAACGTCCAAACGAGGGCCATCCAGGCGGTGCATGGCATACACGCGGTTAGTGGAATCCACAGTCAACGGATGCACCGCAGAATCATGAATGCTGGCACCAGTAGAACCAGCAAATGCGCCGGTAGCGCCAGCCGCATCCCCCGACCCACTTGGAGCTAACAATGCCCGTTCGTCGGTGGTGTGATCCACTCGCACCAGCGAAATCGGATTGAACCCGGCCTTCCGCACACCCTTAACCAGGGCCTGACCCATAGCGCGTTCACTACTCACGCCAGAGACATACCGCACCGTTAGTCCGGCAACACGTCCCACCAAGATAGCCACGAACACACCAGTGATGGACGCCTGACCAGTGATGAGAACAATGCCCAGCGCAACCCACAAGAAGTTCCACGAGATATTGACAGTCCTACGCCGAGTACGCGGACCAGACGCAGTCAACAAACCACACAACCCGGCAACATNNCAGACATGCCCTGAATAAGAGCCTCAGAACCCCACGTGCTTACCGCCCACACAAACACCACCGCAAGCGCCAACCCCAGCGCAAACGCGGCCGCAGCTTCCAAAACCTGCCTGCCGAGTCGTCGCAAAGCCAATTCGGTGAGCACAGCCACCGGAATTGCCAAGGTAACCAACGGCTCCAACACCACAATCGGTACCAGCAAAACCATAGACAGCACGTGAGAAACGGCCTGAACGTCTTGCTCAACACCCTCGGTGGTGGTATGGGCGTACACAGCCAACAGCATCAACGCAACGATTCCAAGCACAGCCAAAACAATGCTCATGATGTCTCGTGGCCGGCGCACTCGAGTCACAGTGTCATCAAGAATCAGGACCGAAGGCTCCTGCTTCGCTGAGTCGTCGGTGAAGTATCCACCAACAACATGAGCAGTGCTTTCGAGAGGTTCATCCAGAGACATGTATCGAGTCTAAGAGAAAGACCGCGGGAACTCAGGGCAATTTACGATTTCCCACCCAGTGCAATCACCAGACGAGTGTGATCTGATGAGGAAAATGGATAACAGCAGGTGGCCAGCAAGGACACCCGAAGAAGCACGCACTAGTGGAGGAAAGATGGACGCCAACACCGCATCACCCGTCGCATCAAGTGTCAGCTCGGCACTCAAAGTAGTGTGGTGGCTTCCGCTGCTACGCGGGCTCCTGCTGATAATCCTCGGCGTGCTGATCATGATGGAACCGCTCGGTGCACTACGAGCATTAACCCTTGTTGTAGGTGCGTTCTTGCTGGCAGACGGCCTAATCGTGATACTCGACGGGTGGCTGCACCGCCGTCAAGAAGGCTGGAAAATGTGGCTCATTCAGGGCTGCGTAGACATTGCCATAGCAATAATCATCATTGTGTGGCCAACAATCACCGTGGCGGTGTTCTTCTACCTCCTCATAATCTGGACCATCACGCTTGGCGTCGTTGCAGTAATTGGGTCGGCAGCATTGGCCCGGAACAAAGACCTCGCATGGCCATGGCTACTGGCATTCGGGTTGGTCTCTGTGATGTTCGGCGTCATGCTCTTAATGCGCGGACAAGATTTTGCGAACACGCTCGCAGTCGTGGGACTAGTGCTCAGCATCTACGCATTCATCGCCGGAAGCATCCAAATAGTCTCGGCATTCTCGGTGCGAGCCATGGCCCGAGACATCGACCAAGCACTCAAAGGCGAATCCGGCGTACTGAACGCAATCCAAGAACGTCAAGTCACTTATGCCGCGCAGNNGGAGAAAGCTCAGCGGGCTGCCGCAACCAATGAACCAGTAGCCCAAGAACCGCTCTCACACGACCCACTCACTGGTGACTCACCGGCTGGTGAGCCAGACGGCGAACCTCACCGCGGATAGTCACACGGCAGCGCTTGCAGTTTCGTGAATAGCCGCCGGCTTAGGAGACTCCCAGTGCTGCCAGCCATGAAGCTGGCAGCAGGGAGTATCCAACGAATGCGACGATGTCGATCACGGTGTGGGCAATAACCAGTGGCATGACCCTGCGCTTGCCCCGCTTGGATTGGTAGAACCAAGCGAACACCACGCCCATCACCACGTTGCCAAAGAACGGCCCAATTCCTTGATACAGGTGATACGAACCGCGGAGTATCGAGGACGCAGCGATGATAGTCCAGGTGCCCCAGCCGAGCCTGGTGAGTCTGTCATGAAGG
Organism: Jonesiaceae bacterium UBA3555; assembly: GCA_002376595.1. GTDB lineage: Bacteria > Actinomycetota > Actinomycetes > Actinomycetales > Cellulomonadaceae > Timonella. The sequence continues at coordinate 1,198 of DFNY01000007.1, read as the reverse complement.
TAGCCGACTGCGATGACTTCTTCGAGGATCCCGTTCTTGAGCGCCGCCAAAATTAAGATGGGGACGGTCCACCAATAGCTGTCCAGGGCGGCAGCTTGTACTGAGATGGTTATGCCCGCAGCTCGCCCAATCGCGTAGAAAGCAAGACCAGGTATCCCAATTGCAGCGGCGAGAGCCATTCCCCAGCCAAAGTCACGCAGTGGCCTGCTGCCATCAAAGCCGATACGATGAAGGGCGTTCTTTCCGCTCTGGGATAGCAAGTAAAGTGCAAGCGCAACCGGCATCAGCGCGAAGCCGATGGACATGATCTGATAGGTCAAGTCCAAGTAGGGGCGGGCGGACTGGGAAGTGTTGAGCGCGGTAGTGTGCTGACCCAAAGGGGTGGTGTCGGTCAGCATGGCAATAATGTTGACCAGAGCATACAGCCCAGACTTACCCAAGCTCAGACCGAGCAAGATCCAGACCTCAGCACCCAGCATTCGCCGTGCGCGCGGCTCGGTGACTAGTGGAAGCTCTTGGATAGCGCCGTTGCTCATGGCCGGTTACTTGGACTTGCTGGAATCAGCAGAATCCTGGGAACTCTGCTTCTTTGCCCGCGCCTTGTTCACCAGAACNNTAATGGCGAGCCGTCCCCAGTTGATGTCTAGAGAGTTCCCGTCTTCCTGGGTGGCGGAAGCGTCAGAGCCGTCCGTGCCACTTTCAGGGGTCTGCGTCTGGCTAGGCTCCTCAGTTTGTGCAGGTTCTTCAGTTTGTGCAGGTTCCTCGGTGACTGTTGCGGTTGGGTCGGCCACGGTGAACGTGAAGTCACCAGTAATTGGATGTGCATCCGAAGAAACTACGCGCCACGCAACGGTGTAAGCGCCGTTTTTTAGCGGGTCTTGCAACTCGACGAGTGCGCTGGTGCCCTACGTGGTCACTGGAGTGTTCAGGACCTCGGAACCGGCAGCGTCTTTGACAATGATTTGCCCGCCCAA
>DFNY01000007.1:0-199 GCA_002376595.1 Jonesiaceae bacterium UBA3555 | reverse complement strand
CGGGTTTGATTCCAGTAGTTTGTCGTGGGCGCTCGCGGAGGTGATGCCTGCCAGCATGAAGGTGATGGTCAAGGCAATGAGGGCAGCAATACCTGCAATACGAGTGTGGCTGGTGCGGCGCTGTGCAACTGCAGAAACGTGGGGACGGCTGGTGTACATAGGGCTAACCATACCTAGAGTTTTTGAGTGTTGTCTGAAC
>DFNY01000008.1:5043-7001 GCA_002376595.1 Jonesiaceae bacterium UBA3555 | reverse complement strand
TCTATTCACAACTACACGTCCAATCGCATTGACCACCGAAACCACCGAGCCGGAAATCACTCAAGCCAAGACCGATGAAGCATTTGCACAAGCACAGAAAATCGCAAGCGCTGCAGTCACAGTCAAAGTAGGTGACAAGAAGGCGGAGGTCCCAAGCAGCGAGTTCACCAAGCACATTGTGGTTGATGCAGCCGATGGGTCCTTTTCCTTTACCTACTCGGGTGAGGACCTAGTTGACGAAGTTCTCAAGCGAACCCAAAACCTATTGACTGACGCAAAAGACGCTCGCTTCGAATTCAAGAATGGAAAGCCGGTCATCATTCCTGGCACAGCANNAGACACTCGTGTTGCCGAAATAAAGCTCACCGAGGCCGACCCGGAACAATCCACCGAAGCACTTGAAAAGTTAGGTGTCAAAGAACTCGTAGCGTCATTCTCAACGCCGCTACCAGGTGGTGCCTTTCGCACCGAAAACCTGCGAGTGGCTGCGTCTCGGGTTACCGGCACCCTGGTAAAGCCAGGCGAAGAGTTCGACCTCACCAAGGTTATCGGCCCGATTTCAAAGGCTAATGGCTACCACGACGCTGGTGTGATCGTAAACGGCGTGCACACCGAAGGCGTCGGTGGGGGACTCTCCCAAATGTCCACCACCACCTATAACGCAGGTTTCTTTGCGGGCATGACCGACATTACCCACCGCCCTCACTCGGTCTGGTTCCAACGGTACCCAGCAGGACGTGAATCCACTCTGTTCGTAGGTTCGATCAACATGGTGTGGCGCAATGACTCACCAACGGGAATCCTGATGCGTTCGTACGTGGCNNTCGCCCCACCGCAACATTGTTAAAGCACAGGTGACCACCTCAACCGCAGCTGATTGTGTCGCGTACGGCAAGGGCGAAGACGGCTTCACCGTGACAGTGACCCGGAAAGTAAGAGAAATTGCTACCAGCAAGTTGGTTAAGGATGAGGCGAAAACCTGGACCTACCGGCCTGACAACGGTGTGACCTGCAAGAAGAAGGAAACCCCAAAGCCGAGTACAACGGATACCACGACGACCGAAGACTGAGTAGGTAGCAAAACATCCGAACTATAGCCCGAAGCAACAGGTAGGTTGCTTCGGGCTATAGCATTGGCACAGCAGACATTTCATACGGTAGGAGAATTCATGCTTGGCAAGAGCGAGCGCGAGTCAGCGCAACATGCACGTTTGGCTGCGCAGACTGCTGGCTGGGATGACGGAGACTCAGTTCTCCTTGACCTCGGATCGCGCACCGCAACTCTGGCCACCATCGCGGCAATCGACGCAATCAGCGCCGTGGTGCACATTGGTCACCCAGCGCAGCCAGATCCAGAACTCGAGCGCCTTCTCCTTGCATCTGACAATGCGCTGATCGTGACGCATGCGGCATCTATCGAGTCCCAGTGGACCCTGGTTGCACGGTCAACCGAAACCAACGGCACTGCGGTCATAGATGAGGCAGGTATGCGCGACTGCCGGCACGTTCTGCGTTCCCTTGGCATTACGCCACATGTCATTGCGAGTTCTACCAGCGTTGAGGATCGCGTAGAGCTAGCTGGTGAACACGGGATGATTGTGCTCGAGCGGTCCCTCGTGCCACAAGGCTTCCAAGAACTCGAAGCAGCATCGCAGTTGAGCAAACTCCCTGCGCTGTGGTACGGACTTCTACAGACAGCCGACGTGCTCCCTGAGTTCGAAGAAGCCTCCCAAGTATGGTTGGCAGTTGGCCCACACCAAGATCACAAGGGATCACTCCTCGCGACGCTCAACGTGTTTGCCACCCACGGTATTGACCTTCAACACCTGCGCTCACAGCGGTCCACAAGTGGTCCAGCAGTGTTCCTCACATCGTTTGGCATAAGCGGCTCCACCGGCCTCAAGGCTCTACTCGGCGAGCTCTCAAGCAATAACGTCCAGTACCGCGTGCTCGCAGTA
>DFNY01000008.1:1883-4995 GCA_002376595.1 Jonesiaceae bacterium UBA3555 | reverse complement strand
GTGTACGAAGCCGTGGAAAGTGAAAAGTTCGATTACGGAATTGTGGCAATCGAGAGTTCGGTGGAAGGGTACGTTGTACCTTCACTGGACGCACTTGTTGCGGCCTCAAATGTCATTGCAATCGATGAAGTCTTTGTAGAAGTTGCTTTCGATGCGATGACCATACAGGGCGCTTCGGGGCCATTTACTGAAGTTGTGTCACACCCTCATGGGCTCGCACAGTGCCAACAGTTCATTTCTGCGCGAGGACTTCTTGAGGTCCCAGCATCGTCGAACGCGGCAGCTGCACGAGACATTAGTGCGCATCAAATCGCACTGGCACCAACAATTGCTCGCGTTCTCTATCAGCGCGAACTACTAGCGACTGCGGTGCAAGACTTCCAAGGCGCGCGCACCAGGTTCCTTCTGATTGCGTCCAGGAACAAGGCGTTCCAAGATCGTTCAGAAATCAAGCCGTGGGAAGCCTCATTGAAGGGTGACCATAGCGCACCCATGCGAACCATGATGGCTATTACTCCTCGGATCACCGGCCCAGGCGTGCTGGCCCGTATCAGCGGAGCGTTAGGGGAGCACAATGTCAACATGTCTTCGCTGATTACCCGACCTCTCAAAGCGCTTGAAGGCAAATACACCTTCATTGTCACGCTTGACGCAGCACCATGGAGTAGCTCACTGAGCGCAGTGATCAACGGCCTATTAGCTTCGGGGGATTCCGTAAAGACTCTGGGAGTATTCCCGTCTCGCGGTGAGATAGACGGTGCGGTGACTGACTCGCACATCGCACCGCTCAGCGCACACTCCCACTCCACACCGGATGAACTGAAAAGAGCCTTGCTGTGGTAGAGAATCCAGCACACCCAAGCACTCTGAAAATCGGCGTGGCCACCGCGGGCCTCATTGGTGGTTCCGTAGCGTTGAGGGCAAAACAGGCTGGCGCCGAGGTGATGGTGTGGCACCACAACGACTCACCCCAACAGTGGGCCAAAGACCACGAATTCGGATTCACTGGGGAATTGAAATCCCTGTGTGAATGGCAACCCGACGTACTCATCGTGGCTTCGCCGTTGAACGCTATGGCGGATGTGATGTCAGAGGTTGCCAAACACGTTCGGTCGGTAACCACAGTCACTGACGCGGGAAGCGTCAAGGAGAAAGTCCTTGATGCAGTCCGCACAGCGGGAATTGAACACCAGTATGTGGGTGCGCATCCCATGGCTGGGAACGAGAAATCTGGGTTCGGTAGTGCCAGCAGCGATCTGCTGCAAGGAGCAACGTGGGCGGTAACGGTCACTGAAGCCACAGAGACAAACCGCGTGCTTGGTGTGCTGGACTTCGCTNNGCCGGGTCTTGGTAACGGATCCTATTACTCACGACGACTCAGTGTCTCTCATCTCGCACCTTCCCCACGTCCTAGCGCACGCTCTCACTGCAGTCACAGCTAACTCAAGTGCGATGGGGTTAGCTTTGGCGCTTGCAGCCGGTAGTTTCAGAGACGTCACACGGGTGGCACGCGAGAACCCAGACCGAAACCTCGCAATGATTACTACGAACCACAGGGCGGTGCTCCCAACAGTTACTGCAGCCGCTGAGTTCCTCAACACTGTTCGAACGAATCTTGAGCGTATGCCCGCTAACCCCAAAGAAAGCACCGAAGGGTTGAGCGCTGCATTCCATGCCGGTGATCGTGCGGTGGAACGGTACAAGGCTAGCGGCGAAACTGCACACACCACTCAAGAGAGCGTTGAAGTAACCCAGATGACACAGCGATTGGTTGAGTTGTGCGCTGCGGGCGCAGTTGTAGTTGGAATCGAAGAACCTTCAGAGCAGAGCACGCGGGTGTCACTTACGCTCTCCGGATCTTGAGTTATTCAAGAGTTAGCCTCCTTAGCGGCGGCTCCAGCAAAGCGCGCTATGAGATGATGGGTGGGCGGCGTGCAGGCGGTGGTGGAATCCGTTTACCAATCGCGATCTCTGATCGAGCGATGGTACGCATCCCTTGGCGCGTATGGAGTGTGATGGACTCGGCGTCCAATTCCACAATGGTTCCTAGTAGATCCGTGTAAAGGTGAGAAGAACCCTGAGGAAGTGACACTCGGGCCATGACTCTTTCGCCCATTTTCCAATCGGAGGTGGGGTGCGAAATAGGCTCGCGCGCGTCATTGGGTTTAGGGTTGTTCATAGACAGTATTTAACACTAAGCCAGCACGTGGGACTGAGTCCTGTAGGTGCGCTTGGTGAATGATAATAGAAGTCGGATGTGTTTCGACTTTACGTGAAAGGAATCGCAAGTGACCTATGTGATCGCTAAGCCTTGCGTCGATGTCAAAGACAAGGCATGCATCGAAGAGTGCCCAGTTGACTGCATCTACGAGGGAAACCGATCGCTCTATATCCACCCTGATGAGTGTGTTGACTGTGGAGCTTGCGAACCTGTTTGCCCAGTAGAAGCTATCTACTACGAAGATGATNNTGAATTCTTTGATGATCTAGGTTCGCCAGGTGGTGCGGCCAAGATGGGTCAGATTGATAAGGATCACGCAGTTATTCTCGCGCTTCCTCCACAGGCATAGTCCGTGGGTTTTGCAGACATCTCGGATATCGCTTTCCCTTGGGATTTGTTGGTACCTTTTGCACGTATAGCCCGCGGCTTCGAACTGCCGTTTGTTGATCTTTCTGTAGGTACTCCGGTGGACCCTACACCGGTTGGGGTCCAAGCTGCGCTAGCTTCTGCGTCTGATGCCCATGGGTATCCGCTGACGTGGGGAACCGAGCAGTTGCGTGAGTCCGTGGCTCGCTGGTTCGCGCGCCGTCGTGGCGTGCCAAACGTGGATCCAAAAGATGTTCTTCCCACAATTGGTTCCAAAGAATTGGTGGGGCTTCTTCCTTCGCTATTGCACCTTGGGCCGAGCGACGTTGTTGTGTATCCAACCGTTGCATACCCAACCTATGAGGTTGGAGTTCGTCTGGCAGGTGCTGTTCCGTTGGCTGCCGATGACGTATCTGTATGGCGAGGAAACACTAACGTCAAGCTCGTTTGGGTCAATTCACCGGGCAACCCACATGGCGGGGTCTTAACCATTGCACAACTCAAGGAAGTTGTTGATGCGGCTCG
>DFNY01000008.1:1551-1859 GCA_002376595.1 Jonesiaceae bacterium UBA3555 | reverse complement strand
GTTGTGGGTGACGACTACCGCAACGTTCTGGTGACGTATTCGTTGTCGAAGCAGTCAAACATGGCGGGCTACCGTGCGGCGTTTGTCGCAGGAGATTCGGCTGTGATTGCTCGGTTGCTTGAGTTGCGCAAGCATTTAGGAATGATTGTTCCGGCTCCGGTTCAAAACGCAATGGTCGCAGCACTCAACGATGATGATCATGTCCTGGCGCAGCGTGAGGTGTACCGTGCGCGGCGGGAGGTCCTGCTGAACGCATTGACTGCGTCTGGTTTGACTGTGGACCTGTCACATGCGGGTCTGTATCTGTG
>DFNY01000008.1:0-1419 GCA_002376595.1 Jonesiaceae bacterium UBA3555 | reverse complement strand
ACCTTACTTTAACTTGGGTGTGAGGGGTATCACTGGTAATTTGGGCTCGAAGGCCCAGATGGATTACCAAATTCTGCGCTGGATTGGTTACCGTTACTTACACCACTATGTGGCGTACGTTTCATTGGTGATCGCTCGCCATACTCTGCCGGGGTATCCAGCGATTGCAGGAGTAAACCCGTTGCATTGCGCTTAACGAAGGCGTCAACGCGCAAGGAAGGATTTATATGTCTGACAACCAACAGGCTAAAGCGGCCCTATCCATTAACGAGGTTACTTACGAGTTCCCCATTGTTCAGCCGACGGTTGGAAATCCTGGCATTGCAGTAGGTTCCCTACTTTCAACCACAAACCACATCACGCTAGATCCTTGCTTCATGAACACCGCAGTATGCGAATCCAAGATCACCTACATTGATGGTGACGCAGGAATTTTGCGGTACCGCGGTTACCCCATTGACCAACTCGCAGAGAAGTCAACGTTTTTGGAGGTTGCGTACCTCCTTATTCATGGGGACCTTCCCTCGCCGTCCGAGCTCGAGGCATTCGAGAGCCGGGTAAACCGCCACACTCTAGTGCCAGAGGGATTTAGGACGTTCATGGGAACATTCCCGGTTAAGGCCCACCCAATGGCGGTGCTGGCCTCCGCAATCAACGCGTTGCCAACGTTCTATCCAGAGTCATTGGACCCGTTCAATGACGAAACCGTTGAACTTGCCAGGGTGCTACTGCTTGCCAAAACGCGAACGATCACCTCATACCTGCACCGTCGCCGCCACGGTGAGCCGCTTCTATACCCGGACTACTCACGCGGGTATGTGGATGACTTCCTGCGTATGACCTTCTCTGAGCCCTATCACTCGTACGAGGCCAACCCAACCGTTGTCAAAGCACTCGATACGCTGCTGATCTTGCACGCAGATCACGAGCAGAACTGTTCCACGTCCACCGTTCGCGTTGTGGGATCTGCCCAAGCAAACCTCTACGCTTCGGTTGCTGCAGGAGTGAATGCACTGAGCGGTCCATCGCACGGTGGGGCAAATGAAGCCGTCTTGACGATGCTTCGCAAGATCCAACAGGACGGCGGAGACCCGAAGGCCTTCATGGAAAAGGTCAAGAACAAGGAAGACGGCGTCCGCCTGATGGGCTTCGGACACCGGGTGTACAAGAACTACGACCCTCGCGCAGCAATTGTAAAGAAGAGCGCAGACGCGGTTCTTGAAACCTTGGGTAAGCGGGACCAACTGCTTGATATCGCGATGGAACTCGAAGACATCGCATTGAATGACGAGTACTTTATTTCGCGGAAGCTCTATCCAAACGTTGACTTCTACACAGGCCTGATTTATCAGGCTATGGGCTTTGAGCCTGAAATGTTCACACCGCTCTTCGCCTTGGGACGCATGCCTGGCTGGATTG
>DFNY01000168.1:18399-22159 GCA_002376595.1 Jonesiaceae bacterium UBA3555 | reverse complement strand
AACTGCGATGCGGATAGGTCCACGTCTACCGAAGCGGCTTCGTCAACCTGTTCAACAGAGTGAATCTCTTGGTTCTCGGATAGGACCTGTGAACCTGACTGGTTCACATCCACTGCAAGCGCGGCTTCACTCGCGTCTTNNNNGGCGGCCAAAGCGGTAGTCCGGTTGTGTTTGAGTGGTCTCACGTTTGCCCCAAAGCTAGTTGATGGAAATGCACACTGCATTACGTACTCCAACTAGTTAGCCACTCGAACTTCGTGGTTCGCTTTGCACTTCCTATGAGGAATCTGTGAACGGGTTACCTAAGGGAGTGAGTGGCTTAGTTGCGCTGTGACCTGATGACGTGGGCACCCAGTGAATTGCTGAGTGTCCACGTCATTAATTGCTGTTCATCAGGTCAGTTGCATGGTGGTGACGCAGGTGGCGTCTTCCTCTGACGCTGTAGCTATCTGAGTTGTTGCCGACTTGTTTTGCGCGGTGATGGTGATGCTTGCCTTGATGTCATTTGGAATCCAGTACCCAATGAACCCGTTGTCAAAGGTGGTGGTGTCCTCATCTACCAAGGCCTCTCCCGTATCAAGGTTGGTGATGGTGATGTGGATTGGTTGCTTTGAAAGCTCGCCTCGGCAGGTAGTGAGTGAGTGGAAGTGGCATTCGTGTGTCTGGGAGATGTATGGCGCCACAGATACGTAGAACTCTTCGGTGGGCAATGGCAAGGTTCCAGATACATCTGCGCCATCGCTCACAATCAATCCGGAAGGTCGAACTGAGGCCATCAGATTGGTGGGTCTGTCAGCTACTGGCATCTTGTCGAGTGTGTTCACTATTTCTTTGGCCTCTAGGCCATTCAGCTTGTGCTCAGTCAACAGTGTTTCAACCGATTCCGAGTTGGCAGATTGTGTTCCTTCTGGGGTCGGATCTGCAGAACAGCCCGTAACTGCGAGACCCAGACTCAATGTGAGTACTACAAGAGTTCCTAGTTTTGAGCGAAGCGTCTTCTGCGTGCGAATGGTGGCGCGGCGATTTAGTGCAGTGCGAAGCATTAGTTGTCCTAGCGTGAAGTGTTGGTGCCACCAATTAAGTGGCTTGGAATGAGAGGAGTCAGGCTCCCTCTATATCCGGCACACTCCAAACGCCAATGGAGCAACCCGTGAGTAGATGTGCACCAGGTACAGGTGAATCTTGTGCAGTATTCGAGTGACGTACTTTTTTCGCCAGGTACTTACTAGTGCTGGAACTCTGAACGCTGTTNNCGCCGTCAAGACACGTAGAGCACTGTGAGGAGTCAGCGGTAGTTGCCGAATGGTGCTGGCTTGCAATGACTGTCGATTCAGCTTGGACAGAATTAACGCTTGCGGGCGTTGAATGCTCCCACGTGGCCAAATGCCCGTGCAGCGGTCCCTGACTTACTCCAGCGAACAGCGCAGCCAGAACTCCAAGCACAGCGCACAGCAAGAATCGCCAGTTGTGCAGCGCTGCTGAAGTTCGGATACGGGACATGACCCTAATGCTAGATTCCATTTCTGAGAAGACACCGAGTACAAAGTCCTTGCCCAGAGGCTCTCACAGCCTAGCGCTTTTGTAGATCTACGAGCGCTGGCCCAAGTTCTGGCCACACAAACGAGAACTNNACAACCCAACGTGACTTCAGCAGCATCTCTGGTTCTTGGCGTGCCAGCGCCATTGCTGGTTCCAGCATCCATCGATAGCTCGGCAGTCCAACAGGCATTCCCACCGCGGCCCTCAATGAGCGCATTAGTTCCCGGTTTGGTACTGGATGAGGAGACGAAAGATTCACCGGACCGTCGAGCTCAGGATGCTCCACAATGAAGTCGATGGCGCGAATGAGGTCATCAATGTGGATCCAACTGAACATCTGGTTGCCACGTGAGTCATAGTGTGGAGCGCTGCCGTTGCCGCTAGGGTCTGGGCCGATTCCCCTGTACCTGTTGTGGCTTGGTGCCCATCCATCAATCTGAGGTCCGCCCAGTCCGACGCGCGCCAGCAAAGCCAGCTTTTGAGTGGCTGGGCCATCACCGAGCACTATGGCCATTCGAAGCGCAACTCTGCGCGTGTTGGGGAGTTGTCCGGAAAAGAACTCACGTTCCCAGTTCCGTGCCACATCCACAGAAAATCCTTGGCCAAGTTCACCGCTGGCCTCGGTTTGGGCATGATCCATGGCGTGCCGGTAAATGGTCGCGGTGGAGGCATTAAGCCACACTTTCGGAGGCGAATCCACTTGAGTTACCGCAGTCAATAAGGCTCTAGTGGTGCGCACCCGTGAGGTCAGGATTTCATTGCGGGCTGCATCGTGATATCGGCATCCCACGTTCTTCCCAGCAAGGTTCACCAGAAGGTCAGCGCCGTCTAGAGCACCGTGCAACGCCTCCGTGTCTCCCCAAGTGACAGGCCCGCCGCGACCCACCGTTTTGATTGTGTGGCCTTGCCCAGAAAAGTGCTCAACTAGGCTCTTTCCAATGAAGCCGGAAGCCCCAGCAATAACGATTTTCCCCACCATGCACCCCAGTTCACTCACGGTCTCCAGTTCACCTCCCATCCCACCCTACCCACACCTAGAACACAAGGGACCACTCCCCTAGCGCGACTTTGTGCACCCACCCCGATGCGTCGTCGGGAAGTAAGAAAGATTGTGACGCGTCACCATCTGCGCATCGAGTGGGCACATCAGAGTAGGCTGAAGATATGCGTTTTCTGAGCGGCCAAGAGCCACACCAAGACCTAACTTACGGCGACGTTTTCCTCACCCCATCACGGTCAACTGTGACGTCCCGATTCGATGTCAACCTAGCCAGCACCGATGCGACCGGAACCACCATTCCGCTCATCGTGGCCAATATGACCGCGGTATCTGGCCGCCGCATGTCTGAAACCGTGGCCCGCCGTGGCGCCATGGCGGTTATTCCGCAGGACATTCCGGTTGAGGTTGTTACCCGAGTAATCGGTCAGGTGAAGTCGGCTCACCCGGTCATCGAAACCCCCATTGTGCTCTCCCCAAGCGATCCTGTGGATACCGCACTGTCCTTGATTGGCAAGCGTTCGCACGGAGCTGCACTGGTAGTTGAGGACGGCAAGTTTGTTGGCGTTTTGACCGCTGCTGACTGCCAGGGCGTAGACCGCTACGCACAGGTTCACACGGTCATGTCCACCAAAACTCTCACCATTGATGGCTCGGTTTTTGATGGATTTGCGCTGGATTCTGATTCCAACAGCGACCCTCTGCGTACAACCTTCGATCTGCTCGATGACGCCCGCCTCCGATTCGCGCCCGTGGTTGACGCAGACGGAACCGCGCTTGGAGTTGTGACCCGCAAGGGTCTGGTGCGCTCCTCGATTTACACGCCAGCGTTGGATGACAACGGCAAACTGCGTATCGCTGCGGCCGTGGGAATCAACGGTGACGTGGCCGGCAAGACTGCNNGAAGATGATCGATGCCCTCAAGGCAGTGCGTTCAGTTTCCCCTTCGGTGCCTGTGGTTGCCGGAAACGTAGTCACCGCTGCGGCTGTCACTGATCTGGTGGAGGCCGGAGCTGACATCCTTAAGGTTGGCGTGGGCCCGGGCGCCATGTGCACCACTCGCATGCAAACCGGTGTGGGCCGCCCGCAGTTCTCGGCAGTACTTGAGACTGCCAGCGAAGCACGCAAATTGGGCAAGCATGTGTGGGCGGACGGCGGAGTGCGCCACCCACGCGACGTAGCGTTGGCCATTGCCGCTGGCGCATCCCAGGTGATGATTGGGTC
>DFNY01000168.1:16507-18387 GCA_002376595.1 Jonesiaceae bacterium UBA3555 | reverse complement strand
ATCGGCCCCGGCCGCCTCTACAAAGAGTCGTTTGGTATGGCTTCGGCCCGAGCCGTTGCGGCTCGCACCGCCCAGTCCGAAGCGTTTGATCGGGCGCGCAAGGGACTGTACGAAGAGGGAATCACTTCATCCAAGATGTACTTGGATCCTGCGCGTCCAGGTGTGGAAGACCTCATCGATGACATCACTTCCGGTGTTCGCTCTTCCTGCACCTACGCGGGTGCGCGGTCGCTTGAGGAGTTCCACGAGCGCGCTGTAGTTGGCGTGCAGTCCGCAGCCGGTTATGCCGAAGGACGCCCCCTGTCCACCAGCTGGTAGGTGACGTACTTACGCACTGAGCCGGCTTGNNCCCGACGAGTCGGCTCGTTGCATTTTTGACCTGATGACGCAGGTGGGTCTAGTTAGCATTCGGCAGTAGCATCAGCCACTACTAGAACAGACGGTGCTTCACATTGAGCGAGTTTTCGAGTCCACTGACATCCCACGCGGAGACAACTATCCATATGCCGATCTTAATATCCTTCAAATCGCCCATATAGGATAAAAGTTCGTCACCCGCTAACGAACTGGAGCACACTCCCATGGCTCGCACTCTACCCACTTTAATCTTGGCATTGTCTTGCTCTCTCTCACTTGCAGTTGGAGGATGCTCTGGAAAGACCGATTCCCCGGCTCAGGATCCGGCAGCCTCTTCCAATGACGAGAGTGAAAGCAGCGAAACAGGAGACACTTCGGGAGCATCAGGCGAGCCCGAATCAAACACTGATACTTCAACCGACATCCCCAGTTGTTCGCAAAGCGACGACAGTTGGGCGTTGGACTACGAGGTCAAGAGCTACGGGAAAGAGCTGACCGCGTCCGAAGCTGAAGGTGCTCAATGGGCCAAGAAATTCCTACTGGAGATGGTGACGAATCCTGCTCCAGGCGGTGAATCTATCGATGACACCACTCGCACAATTGCGGACTACGAGTTCGCGCGCCAGTATATGACCGACGAAGGTTGGGAGTGGCTGGAAACAGCAATAGATTCAGGCAAGTTCAACATGTCAGTGTGGGGAGTGTTCCCTCAGACCCGCACCAACAGGGGAACAGTCGATCCAATAACCGGCGAGGTCCTAATGTCCACCCAAGGTATGGGTGGTCCGGAATACTCACTAGAGAAGTTCAATGTAAACGAGAGCCGGCAAGACAGTATCCAGTTCGGAATCTACCTGAAAACCCGATATCTAGGCATCAACGAGAAAGGCGAACCTAGCCAAGTGACACGTATGCACCAAATAATCCTGCACACCGGCAAAGTGAATGGTGAATGGAAAACCGGATGGAATGCATACGATTTCCCAACCTACACAGAAGTCTCACTGCTGGACTAAGCACTCCACACAACACATCGATTCTTGCCGAACTCAGAACAGGCCAGAATAGCGAGTTGAAGGGCGAGTTGACGAACTAACATGGTGCCCATGCGCTACATCTTGTTTCCCGGCAGGCACCACATTGTCACGGCCTTCCAAACCACGCGCCTGCGTGAGCTCCTAAGCAAGAATCCCGGGGCGGAAGTTGTGTGGGCAATTACGAGCGCTAATCACGGCGGCACGCAACGAAACCCAATTCCTGGCACTCGCCGACTCGGAATGGTTGAGGCTGTGGCGGTCAGCGGAGACATTCCCTCTCTGGCTTTCCTCATTGCTAACAAGCAGCCAAAACCAGACTTCGCGCACTATGTGCTCGAAGAAATCCGCACCCAAACGGGCGGCAAGGTGTCAATGACACCGGACAATACGATCGTCGCGTGTTCAACCCCTGCAGTAATCGCAGACTATGAGGCACTTGGATTCACCATTGACCCACTCGAACTGGGAGCGCTGGGTGGTGAGGAT
>DFNY01000168.1:13983-16423 GCA_002376595.1 Jonesiaceae bacterium UBA3555 | reverse complement strand
GACAACGCCTGGCGCAAAGTCAGCGAGTTTGCGGAGGTGGTGCGCCCTGGGCGCATCGTAGATGTGGGATGTGCAACCGGACAAACCATCAAACTGTTGAGTGAGCGGCCGGAACTTTTTGAGTCCGACTTTTACGGGGTCGAAGTTGCGCGCCCACTGTATGAAATCTGCGTGCAGCGCGCTGCGAATGGTGAGTTTGGGGACGCAAATGTNNGCTTCCACCAGCGCAACATCCTACAAACCCAGCTGTTCGAGCCGAACTCGCTAGACACCGTCATCACCATGGCGCTCACCCACGAAATCGAATCGTATCTGGGCCGTGAGGCACTGCTGGAGTTCTGCGAGCACGTGCGAACTATGCTGCGTCCCGGCGGAGTGTGGATCAACTATGACGTGGTGGGGCCCGATAACGGCGACGGACTAGTGCTCGCGCGCTTTGCTACAGACGATGGCTTGGACAGCGGGCCGGATAGCGGGCCGGATAGCGGTTCGGTGCGGGACCTGAGCACTCGTGCCAGGTTTGAGCGGTTCGTGCACGACTTCAGGCACACCGAAGGCGACGGCATGACGTACCGGACAATATCTGTGGCAGGCGAAGAATTGTGCGAGATGCGTCGCGCTGATCTGTACGACTTCCTGGCCAAAAAAGACTACGTGGATTCGTGGCTTTCCGAAGCTCACGAACGATTCTGTTTCTTCTCCCCCGCGCAGTGGGGCGCATTGCTGGAATCGAACGGTTTCGTAGTCACCTCAGATACCCGCCCGATCCAGAACCCGTGGCTGCTCGAAAACAGGTTCTCGCAGGGCGTTGAGGTATTCGTGGCTGGCGTTGACGGGGAACTCGTGCCCGACCCGTGGTCGTGGACCAACGTGTTGCTGGTGGCACAGAAACCTCTGGACTAAGTGTCTAGCGCTGGCGGAGATCATCGAGAAGTTCCCTCCGCCAGATTCGGCGGCCCAGAGGACTCCCGCACTACCAGTTGCGGCGACAGAATTGTGTTGCGTGGGCGACCTCCTTCGAGCATGTCCAGCAACGTGGTGAGCGATAGGGTTCCCATCTGAGCACGGGGCTGGTCAATCGTGGTTAAGGTGGGCCGCAGCGAAGTAGACAGTTCGGTATTGTCATACCCAACCACGCTGAGGTCTAGTGGCACACGCAGCCCAGCGTCCACGGCAGCGCCAAGAACCGCTGCGGCAATACGGTCGTTGCTGCAAAAGACCGCTGTTGGCGCTGCACCATCGGCGAGTTTAAGCTCACCGATTTCGGTAACGGTAAGAATGAATTCAGCAAGCCCTAGCTCGACCATGGTGCGCTTGTAAGAATCTCGGCGGGCAAGCGATGAACGTCTCGGTGAACCTGCCACGTGAGCTATACGTCTGTGACCCAATGAAGCGAGATAGTGCATGGCGGTACGCGCACCCATTTCATCGTCGTTGCACACCTGAGAGACAGTAGACGGCAAGTGCGCGGGCTTACCCACAACCACAATCGGGATTTTTCCCACGGCCTGATCCAGTACCTCCGAATCCGCTTTGCCGGAGATCACAATCAACCCATCCACGCCCAGCGAAAGCAAGTGATCGACTTGCTGCGCAAGTCGTTCTCGCTGACGCCAGCCTGCCGCGAGGACAACTCCAATTCCCTGTGCGGAAGCGGCGTCCTCAATGCTTCGGACGATGTCCGTGTAGTAGCCATGCAGGTCACCTATATNNCCAAGGAACGTGCCCACGAGTTGGTGTGGTAGCCAAGGCGATCCGCAGCATCCAGTATCCGAGTGCGCGTCTCATCGCTGACACCTGGCTCCCCACGGACGGCCAGGGAGACGAGTGACTTGGACACTCCAGCAAGTGCCGCTACGTCATAGAGCGTAGGTCGAAGGCTTTTCTGTCTACTCACAACACCAGTCATATCAGCGTATGGAACGTTCCAATAAGTTCCAGATGGAACGTTCCAGAAGAGTTAACCTTGCCGCCATATGGTCGATGATCGGCTTACCTACTCTCGAAGCACAACACGAGTTTGTAGGAGAAATAGACCTTGAGCGGTAACGACCTCACAACCCCACCTCGAGCACTCTTGCTCGATTTCGGTGGAGTGATTTTTCAAACGTCGAAACGTCCGAGCGGACGCGACGAATTTTCCCAGAAACTAATCGCTCGCTTGGCGCGCCTCGGTACCGTCGTGGCACCACAGGATGTTCGCCGCGCAGTGGATGCAGGGTTGACCGCACTCAAACACTGGAAGCATGCGTCAAGTCGCAGGCTTGAACCAACAGAAATGAGCCACCGCGAGGTTGTTGCTGATTTCCTAGCCACGGATCTACCAGCGCAGGCCCGGGCAATTTTGGAAGCTGAGGCGAGCGATGTTCTTGCCGAAATGCATCTGACTCTCTCGGACCATGAACTGCGTCCTGGGATTCGTGAAATTCTCGAACACTGC
>DFNY01000168.1:10905-13948 GCA_002376595.1 Jonesiaceae bacterium UBA3555 | reverse complement strand
ATTCCGGCCGCAATCATCGTGAGCTACTTACTCAACACGGCATCTACGACTACTTCGACGTACAGGTCTACAGCGATGAGGTGGGGATTCGAAAGCCACATCCAGGCATGATCCACATGGCTGCCGATGCATTGGGCGTGAAGCCATCTGAGTGCTGGTATGTCGGTGACACACAGGATCGCGACGTCGTTGCGGGCCGTCGGGCTGACATTGGTGCGGTGATCTTGACTGCGAGCCAACACACTGAAACANNAGATCAGGCCGATGCAGTGTTTCCCACTCCAGAAGGCCTGCTTAAGGCATTGCGCGCAACAGCAGGCTCTCAGGTTGGCGGTGTCCACGCCGTTGACGCTCTGCCCACGGAACCTGCCCAAGCTCCCACCGCTGCCCTCCTCATCGACCATGGCGGCGTTATCTCTACCTCGCTGCGTGATGAGACTGCCTACACGCAATTCGCTGAGTTCCTCGCGCGATTGCTGGATGCTCCTCACGAACCATTCACCCCACAACAGGTGCTCGACCAACTTCAAGTTGCGCGTGAGCGACACAAGGAACGCAAGACACAGCAGCTCAGCGCGGAAAGTGCGTACCGAGAGGTCAGCGCACGTGAGTTCTGGCGGGACATGTTTGGTGGAGACCTTTCGCCTCGCGCGCAAGCCCTGCTTTCCGCGGAAGCGGTGGATCTCATGTACCGGTTTGGCCTGGCCAAGAGCCACAGGACACTGCGCCCTGGAGTGAGCGAGCTCTTGCAATACTGCGCTCGCGAAGGCGTGCGGGTCGTGGTTGTTTCCAACACGATTAACGGCAGGTCTGTTCGAGACTCGTGCAAACGGCTCGGCGTTGACCAGTTCATTGGTGCATACGTCTGCTCCGACGAACAGGGCTTCCGCAAACCCCACCCCAGCATTGTCCAAGAGGCTCTCGAGGTGTCAGGAACGGATGCAGCACAGGTATGGTTCCTCGGCGACAAGCCTCAAAACGACGCAGCGGGAGCACAAGCGGTGGGCATTGCACACCGGGTAATTATCTCAGGCGGAGCAACAGAACGCTCCGCCATCACACAGGCAGTCTCCAGCGGCCTAGCTACGCACCACATTGAGAACGCACACGACCTCATACCCCTGATGCGTGAGCATCTTTCTCCATCCCAGCAGCACGAACCTACTTCGATCGGAGCATGAAATGTCCGCTACGCAAACCTATGAACGCGCAGGGCAACTGCGTGGAACGGGATCAGCAGGCGAGCTGACCACACCTCAGAAACTCATGGTGTTTGTCCTCTCGATGTCCCTCTTTGGATTGTCCAACATCATCTTGGAAGTAATTCCTGATGTGAGCTGNNTGAGCATCGGCCCCATCGATGTGTCTGTGAGCTACTTTGTGTTTGTCCCGCTCACGATGGTCGCTTTGTTCAATCCCTTCTGGGCAGCACTTGGCGCACCATTGGGCGAAATCATCTTCACGGATCTGCTCATGGGGGATTTTTCCGGGCTTGCTGAAGTCGAGGGCTTCATCCAAATGTTCCTCGCCCTATATGTCGCGGGAACCTTGCTCCGCAACCCTCTGAGCAAATCTCAAATTTGGCTCGGCGCAATCACCGTTGTGGTAATCGACAAAGCACTTTCCACCCTCGTGGACCTGTCAAAGGTGTGGATTGGATTGGAAGATGCCGAGTTTGTTGACGGACTACCTCAATCAATTCTCGCCATTGAAGGAATCGGTTTTGGTGTCGACGTCCTCATCAGCGGCGTCCTGTTTGGCGCAATCCCAGCAATGTGGCTGATCCCAGCCCTGCANNGAACCCCTTCTGGGCATGCGTCCGCGAGTTCCAGGCGAGCCCGTCACTGGTGCCGCGCCGCGCGCCGGCTGGTTTGTGGTCGCAGCAATGCTGCTTGCCATCGCCTCTGGTTTCTTCGCCTTCCTAGAGGCATGGGACATCAATGTCGGTGTCGTTGAAAGTGAGCTCCTCGACCAATACGGCACCGGATTCCTATGGGTGAGCGTTGCAGCGATCGCCATCCTGCTGACGGTTTCAATTGCCCTGTTCTCTGCGCACCGGAAAAAGCAAGGAAATCAGTCCAATGGGCAATGACCCAATCATCGCGGTGGAGAACCTTTCGTTCAGGTATCCCGGCGCGAATCACGACACCTTGCGCAACGTAAATCTCACGATCAACCGCGGCGACTTTGTCGCGATTGTGGGAAGCAACGGCGCTGCAAAGACTACGTTGTGCAAGACATTCAATGGCCTTATCCCCCACTACTGGTCAGGGCACTTTGCAGGCTCCGTGCATGTTTCAGGCGTCGACACATTCACATCAAGCGTCTCCGACCTCTCTCGCACGGTTGGTTACGTCTATCAAGACTTTCAAAATCAACTAGTGCGCCCCACAGTTCACGACGAGGTTTCATTTGGTCCAATAAATTACGGTTTGGAAGACCACGAGCCACGCACAGAACGCGCACTCAACACCGCCGGAATCGGCCATTTGTCGAACAAGTTTGTGTGGCAGTNNAGGCGTGCTTGCCTTGCAACCTGACGTGATCGTGGTGGATGAGCCAGTTGCTGAGCTTGATCCGGCGCGCGCTGAAGAGATTTACGAAAAGTTGCGCGAACTCAACCAGGTTCATGGCATCACCGTGATCACAATTGAGCATCACGCGGAATTCATCGCGAAATATGCCTCGTCCGTAGTGTTAATGGCACATGGCGCACCCGTGTGGCATTTGCCTGTTGAGGAGGCTCTGCTGCGCACTCACGAACTCGAGGAACACGGCATCCCTGCCCCGCAGTGCGTCGCTGCAGTTCAGGAGCTCGGTGTTAGCGCTGCGCCTCGTACGCCGACTGAGGCCGCTGCGCTGATCCGACGCGAATTTCCTGCGTTGGGTGAGGCAAGCGGACTCGGTAGGGCACGTGGCACTTCCACCTTGGCAGGCCTACCAAGCATGGGTCGGGTTGTGGCCGACGTGCGCGAAGTTTCGCACGGCTACAAATCGGTGACCGGCAAGGTGGAACCAGTCCTCAATAACCTTCACGTGACTT
>DFNY01000168.1:7824-10762 GCA_002376595.1 Jonesiaceae bacterium UBA3555 | reverse complement strand
TATCTCCGACGACTCGAAAACTCGAGGGCGCTCATGAACTGGTGGAACGGCTCATTGAGCGTGTCAACCTGTCCGATTTTGCAGAGACTGATGGACGAATGCTCTCAGGCGGGCAGCAGCGCAGAGCGTCTCTTGCCATTGGCCTAGCAATGCTTCCTAGTGTGCTTCTGTTGGACGAACCAACATCAAGTTTGGATGTTCGTAGCCGCGAGGATGTCACCGCACTCCTGGCGGAGCTCTCCGACACAATTAACTGCTCAGTTGTGGGTNNNAACTCATGACATGCAACTAGTTGCAGAGTGGGCGACACGCGTTCTTGTGTTGAGCCAAGGAAAAGTCATCGCGGATCTGACGCCGCGCGAGCTGTTTTGCCCTGCTGAACTGTGCCGCGAGGTTGGATTGCGTCCACCTCAGATCACACAGGTAGGCCTAGAACTGGGCATGACCCCTGTTCCGTTGAGCGTCAGCGAATTCGTTTCAGCTGCTCACCTCACTAACCAATTGGAGCGGATCTGATGGCGCGCAAACACCACGACGTAATTTCTGTGGAATGGATCAAGCTCGAACTGATTCGGACGGCTTACGCCACCCGAGGCGGCTTGTTTTCCCGCATGGATCCACGCGCTGTTCTCGTGTGGTACCTCATGATGGCGATAGTGCCGTGGTTTACTCACAACGTTACGGTTCTGATAGCACTATTTGTAGTGCAGGTATTGGCTATCGGAGTCGCTAGGGGAGGCCCGCTCATCTTGGGGCTCTTCATCTTGAGTACGGCCGTGGAAGTTCTCTATTTGGGGCTCGCTGCGTGGCTGTTTGGAGGCAACACAGGCACGTTCGTTGCACTTGCAGTTCTGAATCTAAAGATTGGAGTAGTCGCGTTGGCGAGCATGGCGGCGTTCGTATCTTTAGATCCTGAGAAGTTGTCGGATGCGCTCTTGGCCTTCCGTGCTCCGCAGATGCTGGCATTTGGGGTGAGCTACGGGTACAGAATGCTGCCAATCCTGATTGAAGAGTTCAGCGGTGTGTTCGAGAACTATCGGCTTCGGCTCGCCCCACCAGCAAGACCTGGAGTATTTGGTTGGCGCAACGGCTGGCAGTTCGCCCAAATGAGTGTGTTGTCGTTTTACCCAATTTTCTTGAACACCGCCAAGTCAGTGCGCACCACTGTTGAAGCCCTAGAAACTAGGGGCTTCACAAACGTGGGTACCGACAATGGGTCGCGAGAATTGCGCTTGCGCAAATTGAGGTACACACAACTTGACCCCGCAGTGTTGCTAATCAGCGTGGCGTTGCTGGTCTTGGCGTTCTGGGTTGGCCAGCAGTGGCCGATCTACCGGTAGCGTTCCCTTTCAGACCCGCTCGGAGCGAACTCCTACGTGCTTGGGCCGTTAGATTGCAGTAAGGCTCACGATCTGGTCGATCCGGAAGCTGCGCACCTCTTGGCGAGTGTGACAGTAGGCGTTGAGGCCTACGTAGGTGACGCGGCCGAACTGCATTTCCCCGATTCGCTGTGGTGTGATGACTCGTTCGGTGCGGGNNGAAGCGCGCTGCCGTGCGTTATGGCCTGAGCAAGTATGCCTTCAATCGATGCGGACTCAAGGGTTCCTCCAGCTGCTAGCCGATCCATAAGGTTGCGATGTTTCTCCAACTGAACTTGAAGTGCGGTTAGGAACTTTACAACGGAGCGGTCGAGCCGCACGTCGGTGACTTTCATGGGCCGCTCGAGGCGGACACCATCGAGGGTTCGGGCACGACTCAAAGCAACGTAAGCCTGACCATGCGCGAAGGTGGCTCTTTCAAAGTCCACAGTGACCGCATCGAAAGTCTTGCCTTGTGATTTGTGGATCGTAGTTGCCCATGCCAAACGCATGGGCATCTGCGTGAACGATCCCAGTGAGCGCCGCACGATCCGCCCAGCCCCGGGATCGAATGCGTTACCCACTGCCTCCCAGCTGTAGGGCTCCACTTGAACGGTGGCTCCCGTTTCTAGCCGCACCACAGCTTTTGGTGAGGAGTCCTCAGCGCTCTCGGGCTCGTCGGATATGAATCCAACCACTGATCCCAGCGTGCCGTTGACCCAACGATCAACCGGGTCGTTGGTGAGCATCATGATCTGCGCGCCGGGACGCAGTTCGAGCGTACGGTTTGTGGGCTCATGAGTGCTGGGAAAATCTGCTGTAACGCGTGCGTGGAAGGTGGTGCTCGGCCCATCGAGTTTGGCAAGGTGCTCGGCATTAATGTGCTCTGCGCGCGCGTTGGTGACGGTGATGTGGATGCGCTGGACCGGCTGAGTTGGTTCGGTCTCTGCGAGGTGTTCCGTAACGCGGGCGTTGATGTAGGCAAGGTCCTCTGTTTGCAGGTCGCGTGAGCGAACCTTGTTGAGGAAGTCGAGGAAATCTGGGTCGCGCTGACGATACACGGTGAGCAGCTCGACGACGTCTAACGGCGAATCTGAACCCATTCGAGTTGCGGCTGCGACTTGCTCGCGCAGGCTGGTGAACACGTGTGAATCGAAAAAGTAGGGGCTGGTGTAAAAGGTTCTGAAAAGTTCGCGTTCTTCTTTGCCTGCTACCACTGGCGGGAGTTGGTAGAGGTCTCCGAATACTACGAGGCGTACCCCGCCGAATGGCTGGGAGTGTCCGCGCACCGTGCGCAGGAACACATCTAGGCAGTCAAGCAGGTCAGCACGGACCATTGAGACTTCATCGATGATAATCGTGGTGAGTTTGCGGAACAGTTCGGCCTGCGTTGGCCGGGTGCCGGCGATCAACTTGGCGCGCTCGATAGCATCATCGGCCGTGGCACCCGCTTGAAGGCCAAGGAAACGGTGAACGGTCTCTCCACCAACGTTAAGCGCCGCAACTCCTGTAGGCGCAAGCACAACCGTGGACTTAAGATCCGCAAACTCCAAGTAGTTGCGCAGCAGCGTGGACTTACC
>DFNY01000168.1:0-7810 GCA_002376595.1 Jonesiaceae bacterium UBA3555 | reverse complement strand
CGCTTGGGCCTACGACAGTCGGAATTGCGTGGAGTCCGGCGAGCTTCTGACCATATCTCACATGGTTGAGAACAGGACTAGGCGATGCACTCCGTAAGCCAAAAGTCCCCGAAAAATCGAAAAGAGCCCCTCTGCAACGCTTGGTGCAGAGGGGCTCATCGTGGAGCCAGGTGGGCTACCGCAGGGTCACTTTCGCCTGATAATCCGAATGTGACTTCACCACATCGGACACATCAACGTTGATCAGTTTTGTTGATTCCGGAACAAAACCGGAGTATCCAGCTGCCTCATTCCCACCTTGAACAACCGTGTAGATGTGCTTGAGCACTGCATCATTCTCAGAGTGGTACCCGTAAACAGTTCCGTCTACACCAGCAACCAGCCCTTCCCACTCACCCTTAGCTCCGATAGCAGCGCCAAGCAAGTGGACATCTTGGAGCCTCGGGCCGCCAGGTTTGGTTCCCAGCGCTTCCGCCGCAATGGCCATCACACGAGCACCAAGAGAGTGCCCAATAAGTACATACGACTCTTCCTCAGTGCGTGCAAGAAGGTCACCNNTCACCTAGGACCACACCGGTCTTGTCCGCACGAGTCTTTGCAACGTGCCAGGGATTCTTCGCAATGTCCGCAGCAAGCAACACTGGCCCCACGGCACGCCCAAGCAGTTTGGCTCCGGCCTTGTTGGCAACCGCCGCAGCGCCCTTCACTGCGCCGACTCCCGCGGGCTTTCCAAAAAGACCAGCACCCATCATGCCAAGATCTTTGAGTTCCTTTGACCCCCATCGCACCCGATACACAGGCGAGTCTGAGTACTTGGAATCTACGAGTTCTTTCCAACCACCCCAGCGTTCGCCGTCACCTTCGGTGAGGAATCCATTGGCTACAACAACTGGAACACCACTTCCGGAGCGAAGAAGTTCAATCAAGGAGGACTTGTCCTCGCTAATGTAGGCGTTGGCAATTGAAGCTCCAAGGGTTCCACCCACGGCTGCACCTACTGCGGTTACCACCATGGTTCCGCCGGCCATTCCGAGACCACCCATAGCTAGAGACCCACCGCCTAGCAATGCCAAGCCATGTGAAGTAGCCGCAGCGCCTGAGAGCCCGCCAAAAAGTCCAAGTGAGCCAATTGCTCCACCAATTGCAGGTGCAGCAAGCAGANNCCAATCACTCCAACACCTACGAGCTTCACACCCTTGTTGAAGTCCTTCTTCTCATACTTCAGGAACTCTTCATATTCTTCGAGCTTGCCAAAGTTCGTACTTGCCTTCTCAAAACCTGAAATTTCGTGTCGGTGCTCGGAGCAATACTGCGGCACCTGCAGTGCACCGCGCTCACGTACTGCCATGTTTTCGCACTTGGCTGCAACGCATGGAAGCGTTGGGGAACCACAACCCTGGCAAACAAACACTGGAAGTTGACCCGCTGGCCTGTTGGACTTCAAATGATCGGTCTTGGTGTAGCACGATGAGCACCAACCATTTTTGGGCTGGTACGGAGAAACATCATCCGCTACATCCGCAATCCACTGCGCAACCTTGGCGTAGGATTCAGCGCGCCCTTGGGCTGCCTTTTTCGCCTTGGCGAGCGTCTTGAGAGCCGCCTTTTGCTCTTCTCTGTCTTCGATGCCGAGTGCGGCGTCCTGAGAGATCGAATGCGCCTCGTACCAAGTCTTCGCGTACGACCACATGTTGCTTACAAGCGCAGGGTTCTCTTCAAGAACGCCGCCGCTCTCAACTGTTGGTTCAGAGTCTGTGAACTCGCCAATGAGAGTTAGCGTTGCACCTTGGTCCGACTCCACGTGAACCTTGAGATGTGTTCCTTCAACAATGAAGGCATTGATTGATCCAGTCATGTGCCAATCATTACACAACGAAACTACCGCTCAGCACCGACTTACTGGATAGATTTCAGAATATTGACGAGACCGTAAAAATGGGATGTCTAAACCATCTAGAACGCCACGGTAATCGGTACCAAATGTCTTCCCGAAGCGTTACGCTATGCACTTCCTTTGCCCTACCACTCAGGAATTGAGATGCGCCACGGGTGGCTGGGTGGCAAGCCAACGCGATCATCCAGAGCAAGAGACCTGTAGTGCTGAGGCAAAAGTATCGGAACGTCCGGCTCATCAATGAGCAATAAATCCCATCTGTCTTCGTATTGCTCAAAGGTGTGCAATCCAACGCGTGAACGATCAACTGGCGCGTTTCTTTTGCCACTTTGGATTCCCGGTTCAGTGAGCCAGTCCATGTGGTGGATCCAGGCTGCTGCCGCAACGTGAGACCTAGGTAGTATGAAGTTCCGTGGCGAAAGTGAATGATCGTTAGGAATCGCAACCATCACGAAATACTCGCGCTCGTGGAGACTAGGCTGCTGCGCCTTCGAATTAAGTGGCCAACTAATTCGTTCCATGTTGGGGCCACGAGCGCCTTTGACTTGTATTTCCACCATTCGGCGCTGGGCATCGTCTGCGACAAGGACGGCAAGAATGTCTGTGCGTTCCAGCCCATCTCGTGTAAGGGCGGGTGCCCAACCGCGGCGAGCAAGTTCCGAGGCCACATGATGCTCACCAATCGTCTTGGTTTGCTTGGTGTCTACCATGCGGCCATGCTAACAGTCCTTCAGATCCCAAAGCGCCCAAGAATCAAAGGTGATTCGGGCACCTGATAGGCGAAAATCGGTCCATAGAAATGGAAAACCCGCCCGGCCTAAGCCGAGCGGGTTTTCGCTGTACGAGCTGTCTCAATTTCTCGAGTGGAGCTAAGGGGACTCGAACCCCTGACCCCCTGCATGCCATGCAGGTGCGCTACCAGCTGCGCCATAGCCCCATTTTCAACCAGTGTGGATCTTTCCATGCTGGTGAAGCACGTTTATCTTAAACCGATTGTGATCCCAAACGCCAATCGCGTATCTGTGATGTAGACCGCCAGCGCCTTCTCACACAGAAACCACCACTCCAACGGCGCTCCCAACCCTAGGCAGCTGGATCGCAGGAAGATGCTGGGACGGGACTGATTCGTCGGGGAAACTGAGCGCGACAGTCCGGACACTCAATCCTTCCAGTGGGCACCGACAGACGCCTGACGATACTTTTGGGAAAAGTGGAAATGCGAGAGAGGGATAGAGATGTCATTTCAGGCTTATCTGGACGCGATAGAGGACAAGACTGGACTCACGCCGCGAGCGCTCGTGGAACAGGCCAAAGAACGTGGCTTCGATGACCCAAGCGTGAAAGCGGGCGTCATATTGGAGTGGCTCAAAGACGAATACGGGCTGGGTCGCGGACATGGCATGGCTTTGGTCCACGTGATCAAGAATGGCCCGCAGATTTCCCAAAAACACGTGGGGACGGGAGGCACACACGCCGACGAATCGGACATGCTGTGGCTAGACGGCAAAGCAAGCAAGCCATCCTGACGTCGGTTAGGAGAGAGCACAATGAAAATCAAATTTGAGAACGTCGGAATCGCGGTGAGCGACTTAGAGGAAGCAATCAGTTTCTTCACGGACTTAGGCCTCACCGTGCTCGGCCGCGATGAAGTCCAAGGCGATTGGGCGGAGACTGCGGTTGGGCTAGATGGTAATCACGCCAAGATTGCGTTGCTCGCAACGCCTGATGGTTCAGGGCAGATAGAGCTGTTCGAGTACATCCACCCAAACCCAATCGCGACTCAGCCGACGCTTCCCAACGAAATAGGCATGCATCGAATAGCGTTTTCTGTGCCTGATTTAGATGCAGCATTGCAGGTGGTGGAACGCCACGGATACGGGCCGCTGAGGGGCGTGGCCAACTACGAGGGCGTGTACAAGCTGACGTATGTGAGAGGCCCAAGCGGGATCATCGTAATGCTCGCTCAAGATTTGCGCGCGTATCCTCTGTCGGCCGACGAATAGGCAATCAGTCGAACCGGCAACCATACGGACAGCCGAGCCTGCAGTACTGCCCACAGATGAACGACCGCGCGTACGAGTGCGACAGTGGCCAACGAATTGTGGCACCCTTACATGAGAACGACTACCAAGGATTTTCATGCAACTCGTACCGCACGCCTGCCCGCACCCACCAAGCAAAGTTCTAGGGGCTTTCTGGGTCTGCATGTATTTGGTTGCCGCTGGCTGGCTTGCCACGTTGGATTCTCCGGCCTATCTTGTTGCGGCCGTCGCGTTACTTCCCATTGTTGGCCTACAGGTGATTGATGTATTCGCTTCGCGGGTACTGATGACTTCCGCCGAGGCACAACGCCACAAGGAATGGGCGGATCCAGAAATCCAGCACGTGTACTCGCACCTGTGCGCCGGCCGCACGCAGACTGTGGCCTACGCGGGATTCTTGTGGGCGGTCATCGGCGCAGCCATCATTGATGCCGTGACGCAGGGCGAAACTCAACCCGCACAGGTAGGTGTGCTGGCTGCGTCGGTCATCGCAATTTGGGTGGCCGTATGGCAGTGGTCCGCAGGCAAGATGCGCCACTTTGAAAAGAACCCACACGTGCACTAAGGAACGCTCGTTGGCCTCGCTCGGCGAGCCGCACATGGCACAGGGCATAGGATTGATGGCATGGATACCACTGAATACATGGATGGCTTTGCGGCCTTCATTCAAGCTAGTCCGTCCTCCTATCACGCGGCTCACGAGGTTGCGCGGCAGTTGAGTGAAGCTGGCTTCCAAGAACTCAAAGAAGAAGATGCCTGGGGCGCACCGGCCAAGGCGTATGTGATTCGCGATGGAGCCATCATTGCGTGGGTTACCCCTGATCAGGTGGCTACGACTTCCCCGGTTCGCGTTGTTGGTACGCACACTGATTCGCCTGGTTTCAAACTCAAGCCGCAGTCCACGATTGGCTCACATGGCTGGTTGCAGGTGGGCGTGGAGGTGTATGGCGGCCCAATGCTGAACTCGTGGCTGGACCGTGAACTTGAGTTGTCTGGCCGCCTTGTTACGAAGGACGGCACGCAGCATTTGGTTCGTACTGGGCCGTTCATGCGCATCCCACAGCTTGCTATTCACTTGGACCGGAGCGTTAATGAGGCGCTCACGTTGGATAAGCAGCGCCACACCGCACCGGTGTTTGGCACTGGCAGTGTCGAGGACGCTGACGTGCTTGGGTATCTTGCCAGCCTGGCTGGTGTTGAGGCTAAGGACGTTGCCGGCTACGACATCATTTCAACTGACACTCAGGATCCGCGCCGATTTGGTAAGGACAACACATTGTTCGCGGCCGGCCGCATGGATAACTTGTCTTCGGTGTACGCCGGTTTGGTGGCGCTGCTGAACGCTCCAGAAGAAGCTGACCACATCTCTATGTTGGCTGCTTTTGACCATGAGGAGATTGGCTCAGAGACACGCTCTGGCGCGTGTGGGCCGTTCCTCGAAGATGTTCTGGCCCGCGTGTATGACGGGTTGGGCGCCAGCCTCGAGGAGTCAGCCCGCGCGATGGCTTTGTCATGGTGCATTTCCTCGGATGCTGGTCACTCGGTGCACCCGAATTACGGCGAGCGCCATGNNTGCCAACCAGCGCTATGCCACCGATGGCATTGGGGCTGCGCTGTGGGTTCGGTCATGTGAGAAGGCTGGGGTTCCTACCCAGGACTTCGTTTCCAATAACACTTCGCCATGTGGATCTACTATTGGTCCGCTTACGGCAACGCGTTTGGGTATCCGCACGGTTGATGTGGGTATTCCGTTGATCTCTATGCACTCGGCTCGCGAGATGTGCCACGTTAATGACGTGGTCTTCCTGTCACGCGCCATGGAGGCTTTCTACCAGGNNGAGGGGATTCGTTGTTTAATGGGCGTTCTTATGGTTGGTCTGGCAACCCGTTTTCCCAGGTTTCTTTGCCTAGGAAAACTGAAGGTCCAACGTTATGCTGTTCAATTCGCCAGCGCGGGTGTGCTCCATCCGCGGTGTTACGTGCGAGTCGGGACCAGTGCGCGTTGCTGATGCCTGCCACTCCACGCCATTGTGTGGCGTCTTGGTCTAGCAGCCCCGCAATGGCGCACGAAATTGCTGCACCATGCGAAACCACGCAGAGCGTCTCGGAGTCATCCAGTTGCTCAGCATATTCCAAGATGACTTCAACCATCCGTGCCGCTACTTGAGTTTTCGACTCAATGCCATCAACGGTTGGTTCTGCGCCACCGCGCCACTGCTGGTACTCGGTTGGCCAGTGCTCGGAGATTTCCGCACCGGTCTTACCTTCCCAAGGTCCAAATGAGCGTTCGCGTACTCGAACATCTTGGATGGGTTCTAGCCCGAGATGAGATCCAATCGCACGCGCGGTATCTACTGCTCGGCGCAGATCCGAGACGATGAGTTTGCTTGGCCTGATGGTGTTCCCCAGAGTCTGGGCTACCAGGCCGGCTTGCCACCGTCCAACCTCATCGAGGTCGATATCGATCTGCCCTTGCAAACTAATTGCTGCGTTGTAGGCGGTGCGGCCGTGCCGTACCAACACTATGTGTCCCGCGGTCACGGATTAGTCCTCGAAGCCGTCAACCAACGGGAAGCCGTACTCNNCGTATTCTGGAGCGCTGCCGTCGCCGCCGCGTGCGTCTTCTGGAAGCTCGATTGCTGGGGAGTCAGCCCACAGTTTCTCTAGCGCGTAGAAGGCGCGGTCTTCTTGGTGTTGAACGTGAACGACTACGTCACCGAAGTCGATCAGTACCCAGCGTCCGCCTTCTTTGCCTTCGCGTCGGATGCGCTTGGATCCGGCCTTGTGCATTGCTTCTTCAACAGCGTCAACGATAGCGCCCACTTGGCGTTCGTTGTTACCTGATGCGATGACAAATGCGTCGGTTAGAACGAGGTTTTCGCTCACGTCGAGTGCAATGATTTCTGCAGCCTTGCGGTCTGAGGCTGCGCGGGCAGCAACGATTGCGAGGTCAATAGCGCGCTGTGTGGCAGCCACGGTTCTCCTTACGGCCAGCGCGATGACGCTGGGGTTTTGTCAGTAATGCGGGTTCCATTATCTCGGATTTTTGCGGTAATGGGCAGTGAATTACTTGTGACCTTGACACGTATGGGGCCGGATCTTGGCTAAGATCCGGCCCCACACGCAATGATTGACGTTAAGTGAGCAAGACGTCTTGCGTAATGCTCCAGGCGTTCGAGTCCTCTGCGGGTGGTTGCGAACTGTTGTCCAAGCCCACCTTCCAAATGATCATGCCTAAGACAAACGCCACTGCAATCAAGATGATGTAATGCAGCCAAGTGTAGGAATGATCCACTTCGAAGTCTTCGTCATCGTCGAGTTCATCTTCGAGCGTTCCTTGAGAGATCGGCTGGAAGCCGGTGTTCGTGGAACCTTTTCCGCCCAAGACTGGTGCCTGGTTGGGTTGGTTATCGCTGCCAACGACACCAGGTGATGGAGTGTGACCGGGCTGTCCTTGCACTGGGAAGCTCGCAGGTACAGCAGGTTGAATTGTTGAGGCAACTCCGCTTGTGAACGCAGGGAACGTTGGTTCANNCGGCTGGGCAATGGGGGTTTCTGTGCGCGGGGTGGCTGGAGCGAGCGGTGCGAAGATGCCGGCGCCAGTTGGATCTTGAGGAAGCGTTGACGTTGGACTTGTGATTGCATCCCACGCAGGCATCACCGATGTTGCTTCATTCGATCCAGGTGAACTCAGGGAATGCATGTCAGTACGTGGATCCGCTGCCCGGTTAGGAGTTATAGGTTCTCCCCCTGCACGCTGTGGTAACCCGTTACGACCAAAGTTAGTTTCAGGTGTGAAACTCGCTGGCTGTTGCACGGTTTTGGTTTGCTGCGCGAACTCTGCAAAAGGTGAGGAGGCAGCATCCCAAGTAGG
>DFNY01000189.1:35605-37985 GCA_002376595.1 Jonesiaceae bacterium UBA3555 | reverse complement strand
CGCCGCGTTCGGTGATAACAGCGCTGTGTGAGTCTGCATTCCACGAGTACACAACCGAGCCGTCGATGAGTACTTGTTCTGCCCGGTTTAGGGCGTCGAGTGGGTCGCCGGACCACACCACCACATCTGCGTCCTTGCCAGTTTCCAGTGATCCGATGCGGTCATCGAGGCCCATGAATCGAGCAGGATTGATAGTGAGGGCTTCCAGTACGACTTGGTGTGATGCGCCTTCACGTAGTGCTGTGATGCCTTGGAGAACCAACCGGTCGATGGGAACCACGGGGTGGTCGGTGGTGATTGCTAGGNNGTTGTATACGCCGCGGTCTTTGAGTTCCACCTTGGAGCGGGAGGTCAAGAGGGGACCAAAGATCACGGGGATCTGCTTTTCGGCGAGGACATCACGCAGTTTCGCGCCCTCGGTGCCGTGGTTGATGACTAACTTGTACCCGAATTCTTCGGCTAGGCGGATCGCTGTGGCGATGTCGTCATGCCTGTGGGTGTGCTGATCCCATACGAGTTCGCCGTCAAGAACCTTGGTGAGTGTTTCCATTTCGAGGTCTACCTCGAAAGGCTCATTTTTGGTTGCTGCAGCGTTGCGCTTGGCTTGGTAGTTCTGGGCTTTTGTGAACGCCTGGCGCATCACAAATGCCACGCCCAATCGGGTGGATGGCATCTTGTTTTTGGAGCCGTAGACCCGCTTTGGGTTCTCACCAAGTGCGGATTTCACTGATACCAATGGCTTGATGAGTTGCTCATCGATGGTGCGGCCACCCCACGTTTTGATGGCGCAGGTCAAGCCGCCAATCACGTTCCCTGAACCTGGTTTGATTACGGCAGCGGTTACGCCGCCGGCCAGTGCATCACGGAAACCTTCGTCTTCGATGTTGATTGCGTCTAGTGCGCGTACCCCAGCGGTGGTGGGCTGGGTCATTTCGTTGGTGTCGTTACCTGCTTCACCGTTGGCTTCTTCGTGGATACCAATGTGTCCGTGGGACTCCACAATGCCGGGAGTTACCCATTTGCCAGACGCGTCAATGATGGTGGCTCCCTGGGGAATCTCAACGGTGTTGGCTGCGCCAACGGAAAGGATCTTTCCGTCTTGGATTACTACAACGCCGTTCTCAATTGGGTCCGAAGTGACGGGCACAACGCGTCCGCCGGTGATTGCGATAACTGAATTACTCATGCCTCTAACTTACGCCGAGTGGCACCGCTGGGGTGCCGCAAGCTCAGCTACTCAGATGTTCAAAGCCGCACCGGTGTACTTTTCAAGGTTCTTGTATGCGCCAGTTTTCTTGCCTAGCTTGACCAGCCCGCTGAGGAGAGCGCGCTGGAATTTTGGTGGGAGTCCAGCTACGAGGGTGTCTTGCATCCACAGAATAAGGGCAAGTTGGAGGAGGTTTCGCCGTACGCCTTTGTCGTTGGTGAGGTTGTCATCCATGAGTCTGTAGTGGATTCGCATTGATTCTTCAAACAGTGATGGCGGCGTGAGTTTCACCGTGAAGGTGACTGGTTCGTTGGTGGTGTTGGTGAAGGTGTGGTTGAGACCGATGAGCACAAATGCTTTCTCACCAACGCCTAAGTTCAGGGTGCGCTTGTCCACTTCTACAGTGAGGTTGCCGTCTAGTACTTCGAATTCTTCGGTGAAGGTGAGGTGGCTGTGCAGAGGTGGGCCGTCACCCTGTGGTGGCAGCGAAACCTGTATGAGTNNGGTGTTCGCCTCCGGTTTCGGCTGCGGTTTCAAGGAACGTTACTTGTTCACCTGTGTATCGGTGGGTCACTGTGCGCGGGAGCATGGGGCCTCTTTTTGGTTGGGGTGGGCGGTATCTATTGTGCCGAATCTTTGCGGAGCCATATGCCACTGCGAGCGGCTGGCGGGTTTGCGCAGTGGGACTTGTGGCGGTGTGGGTGCGTAGGGGTCAAGTAGGCTTGTTGGTGGCTGGAACCGCTTTGCTTCTATGTTGAAGGACTATGCAATGACTTTTGTGCTGCGCGCACCAACCGTTTACACAGGGTCGCGAGTGCTGATTGATGGCTGGCTGGCTATCTCTGATGGCGTTGTTGTGGAATCTGGCGAAGGCGAGCTTCCGTCCGCGTTTTCGCAGGCGCCCATTACTGAGATTTCAGGCATGTTGGCTCCCGGCTACGTGGACGTTCACTGCCATGGTGGCGGTGGAGGTGCGTTTGGCGGCTCGGGTGCGCAGGCTGTGTCGGCTGCGCGCACGGCGCTGGCCACGCACTTGCGCCATGGCACTACTTCCATGGTTGCTTCGCTCGTGACCGGGCTTATCGACGACGTGGCTGAGTCCGTTCGCACGCTCGGTGAGTTGTATGACAGCGGGGAAATCGCTGGTGTGCACTTAGAGGGCCCGTGGCTGTC
>DFNY01000189.1:27676-35593 GCA_002376595.1 Jonesiaceae bacterium UBA3555 | reverse complement strand
CATTTCCACAATTTTTGACGCGCACCCAGGTGCGGTAAAGATGGTCACGATCGCTCCTGAACTCGAAGGCGGCTTGGACGCCGTAAAGAACTTTGTTGAGCGCGGAGCAATTGCGGCGCTCGGCCACACCGATGCCTCCTATGAGGAAGCTGCAGTTGCCATTGACGCTGGCGTTAGCAACGTGACGCACCTGTTCAACGCCATGAACTCGATCCATCNNAGGAACTCATTTGCGATGGAGTCCACTTGCACCCAGCGATCATTGCTCATGCAGTGAACTCGGCTGGACCGGGACGCTTCATTCTGGTGACTGATGCGATGGATGCCACGGACATGTCTGATGGCTCGTACATGTTGGGGTCACTTGCGGTAACCGTGAAAGAGGGTGTTGCGCGGTTGACTGAGGGTGGAGCTATTGCTGGTTCCACTTTGACCATGGAGCGTGCCGTCCAATTCACTGTGCAGGAAGCGGGAGTTCCGTTGGAAGTTGCGCTCGAAGCCGCTACCAAGACCCCGGCCCTAGCGTTGGGGCGCACCGATATTGGGCATCTTGATGCCGGTGCGCGCGCCGATCTTGTGGTGTTGAATGCTGATCTTTCGGTGTCTCAGGTGTACCAAGGTGGGCAGCTGGTAGTTACCCGATGACGGGACTGAACTGATTCGTCGAAAAGCACTCAAAACAACAAAGGTGGGGTGGAACTAGAAGATTTCACCCCACCTTTGTGTTCTGTGACGTGCAGGCTTATGCCCAATCGACCTCTGGTGCGCGATAGAACTCAAGGTTCTGTGCGGTCCACGTAGCGCCGTGGCTCACGAGCGCCGTGGTGAACTGGTCAAAGTTGCTTGGGGAACCCCATGCCACCGAGGCAACAGCTGGAAGTCGAGGCAATAGCAGGGTGGTGATGTTGTCGAAGGTCTTGACGGTTTCAGACCACAAGCAGGATTCCACTCCAACAATCTTGTCTGCGGGAACCGGGACAGCTTCACCAGGAACCCAGTTGTACGCCTTGTCCAAGGTGACAATCCCAGCCCATTCCAAGCCAATGTCAAAGCCCTCAATGGGCTTGAGATCAAGGTAGGCGTGAGGCGCAGGAGATGCGATGAACTGCAGGCCCGGGGTGCTACCCACGCGCTCTAGGTTCTCGGTGTTGAAGTTCGCGGTCCAGAACTGAAGTTGGGTGTCTTCTGGCTGGGCGGAACCGGCGGTTTCGTGCCCCGCCACAACCTTTTTGCCCTGGGCTGCGGTCAAGGCACCCAAGCGCTCCATGAATGCCTCATATTGAGGGCGTGCCACCTGTAGAACTTCATCTCCACCAATGTGGAAGTATTCGCCGTGAGTACGCTTTGCCAGCGACGAAATGATGGTTTCTAGTGCCTGCCAGGTGGCGTCCGAAGTGAGGTCAACCCACGAGAAGCCCACTTCGATTCCTGCATACGGTTCTCTTGGCTTTCCATCGGGGGAAAGCTCTGGCATGGCTACGATCAGCGCATTTGTGTGGCCTGGCAGGTCAATTTCTGGCACAACCGTCATGCCGTAGAACTCGGCGTAGTTCTGGATTTCCTCATATTCGGCAAAGGTGAGGTAACCGCCCTGGCCGCCAGTGGCGTCGTTTGTTNNCTCAATGCGCCACCCTTGGTCGTCGCTGGGGTGCAGGTGAAGGCGGTTGAGGTTGTACGTGGATGAGATATCAATGACGCGTTTGATGTCCTCGACGCCAAAGAAGTGGCGGGCGATGTCGAGGTGCTGTCCGCGAACCGAATACTGCGGTGCGCTGCTGGCTGCGAAGGGTTCCAGGTTTGGCGTGGAGAGTGCCTGAATCAGTGCGTTAACTGCGTAGAGCGCGCCGGACGCGTCGCTAGCTTCAATGAGCAATTCAGTGGGGGAGAGGGTGAGGTTGAATCCCTCAGCTGGGATATCTTCGCGGAGGGCCGCGGTCATTGCGAAGTTCTCAACTTCTGACGAGCCGTCCGTGGCGTCTTG
The DNA here is from genome assembly GCA_002376595.1 of Jonesiaceae bacterium UBA3555. Lineage (GTDB taxonomy): Bacteria > Actinomycetota > Actinomycetes > Actinomycetales > Cellulomonadaceae > Timonella. Next base: position 33,612 of record DFNY01000189.1, on the reverse strand, counting down.
TGCGTCTTGGCCATCCTCGCCCATAGGGAGGTCATCAACATACTCAATATCGGTTTCAGAGGATGCGAGCACCTGCGCAAATGCTTCCAGGCGCGCAGCTGCACCCGGAGCCCAATCGGCCTTTCCTGAAGCAATGGCGTCAAGGTCGTGACTTGTAATGAGGGGGACGTGCCCGTCAAGAATGGTCATGGTTTGGGGCGCTGGGATGATGTGCGCTGGCATGGGTGCTCCTTTGAAACTGCCGTTATCAATACTTAACCAAATTTCACGATTTACGGCTTGACGTGAATTAGTAAGTAAGGTGTACTTACTATATGACACGGACAACGAATCGTACAGCGGTGACGGCCACTAGGAGCCGTCAAAGCGGTGAATCTGCAAGTGTTTTACCGGCCGATGTACGTGCGCTACACAGGTCGTTGCTCTTGCGCGAGCTATACAAGAAGGAACCAGCCAGCCGCGCAGATCTATCCCGAGCAACCGGCCTGACCCGCGTAACCGTATCCGATGTTGTAGCTGATCTGCTTGACCGCGACCTCGTGGAAGAAGTAGGGCAGCGGTCAGGTACACGAGTGGGCAAGCCCGCGATGCTTGTGAGCGTCAAATACGACGCCTACTGCATCGTGTGCCTAGACGTCTCAGATGACACCGAGTTCCGCGGGGCAGTCTTGTCCCTCGGCGGTGAAGTGTTAGGCCGTCAATCACTCAAGTTCGATGGAAGCAAAGGCGAAGACGCACTCGAGATCCTCCTGGAACTCGCACGCAACCTCATTGCCCAAGCAGTCCATCCAATCCTTGGTATCGGCGTGGATACACCCGGTGTTGTGGATGCGCACGGAGTCGTGCGCAACGCGCCAAACCTAGGATGGCGCGGGCTCGACCTCGCAGGTGCACTTGCATCTGCGCTGCAGTTGCCAGCATATGTAGCGAACGATGCTGACACTGCAGTCCTCGCAGAAAACACATTCGGCGNNTACAGGTCAGCCACGGTGTAGGTGCAGGAATCATGTGCGATGGACTCCTGCTCCGTGGACCAGGCGGAACCGCTGGTGAAATAGGGCACGTGCGGATCAGTGATGAACCAGTGTCCTGTCCATGTGGACGAACCGGATGCCTAGAAGCTTTCCTCGCGGCCCCACGCTTGCGTGACCGGATTGAAGGACTCGACAGCACCCAAGCCGGAGCGGAACTCTCCCGCGCCGGCGTGCAACTCGGGACAGTGCTAGCGCCAATTGTGCAGGCGCTCGGACTCCACGACGTTGTACTAACCGGCCCTAAAGATTTGCTTGACGGCGAATTCTTAAATGCCGCAGCCGAGACCGTCAACTCAACCACAAGTCACTTCTCTGACAAACCGGTTGTTTTGCGGATGTCCGCTCTAGGAAGCGATGGTGTGCTCACCGGCGCAGCTGCCCACGTCCTATCGGGAGAGCTCGGACTGTAACTGTTTCTCCTGCCTCAAAGTTGTCCCTAGGAAAGGACCATCATGAAGTTGGCACGTTTTGCAGCGCTCGGAGCTGCAGCAGCATTGGCGCTGACCGCCTGCTCCACTAACGGAACCACCGATCCAGAACCAAAGCCAACAGAGTCGTCATCGAGCGCCTCTGAAGGGCCGGCTGAAGCTTCGGCAGTAACCGTATGGCTCGCTGGCGAGACCGACACCCCTGAACCAGCAGTTGAGTGGCTCAAGGCAGAAGCTAAGAAGTCACTGAACGTTGACGTAACCGTCGAACGCATTGGTTGGGGCGACCTCCTTCCAAAGGTCACCACCTCCCTCGGTGACGCAACCCAGACCCCAGACATCGTTGAATTGGGTAACACCCAGGTTCAGGCATTCACCAACGCTGGTGGATTCGCTGACATCACCGGTCTATGGGACTCCATCGGTGGCAAGGACCTGGGACTCCAGGGCTTTGTTGAGGGTGGAACCGTAGATGGCAAGCTCTTCGCAGCACCGTACTACTCGGGTTCTCGTGTTGTTTTCTACAACACTGACTTTGTTAAGGAAACCCCAAAGACCCTCGCGGACCTTGGAACCCTTGCAGCAGAGCTGAACACCGATGACCGCTCCGGTTTCTACCTCGGTGGTAAGGACTGGCGTAACGGTATCTCGTGGATCTTCGCTAACGGTGGCCAGATCGCTACCTTCGAAAACGGCAAGTGGGTTGGAAAGCTCTCATCCCCAGAGTCGATCAAGGGCCTCGAAATGGTCCAGCAGCTCTACGCCACGGGAACCAAGGCTCCTAAGGACAAGGACGACGCAGACACCTGGGTACCGTTCAACGAAGGCAAGTCCGCAATGTTCATCGCTCCAGGCTGGGCATCAGGCCTGATCAAGGGCACCAACGGTGACATTAACTTCTCCGCATTCGCCCTTCCAGGCGCTGACGGTGGAGCTGCACCAGTCTTCCTCGGTGGATCGAACATCGGTATCTCCGCTAAGTCGGACAACATGCCTGGATCCGAAGGCGTTCTGAAGCTCATGCTCTCCGAGCCTTACCAGAAGATCTTGGCTGAAGCTGGCCTCGGAACCATCTACCCAGCACACGCAGACCTTGCAAAGGGTGACCCAGTAAAGGAAGCTTCCATCGCTTCCGCAGTAAACGGTGTCATCACCCCAGCATCGCCAAAGTGGGCTGCTTTCGAAGAGACCAAGAAGATGGACGAACTCTTCTTCGAGATTGCTCAGGGTGGCAACGTCAAGGACATCGCGGCTAAGTACGACGAAATCCTTAACGGAGCACTCAACTAATCTCAGGTACCTTCGGGTGCTGTCATGACTGCGTTGGGTAGGTGTACGCCTCCCGTACACCTACCCAACGCTTTGTTTTAGGAGGGATACTACGGTGTCCAGCACGCAAAAAGTCTCGGCGGACGTGGCGCGATCTGTTGCTGAGCTGCCAATCGGGGATAGGGCAGACCTGCCAATCCGGCACAGGCGAAAGACCCCCGTACCATTCATTCTTATTGCACCAGTAGTGCTCACACTGCTGTTGGCTCTGGGCTACCCACTAGTCCGTCAGATCATCATGTCATTCCAAGGTTTTGGACTGGCACAGCAGTTGGGAACCGCGGCCCCTGAATGGGTTGGGCTCGACAACTACAAGACTCTTCTGACTGACAAAGACATCTGGGCGATCATCATTCGCTCTCTGGTGTTCTGCTTTGTTAACGCAGCAGCAACCATGGTCATTGGTATTTCCATTGCGGTTCTGATGACCAAACTGAACAAGGCTGTGCGCCTAACCCTCAGCACCGCGTTGCTCTTTGCCTGGGCAATGCCTGTGATCGCAGCTATGACCGTGTGGGAATGGCTCTTTGACTCCGAGTACGGTGTAATCAACTGGGTTCTGAACAAGATGGGCTTTGACTTCCTCGGTCACAGCTGGCTTGTAGAGCCGCTCTCCTTCTTCTTCGTAGCAACGGTCATTATCGTCTGGATGTCAGTTCCATTCGTAGTGTTCTCGGTGTACTCGGCCCTCACTCAGGTCAGCGAAGAAGTGCTCGAAGCTGCGTCCCTCGATGGCGCAAACGGATGGCAGCGGTTCCTCAACATCATCATGCCAACTATTGCTCCAGTGGTTGCAGTGGTGACAGTTCTCCAGGTCATTTGGGACCTGCGCGTATTCACGCAGATCTTCTACCTGCAAGGTGCTGGTGGTTTGGCTTCGAAGACGGACCTCTTGGGTACGTTCATCTACCGAATGGGTATTTCGCAGTCCAATTACGGTGTAGCTTCTGCAGTTGCAATCTTTGTTTTGATTCTGACTTTGGTAATCACGTCGGGATACGTACGCTCGCTGTTTAAGGAGTCAGAATGATCCGCCGTGGCACACTCAATACGCTAGGCGTAGTGCTAGCGATTATCTGGATCTTCCCGGTTTACTGGATGGTCAACACCGCGTTCCTTCCTGCTGAGAAGTCGCGTGGATCGAACCCAACATTCGTTCCATTCAGCGGTAATTTCTCCGCCTTTGAACGCGTGCTTACCCCATCGTTCTGGGGTTCCATGCGACTCAGCCTGTCGGTGACGTTGATTGTGGTGATTGTGGCCCTAATCTTTGCGTTCTTGGCAGCGTTGGCCCTGTCTCGTTACCGATTCGGTGGCCGTAAGGGCTTCATCCTAACCATCTTGATTGTCCAGATGATTCCAGCTGAAGCGTTGTTCATTTCCCAGTTCAAGATGCTCCAGGGCTGGAACCTGCTGAACTCCATTGCTGGTTTGTCCATTGTGTATGTTGCGGCTGTTTTACCGTTCACGGTGTGGATGCTGCGTGGGNNCGTTCTTCCGCATTACGTTCCCTCTCCTTGCCCCTGGTTTGGTGGCTTCGGGTGTGTACGCGTTCTTGCAGGCTTGGAATGAGTTCACCTTGGCAACGGTTGTGATGAGCCCATCAAACAAGACGCTGCCGCTTTGGTTGCGTGGGTTGGCTGTCCAAACGAACCAGGCAACTGACTGGCCTGCTGTTATGGCTGGCGCGGTGTTGGTTGCTATCCCTGTGGTTGTGTTCTTCATGCTGGTCCAGGGTCGGATGACCTCGGGTCTTGTGTCGGGAGCTGTTAAGGGCTGATTGAAGCCGCTAGAGGCTGATTCAGAAAGTAACACCAGTAATGGACAAATGACGTCATACGTCTGAGAGAATGGTCTGACAAGACTTGGCAATGAGGCCGCGGAAACGTACTGCACCTCCTCCCGAAGTCCACACCGAGAGCGCCTCGCCGAACCGCCCAACAGCGGTACGGAACGATCCGATCCCCAAACGGATCACAGTTGGCGCCGCTTATGTGGTGCGGCCTCATTGCCAGCACATCAGCCACCCTCACGGATGACGCATTGAGAGGAAATACCTTGGAACTCGTAGTAAACGATGCTGCAGACCAACTCGCACGTATCGCTGCGGACATCATCGAAGATGTAGTGCGCACCAACGAACACCCAGTCCTTGGACTAGCAACCGGCTCCTCGCCGCTTGCAATCTACAAGGAACTTATTCGCCGTCACCGTGAAGAGGGGCTGAGCTTTAGCCACTGCACCGCTTTCACCCTCGACGAATACGTAGGCCTGCCACAAGGCCACCCAGAAACCTACTACGAAGTCATCCGCAATGAGTTCACACGCCACATCGACATCGATGACTCCCGTGTGTACTCACCAGACGGAAACCGAGACAATGTTGCNNGTGTAGACGTACAGATCCTCGGCATTGGCTCCAACGGCCACATCGCGTTTAACGAGCCTGGCTCGCCACTCGACTCACGCACTCGCCTCGAAGCGCTGACAGAGCAGACCCGCCAAGACAACGCACGCTTCTTTGAGTCCATCGACCACGTGCCAACCCACGCTCTGACACAGGGCTTGGGAACCATCATGGATGCTAAGAAGCACGTGCTCATTGCAACGGGAACTGCAAAAGCAGAAGCAATCAAGGCAATGCTTGAGGGCGACGTGACCGAGCAGTGGCCAGCATCCATACTCAAGAACCACAGTGCAGTAACCGTCCTCGCAGATAACGCAGCAACCGCGCTACTTGCAGCCGACGAAACTCCTGTGCACAGCGCCTAGCATGCCAAGGAAAGGTGAGGGACTTTGTCCGNNACCAATAGCCGCGGCGAAGTGCTCACGTGGAATGGTGATTCGTACAGCGAATCACTCGCAACAGCTACGCTCCCCACCCCAACCGGGGATGGAGACGCGGCAGTAAGAACAATTGTTGCTCTGATTGAACAGTTACTCGCTAACTTGTCAGATTCCCAACGTGAGTGCGTTGCTGCAGTTGGCGTTGGCGTACCCGGTCTCATTGATTCCGAGGCTGGGGTGGTTCGCCTTGCTGCGAACCTAGGTTGGCGAAATCGTGCGCTTGCCGCAGAAGTGCAGCAAGCGGTTGGGTACCCGGTGTACGTGACTCATGATGTCACCGCAGCAGGTATTGCAGAAG
>DFNY01000189.1:10090-27479 GCA_002376595.1 Jonesiaceae bacterium UBA3555 | reverse complement strand
CGGCCAAGACTTCGCTTGATCTGGTTAGCGCGCTGGAGCACGATTCCGTAGCGCGCGAAGTGTGGCAGAAATGCACACGGTACCTGGCGCATGGACTCATTGCGGCGTCGATGCCCACTGGTCCAAGCCTCATCATTCTCGGGGGCGGCCTTGCGGCCGCGGGGGACGTTTTGGTTGACGCTGTTCGAGAGCAGTTCGCATCGATGGCCACCGTTCTAACGGTTCCATCGATTGTGACTGCACAGCTGGGACAGCGAGCTGGAACGCTGGGTGTTGCGCTGTTGACCATTAAGTGGCTCAACGNNGGGGGGGGGGGGCCGCCCCCCCCCCCCCCCCCCCCCCTCTTTTTTTTCTAGGAGGTTTATTGAGTGGCATGGCTGTCCGGTGTCTGCATTTCGGCGGGCGCGGTTTTTCGCGGTAACTGACAATGGTTGAGCAAGTTGCTCGCACCATTTACGTTGGATACTCAAAGGAGCCGGAATGCCTAAGATCGACTGGTTTACGTCGACTTCCACCACCGAAGTTGCGCTGTTGCTTCTAGCTTTTGTGCTCTCGGCAATTGTGGGCGCTGAGAGAGAAACCAAGCTGAAGAGCGCGGGATTGCGTACGCACACCTTGGTAGGTGTGGGATCTGCACTGTTCACAATCGTGTCGGCCTATGGCTTTTCAGCGCAACAGAATCCTGATGTCGTGTTGGATCCCTCGCGTATTGCCGCTCAGGTGGTGTCCGGGATCGGCTTTATTGGCGCTGGAGTGATTTTTGTTAAGAAGGACGCCGTCTCGGGGCTTACTACCGCGGCGTCCATCTGGTTAGTGGCCGCGATTGGTATGGCGTGTGCGGCGGGCGCTCCGTTGGTGGCTATCGTTGCCACTGCACTACACCTGATTACCGTGACTATTTTGGGTAAAGTGCGATTCTTAGTGCGCGCAGAACTTGCGAGCCCCGTTATCGAGGTGACCTACAGGCCAAAGTCCATCACCCTTGGAGAGATAGTGGAGAAGGTGGCTTCAACCGGTGTTGATGTGCAAGTACACGGGGTCAAGGCGCTCGCGCAGGATGATGAAAAGCACCTGGTGCAGGCTGACCTCCACCTACTCAATAATGATGCTCGTTCGTCCAACGAGTTGTTGGCACTGCTGATGGACGTGGCTGGGATTGAAATGGTGAGGGAAAGCGAAGCGGTAGTGAACTCGTGAGGCCCCGACGGACTAGAGTTCCTGGCCCATCCAGTTCAGCGCACGCCATCCTTGGCTGGTTGGCTCCAAGGACACAATCCCGGTGTTGACTACTGGGTATTGCGCAAAGAGTTCTTCGGTGAGGTTGTTGCACCGAACTGCGGTCCAGAACGAGATGATTGCACCGTGCGCGGCCACTACTGTGTGGTCGGAGTCGGTGTCATAGATTTCGGTGAGGGCATCTTCAAAGCGGTCTAAAACCTCGCGGCCTGTGGTGCCTTTGCCCAATGGGATGTCTAGGTCACCCAGGATCCACTGGGTGATGACTTCGTGGTAGGTCATGCGGTGGTGGGGTTCGAGGCTCATTTCCAGCTCGCCCGCGGAGATTTCCCGGAGCCCGTCGAGCACGCCGAGGGTGAGCCNNCCCCGGAGACGTTGGAGTCGATTTGGCCGTGACGTACTAGGTGGAGTTTTTTGCGCATGGAACGTTTCTTTAGGTGGCGAAATGGCTTTGAACTCAGCGTACCAAGGCGATGTGTGAACTATGGGTGCACAATGGCAACTATTGGCCAACAACACTTGAACCTCTGCCAGATGCCCACGTCAGGCGGGCAAAAACTGCGTGTAGGAGCACAAGTAGGTGAGGAGCAGGCATGACCGAGTTGAAGATCAAGCGCATCTACCAAGAGCCGCACCCGGAGGATGGGTTTCGAATACTGGTGGACCGGCTATGGCCTAGGGGAGTGTCAAAGGAGAAAGCTGGCGTGGATCTGTGGTGCAAAGATATTGCGCCGTCCACACAAGCTCGCAAGGAATTTGGGCATATGGCTGAGCGATTCGATGAGTTCACTGAGCACTACCGCGCAGAGTTAGACGCGCAGCCCGAGGTGGTGCACGAGTTCCGGGAGGTCTTGCGCAAGCATGCCGTAGTCACCCTGTTGTTTGCGGCGAAGAATGAGCAGGCAAACCACGCTCTGGTTTTGCTTGATTACCTACTCAGTTCTTGAGTGGGGGTCATGCCCAATGACAACCGAAAATCGAACCAGCTGTACTCGCCACCGCTGGCCTTAGTCTGGGAGGTAACCAGTTTCCGGGTCGATGTCGTCAAGGAATGACTTGATTTGAGAGACATGGAACTCGCGCGGGAACGTGAACTTAGTTGCCCCTTGGACCTCTAGGGAGAACCCATAGTCTTTGTTAGGTCCGGTGAGCCAGTCATAGCGGGCTCCTTGGCCGCTGACCGTGATGGCAAAGCGTTCGCCGTCTACTTCCAGAGTTTCAGTTCGCGCGGATGCGTCTTTGTTCTTTGGCATTTTCTTCCTTACCTGTCAGCTGACCGCTGAGGTGATTGCTTTGAGTACTCGCTTTTCAGACACCGAACCGTTGGTGCCCAATTGCACGGCGTAGAGGGAAACCCTTAGTTCTTCCAGCATCCAGCGTGCGTCTACAAGCGCAGGGTTTTCGAATCCCACAAGGCCTTGGGAGTTGCGTTTGGCCAGCGCTCGTTCTAGTTCGTTGGCCACGTTAGCTATTTTCCATGTCAGTTCATTATCGCGGTGAATGGAGTCCTCAGCGCGATCTATGCGGTGCACTTGCGCGCGTAGGAACCGCGCAAGATGCCTCAGCTGCGCGGGCGGAGTTGCGCTAATGAATCCGTCATAAACCAGCGAGCCAGCAACCTTGCGTACATCGTTGAGGGTGGACAGGAGCGCAAGAGATTTGCTCTTGCTTACCGCCACATCGACATCGCGGTAGGCGGAAAGCGCTGCTACCACGTCACCAACCACACGGTAGATTTCGTCTTCGATCCTAGATTTCACTAGTTTCAGAGCGTGCGAGTATGCCTCGGCAGATCGAATGGTATCGGCATCGGGGACCAGCGCCATCACCGCTGCAAGCTGCACATCAGCTACCAACGATTCGGTGTTCTTGTACGGGCTCGTTGACAACGTCAGAGCCTGAGCTCCGGTCCAGCGAGAAGTAATTCGGCCACTGGCTAGAGCCGTTTCTTTGGCTAAAAGTAGCCACACGCCCTTGCGATGTTCGAAGTCCTGCTGCGCCGAATCAGCCAAGATCCGAAGCGCAACGGTTCGCGTTCCTTTGGCTGAGGTCTCCACAACTAGCGCAGGGTAGCCACGAACCTCCAAGCCACCAGGCCCACGGCCAGCCACCACGCGAGGAAGCTGCTCGTACGCGGATCCAGATGGCCAGGTACTTAGGCCGTCGATTTCTGCAATGGCATGCTCAATGCCTGCAGGACTCGAAGACACATCAGTAGTCGCCGACTGAGCGGCACCCGTTCCAACGTTTTGGCCGCCAGCGCCCCGAACGTGCGACGGTGACCCAACAGCAGCAGAACCAAGACCGTTGGGACCATGCACCTGAGCCGCAGCTTCACGAGCCTCACCTAACGCGATACCCACCGCACCGCGCACCGCAGTACGCACTGCGTCCTGCGCAGCGGACGCAAGAGTTCGTTGCAACGCCACCAGGTTGGTTGATTCACCAAGAACCTCAGCAATTGCGTTACGGCCAGTGCCACGCTGCTCAAAAACTCGGAACGTAATGCGCAGGTGCGCAGGCAGATTCTCCTGGCCAAATGCGTCGTCGGGAATTTCGAGGTACTTCAAAGCCCACACCGCACGCGCGAATGCTTGGGTGAACGGCTCGGCCATATCCCCAGCGCGAGTCATATCTTCCCAAGCAGGCGTGTTCTCACGCAGCCACTGCGAGATCTTGGCACCCCAATCCGGAGCGGGAACCAACTCACGTCGAACCGACTTAGGAAGCGCGCGGATGGTTGCTACACAGAGCTCATCTAGGAGCCCAGGAACCAACCAATCGAAGCCCTCGGGGGCAATCCGGTTCAGCACCTGGATAGGGATGTGCACGGTAATGCCATCCGCGTCAGTGCCCGGAGTGAACTGATACGTCAATGGCAAGGTGACATCACCCTNNCTCCAATGAGAAATCTAGAAGTGTTGGCGTCTCGCGGCGGGCTGTCTTCCACCACTGATCAAAGTGGCGTTGAGAGACCACCGAAGCAGGTAGGCGCTCATCGTAAAACGCAAACAGGGCTTCCTCATCAGCCACCAAACCACGCTGACGCGACCGCGCCTCGAGTTCCTCAGCCTGCTCAAGGACCGCCTTGTTGTGAGCCACAAACTGGTGGTGTGTACTCCACTCGCCGTCCACCAAAGCGTGACGAATAAAGAGGTCACGGGCCGCTTCCGCATTCACTTTGGCGTACAGCACAGGACGATCAGCCACAATTGGAACGCCGTACAGCAGAACCTTTTCGTGCGCTATGGCAGCCCCACGCTTTGAAGACCAATGAGGGTCAGAATAGTTGCGCTTCACAATGTTCCCGGCAAGCTCCTCAGCCCACTCAGGTTCAATTTTGGCTACATCGCGAGCCCACAAACGAGAAGTCTCCACAAGCTCACCAGCCATCACCCATGCTGGCGGCTTCTTAGCCAAACCGGAGCCGGGGAAGATAGCGAACTTTGCGCCGCGCGCACCAAGGTACTCGTTACGAGCCATCCGCTTGGCACGTCGGTCTGCTGCGGTTTCCCGCCCAGTCTTGTGGGTGGACAAATCGTTTTGCTCTTGCATGCCGATTTGCGAAAGCAACCCAGCAAGAAGAGAACGGTGAATGGTCTGCGCATCCCACACAAACTTGGTGTCTGGTCCAGCAGCATTCGAGTTGTCAGCCACAACCGTCTTAGGCTTTCCACCAGGCAAAACATCCCTTGTGGTTTGCTCCAACGCAATCTTGTCACGCAGTGGCTGAGCAGTTTTCACATCGGACTCAATGCCGATCTGCCTAGACATCTCACGCAACTGAGCAACAACGTCCTGCCATTCTCGGATGCGCAAGAAGTTCAGATATTCGGACTTGCACATGCGGCGGAATGCCGAAGACCCCATCGCCTTTTGCTGAGTGCGGATGTACTCCCACATGTTCAGATAGGTCATGAAGTCGGAATAGCCATCGGTGAACCTCGCATGGTGTGCATCCGCTAGTTCACGTACCTCAGCAGGGCGTTCCCTAGGGTCTTGGATGGACATGACAGCGGCAATAATCATGACCTCGCGAGCCACGCCGTGCTTGGATGCCTCCACAATCATGCGCGCCAACCTTGGATCCATAGGCAAGGTAGCTAGCTGACGGCCAACTTCGGTGAGCTCAGTGCCATGACGTCCTTGACGCAGTGCACCCAACTCTTGGAGTTGCTGTACGCCGTCGCGTACGGCGCGAGTGTCCGGTGATTCCACAAAGGGGAACCGGTTTACGTCTTCGGGGGATTGGGCTACGCCCACGGACACCATCTGCAGCAACACCGACGCAAGCGAGGTGCGCAGGATCTCTGGTTCGGTGAACTCTGGTCGTGCTTTGAAGTCTTCTTCAGAGTACAAACGGATCGCGATACCGTCAGCCACACGTCCACATCGACCGGACCGTTGGTTGGCGCTCGCCTGCGAAATCGGCTCAATGGGGAGCCGTTGAACCTTGGTTGCTTTGGAGTACCGCGAAATGCGCGCGGTTCCCGGGTCCACCACATAGCGAATGCCAGGAACCGTCAGGGAAGTCTCGGCAACGTTGGTAGCCAACACGATGCGCCGGTGTTCATGGGGATGGAACACTCGATGCTGCTCAGCGGCTGAGAGCCGTGCGTAGAGCGGCAGAATCTGAATATAGCCAGGGGTTTTGGGATCGTTGGCGCGCGGCCCAAGTGAGGCACGTAAAGCGTCTTCGGCGTCGTGGATGTCACGTTCACCGGAGAAGAAAATCAAAATGTCGCCAGGCCCCTCTGCCAGCAACTCATCTACCGCATCGCACATGGACGAGAGCATGTCTGCGTTTTCGTCTGCTTCATCCAGAGGGCGGTAACGGATTTCCACAGGGAACGTACGCCCAGACACCTCAATAACCGGAGCCGGCGCGCGTAGCGGCGCGGCGGATTCGAGTTCTTCGTCCGTGATGGGACCACCCGGGGCAAAGTGGCGCGCAAACCTATCGGAGTCGATCGTTGCTGAGGTGATGATGACCTTTAAATCTGGCCGTTGCGGCAACAGGTTTGTGAGGTAACCCAGCAGGAAGTCGATGTTGAGAGACCGTTCGTGGGCCTCGTCGATAATCAGGGTGTCATAGGCCAGAAGCTGCGGGTCGCGCTGGATCTGAGCCAGCAAGATTCCGTCAGTCATGACTCGTACCAGCGTGTTCTGGCTGGACTGGTCCGTGAAACGGACCTGGTAACCCACGATGTCACCGAGGTCGGTGCCAATTTCGTGGGCAATACGTTCGGCCACCGTGCGGGCCGCGATGCGGCGCGGCTGGGTGTGGCCTATTTGGCCCTTGCGTCCGCGCCCAAGTTCCAGCGCGATCTTTGGAAGCTGCGTGGTTTTTCCGGAGCCGGTTTCACCGGCCACAATGACCACTTGGTTGTTCGCAATTGCTTANNGGCGGCTTTTGCTAACCGGGCCAAGTTGATGTGCGGAGCTTTGCTGGAACGCGCGCTGCTCTTGGTGTCTTTAGTTTTCCGACGACGCGGCTGGTTCTGTTGGGCGGGCGCGGTTTGCTTTGTGTGTGTTGCCTGTGGTGCGGGCTGCGTTTGCTGTGCGGGCGCATTTTTCGTGGCGGACGTGGTGGGGTTGCCGTTTGAGGTGCGCCTTCTGGAATTAGGCGTGCGCTTATTGGCAGAGGGCATACGCTTGGAAGAAGACGCTGCGGGAGGATTTTCTTGCGGGCCGGTCACAGGTCCATTCTCCCAAGGTTTATCGCTGCGCCCAACTTGTTTTCGGTGTGATGCGTGAATTGTTGGGGATCGCCGGCATTTCTGTGACCAATCCACCCGCGCGACCCACTGCTTCTGGAATTTTTCCAATGGTTAAGTGGTGCTGATACCCGTTTTGTGGAACCCCCATAGGGAGTGCCCGGCTCTGCCCTGCAGATATGTGGATATTTACGAACGGAATACAGTCAATGCGGCCTGCACCCAGCAGCTTGTTCCGAACACTAAGCCACAAGATGAACTTTGTGGCGGCCATCGCTTCCCTCGCGGTGATTGCCACCAACACCTTCACCCACGGAAAGCTCTCAGTAACTAAGAGTGCAACCGGAGCCGGAGCAGGCGACTTTGGCAATGAAACTTTCACCGTGGACGCTGTGTGTACCTACAACGGTTCACAGGTCTACACCGGATCGGTGGACATTAAGAAGAACGAAACTGGAGTATTCCAGCAAGGGTCCTCAGACGTTCTGCTTCCTCACGGAACCGTGTGTGATCTCTCCGAGTCCAAAACCGGTGGCGCAAACGGCACCAAGGTAGTTCCGCAGGGAACTGCTGGCGCTCAAGGCCTCATCAACATTGAGCTTCTGCGTGACAACGGCTTCGCAGCTACTGCGTTTGGAATTATCGGGGCGCAGACTGCGAAATTGTGAGTGAACCAGTTACGGGTGGAGCGCACAGCACTGAGTTCTCAGACGCTGTCACCGTGGTAGCAAATAGCGCTGGAACTGCTCCAATGCTTACCGCTACCAACACCTTTGACAAACGCGCGGCTAGATACTCCGCTGGGGTGCTACTTGCTTGCAAGTAGCACCCCACCGGCATAGGGCAGTCTCGATTTGTGGGATGCCAAAGGGCCTGATGCTGTGAGGGTGAGCACAAAAGTGACCGTTATTTCGCTCTGTGGCGGACATATCACCTTGCCAGTGTTGGTGGGGCAGTGCGCGGTGACTAATGTGGAGGTGGTGCGTCTTAGACGCGCCACCTGTCAGCCACCGGGCTAAGTGCCAACTCGGTGGAAAATCGCCGGGCTAAGTGCCAACTCGGCGGACAAAGGGGAATACATGACCTCGTCTATTAAGACGCGCCGCTTTTTCGCGGCTGCAGCAGCTACAGCTTTAACAATCGCGCTGGCTGCGTGCTCTTCAAACAGCCCACAACCTTCGGCTAGTTCTGATACGCCAACCATCCAAAACGGTGGAACTGTGGTGTTCGCTATTGCTGGAGGAAACCTCGAAAACGGGCACATGGACCCGCACTCGAGCCAACTCGATGTCTCCGCCTACGTGAACCGCAATGTGCTTGATTCACTGGTCGCTCTTGATTCTGAGGGAGAGGTCAAGCCATGGCTCGCAAAGTCATGGACAATCTCCGAAGACGGCCTCACCTACACCTTTGAACTGCGCGATGACGTCACCTTCCATGACGGAACTGCTTTCGACGCAGCCGCAGCTGTAGCGAACTTCGAACACATCGTTGCAGACTCTACGGCTTCCACTCAGGCTAAGGACATGCTTGGCGGTGACCTCTTTGCGTCCGCTACCGCAACCGGAGACCACCAACTCACGCTGACTCTTAAGCAGCCATATGCGCCGCTGCTCACCAACTTGTCTACGCCGTTTATTGGCATGTATTCGCCTAAGGTTCTGGCGGAGAAAACACAGGATGAAATCAAGGCCGGTGGACCAGACGTCACCGTGGGTTCGGGGCCGTTCAAACTGACTTCGTACACTCCCAAGCAGGAACTAGTGTTCGAAGCCAACAAGGATTACGCCTGGGGCCCAGATATCAAGACCCCAACAGGTAACTTGTCTGACGGCGCACCGCATGTGGACGGTCTGACCATCAAGATTGTGCCGGAAGAGTCCGCCCGTGTGGGTGCTCTTACCTCGGGTGCTGCCCAAGTGGCAGTTGACCTGACCCCAACGGGAACCGCGCAGTTGCAAGGCGCCACAATTAACAATGTGCCTAGCCCTGGCCTGCCATATTCGATGATGCTGAACTGGGAGCACGGCGCTTTCGCCGATGCCAAGGTTCGCAAGGCGTTCGCTATCGGGTTTGACCTTGATAGTGCTGTAAACGCAGCCTTTGGCGGCGAATTCCAGCGTGCGTGGAGTGTGCTGAGCCCAACCACTCCGAACTCCTACGATGCCTCACTAGAAGGTACCTGGAAGTTTGATGCAGCTGCCGCTAACGCACTGCTGGATGAAGCAGGTTGGACCGAACGCGATGCAGAAGGCTACCGCGTCAAGGACGGTCAGCGTTTGAGCGTGGAGTGGTTGTCATGGCTTCCGTTCGCTTCTGAGCGTCAAACTCTGGTGAACTTCATGGTGGATGACCTGAAGAAGATCGGTTTTGAACTCAAGCACTCGGCCGTGGAAGGCCCCGAGTACCAGGCTCGTTACGCTGACGAAAACGGTCCGATTCTGGACTTCGACGCCACCGACTGGGGCTTCGCCTCCTTGGACGCGGACATCCTGCGTCAGCACCTGCACTCGCAGGGCTACCAAAACGCATCCAGAATTGCAGATGGTGACTTGGACGCGCTGCTTGATAAAGCTGCGTTAACTACCGATCCATCCAAGCGAGCTGGCCTCTACAAGGAAGTTCAGCAGTGGAATGCCACGAACGTGGGCATCATTCCGCTGTACCTACCACAGTTCAGCACCGCCTCCTTGTCATCTGTCCAAGGCCTCACATATGACACCTTTGGGTGGCCTCTATTTGCTGGTGTTAGCCTCAACAAATGAGTGAACATCAGCCTGCCAGCACGGACTCTCTCCAGGTTGCGGGTGGGAAGTCCGATGGCGGCTCTGTTGCCGTTGCTCCCTTGCGCGAGGTAGCAANNAACGGCAACAGGACTTTCGTTACCTGCTTGGGTCCGCAGTCTGCTCGGTTTCTTGGGTGGTGCGGCCCTAGTTTTGTGGGGCGCAATGACGCTCGCATTTGCGGTTCTAAAGTTGGTTCCAGGCGATCCCGTAGATGTCATGCTGGGTCCGTTGTCCTCTGCTACGCCGCAGGCTCGTGCGCTAATTCGCAGCCAATTGGGGCTGGATCAGCCACTGCTAGAACAGTATTTCTCGTATATGGGCCGGGTACTCACCGGCGATCTTGGGCAGTCGTACCAGCTGGGTGCCCCGGTGGCTGAAATCTTGGCTGACAATGCGGTCCCCACGCTGCTTTTGGCAGTGTGCTCTTTGGGGCTCGCGGTTGTGCTCGCGATTGTGGGCGCGCTGCTGTCGCGCCGCGGGATTTCCCGACGATTCATCGACCTCGTGGAACTGGTTGCGGTTTCGGCACCAGTATTTTGGACTGCGCTGATTCTCGCTGCCGTGTTCAGTTACCAGTTGGGTTGGTTCCCGGTGCTCGGTGGTTCCACTGCCTCACGTCTGGTGTTGCCATCACTAGCTATGGCGTTACCCATCGCAGGAACATTAGGGCAAGTGCTGCGGGCAGGATTGGACAGCGCCGAAAGCGAACCATTCGTGTTCACGGCTCGGGCGCGTGGGCTCTCTGCGTTGGCCGTTACGTGGCGGCATTCGTTGCGTCACGCAGGAATCGGAACCTTGACCCTTACCGGATACCTATTTGGGTCTTTGTTGGGTGGAGCGGTTCTGGTGGAGACGATCTTTGCTAGGCAAGGACTAGGACGCATTACGTTGGACGCAATCTTGGGTCGCGATCTCCCACTCGTGATGGGTGTGGTGGTGTTCTCAGGAGTGGTATTCATTGCCATTAACGCAGTGGTGGACGTTCTAGCGCGCGTGCTGGACCCACGCCTGCGTGGGGCAGGAAACGTAAGCCCAAGCGCCCGCGCTGATGTGCCACTGTTGGTTGATANNGAATTGTCTTGGTGTTCGGGTTAGTGATCTTGGCTCTCATCACCGTAGCCGCACTTTTCCCTCAGTTCATTGCCCCAAATGATCCACTCGCAACCAACGCATCTCAAGTTTTGCTTGCTCCAAGCCTGGAGCACCCGTTCGGAACCGACCAGTCTGGACGCGACGTATTTGACCGAGTCATCCACGCCACCGGTACCTCAATTGCGGTTGGTTTGCGTGCAGTTGGCATTGCATTCGTAGTTGGTGCACTGTTGGGTACCGCCGCGGGCGTAGCGCCACGCTGGCTCGACCAAGTCATCTCCCGCGCCATTGAAATCGTGATGGCCTTCCCAGAGTTCCTTATTGCCCTGTTGGTGGTGGCCGTCATGGGTAAAGGCCCCACCGCAGTTGCTGTGGGCGTCACTATTTCGGTGATCCCGGCCTACGTGCGTTTGGCGCGGATCACCGCGAGCCGCCTCAAAGTTTCGGGCGCCTACGAAGCCTCCGTACTGTTTGGCACCCGTCCGCAAGTGGCCACCCTCAGACACATCCTGCCCGGCGTGGGCAGCGCGCTACTCAGCCTGGCAGTGGTGGGATTCGGATCAGCCGTTGTATCCGCGGCCGGACTCAGCTTCCTCGGTTTAGGTGTACAACCACCAACCCCAGAATGGGGACTGATGATGTCCGAAGGAAAGAACAATCTACACAACGCCTGGTGGATTTCGGTTTGCCCAGGAATTGCCCTGGCTCTCACCGTCGTTGCCGTCACCATGGTGTCGCGCCCGCTACAGAAATTCTTAGAGGCAGGCCAACGATGACCACCACACCGCTACTAGAAATCCGCGATCTTGCCCTGCACGCTGGAACCTCAGTCATCGTCGAGAAACTAAGCCTCAGCGTTGGCGCTGGGCAATGCGTTGCAATTGTGGGTGAGTCCGGCGCCGGAAAATCCATGACTGGACGCGCACTGATGGGCCTTCTGCCTCCGGGCATCAATGCCGAAAGCGGAACCATCTCTTTTGACGGCACAGCGCTCTACACCAACGGTCAACCCATCAGCGAACGCGCGTGGCGCACCATCCGCGGCAACCGCATAGCAATGGTGACCCAAGACGCACTGGTGTCACTCGACCCCCTACGCACCATTGGCGCCGAAGTTAGCGAACCAGCACTCGTCCACCAACTCATCAAGCCACGCGACGTATCCAAGCATGCCACAACCCTGTTGGAGCGGGTTCACGTGCCAGAACCGCAGCTACGTCGCAAACAGTACCCGCACCAGCTTTCAGGCGGGCAACGCCAGCGCGCCCTGATTGCATCTGGGCTCTCCGCGACCCCAGAACTGCTCATCGCCGACGAACCCACCACAGCGCTCGACGCCCACGTGCAAGGCCATATCATCGCCCTACTTAAGGAGGTACGAGAGGCTGGCACCGCTGTCATTCTGATCAGCCACGACCTCACCCTAGTGAGTGAACTAGCCGACTACGTGGTGGTCATGCGCAGCGGAAAGGTTGTAGAGCAAGGTCTAGCCACAGACGTTCTGACCGCGCCCACAGCCCAATACACCAAGTACCTCCTGGCGGCCCACCCAGACGGAAAACCACTTCGGGTGGAACAACGCCCGGTGGATCCTTCGCGCACAATCCTGCGGGCCACCAACATTGGGGTCACCTACCGCCAACCCGGCGGTGGCTCACTAGACGCCCTCAACGGTGTATCTCTAGCCGTGCACGGCGGCGAAACTGTGGGCTTGGTGGGGGAATCAGGATCAGGAAAAAGCACCCTGCTGCGAGTTCTCCTAGGGATGAGTGAACCGCACACCGGGAACGTCCAGTTCAACGGGCAACCCTGGAGCAGCATCTCAGAACGACGCAGAAGGACGCTCCGCCCAGACATTCAACTCATTGCGCAAGACCCATACTCGGCAATGNNCGAACGCATCATCGCTGAAGGACTACGCAAAAGATCGTCTCGTTCGAAGAGTGCGCACACACCGGGCGAACCTACCTCGACCCCATCCGAACGCGTCCGCCAACTCATGGACCAAGTGGGGCTAGGCACGGAACTTGCTCAGCGCAAACCAAGTGAGCTGTCTGGTGGACAACGCCAAAGAGTAGCGATTGCTAGGGCTCTCGCAGCCGAACCGCTGATCCTGCTGTGCGATGAACCAGTGTCCGCATTGGACGTTACCATCGCAGCCCAAGTGGTTAACCTCCTAGTGCGGCTCCAGGAAGAAACCGGCATTGCCATGGTGTTCATCAGCCACGACCACGCAGTTGTGCGTCAACTAGCGCATACTGTGGTTGAACTGAAAAACGGCGCAGTAGTTGGCGAGACCGTGGTTGGCGAGCCTGTCGTTGGCGAGACCGTAGTTGGCACAGCAGAAGATGGCACTGCCGTAGGTGGCACAGCTGAGGTGGTATCGCAGCGCAGAAGAGGCTAGCCGTACTTTTGGGATGAGTTACGCACACTTGAACAAAGGGGAGACTTCATGAGCATCACACCAGACACTAAGGATTGGACGTGGGTTCTCAACAACGCTTGCCCTGAGTGTGGCTGCGCTGCGCAGAACTTTGCGCTCGAAGACATCGCTCCTACAGCTAGATCAATAGAGCCGCTGTGGCGCGATGCGCTCAGCGCACCGCACGCCTCGCAACGTCCCGCACCCCAGGTGTGGTCGGTAGTGGAGTATGGAGCCCACATCGCAGACGTGCTAACCATCATGAGAGAACGACTCGAACTCATGCTTGCCTACGACAACCCCAACTTTGCCAACTGGGACCAAGACCAAGCCGCGCTCGATGGCGGGTATGCACAGCGCGAAGCTGACACGGTTATGGGGCAGATCAGTTCCAACCTTGAACTGTTTGCCTCGGCGTATGAGCACGTGCAGCCAGAGCAGCAAGACCGCACTGGAATGAGATCCAACGGTAGCGCGTTCACTGTATTGACCCTAGGCCAATACGCACTGCACGACCTCATCCACCACGGATGGGACGTGACAAAGGACAACCAATGAGCACCGAACTCACTCCCCGCCAACGCGCGCTCGACGCGCTCACCGCAAGCGGCATCGACTTTGAGATCACCGAACACGGCCGGGTGAACTCGCTGGAAGAAGCCGCAGCAGCCCGCGGCGTCACCCCAGCAGACATTGTGAAGTCACTGGTTGTGCGCATGGCACAAGACGAGTACGTCTTTGTGTTGGTGGCAGGGGACCGCCAAATCTCGTGGCCAAAGTTCCGGGCACTCATGGGAGTCAGCCGCACCACCATGCCCAGCGCTGAAGAAGCTTTCGAGGTAACCGGCTACGTGCGCGGAACCATCACACCATTCGGATCACTGACACCATGGCCGGTCATCGTGGACGAACCGATCGTTGGCCGCCGCGTATCCATAGGAGCAGGTGACCACGGGGTAGCAGCAACTGTTTACGCAGACCAAATGATCGGTGCACTGGACGCGCGGGTTGCGGACATTGGAATCTAGCTGGAAGTAGTGGAACAGTCGAGGCTGCGCCTACTTGGCAGCAGCCTCAAGGTCCTTAACTAGGGCCTCAATGTCGCTCATGATCTTGTCTCGTTCGGCTTCAATTGCGGCCAACTCATCGCCCGAGAGTGTGGAACTGAGTTTTTCTAGTTCCGCTTTTGCGGTTTCAAGTTGAGCGCGTGCGTCGTCGGCACTGGCCTGCGCATCTGCTTTCTTGTCAGACAAGGTATCGAGCGCTGTAAAGGCAGCGGCCGCAGCCTCATTGGCTTTAGTGGTGGCAGCGGTAACTGCATCTTGGGATGCCGCAGTGAACTTCTTGGCCTCACCAAGGAGTTGCTCACCTTGTGATTTCAACGAATTGATCTCTTCCTTAGCTGAATCGACCGCATTACTCACTTGAGTGGTGCGAGATTCGAGTTCCGCGCACCCGGTCAGAGTCGAAGCAACTAGTATGAGTGCAGTTGCCGTGAGCGCCAGGCGGGAATGTACTGAAGAAGTCAACGTCATGTCCCCATTGTCTGTGGTGACAATGAGCAATTCAATGACCTGCGCCCTAAATCTCTGCGCTTCATTGCTTCCCGCACTAAACCTCCCCACCCGCCGAGCGTTTTCGCACTAAACCTCCCCACGCACGCCTGTGGGCGCCACCGAAAGAACGGTGACGCCCACAGTTGTGCGTAGTGTTACTTCAGGAACGAGCTTCCGTTTCCTACCTTGCCCGGGGCTGGGTTGCCTGGGAGGTTGAGAACATATGCGCGCATGTTGCCCTTACCTGAGACCGAGATGGACAGAGTGCCGTTGGTGACGGTTTTGGTGTCACCGGTGACTGCGTCCACGTAGGTGCCATTTGGAATGCCGGTGAAGGTTGCATCACCGGAGATGGAAACCAGTACAAAGCTGTCCACGCTGCCTTCGGTGAACCGGCGTTTGAAGGCCATGTTCCCGCTAACGCCTTGGCGTGAGTACTGTCCCTTTTGCAAAGCTGGAATGGCTCTGCGGATTTGGTTCAGTGTTTGGACGTGCTTCACCAGTGGCTTTTGCAATGTTGTTGCTACTGCTCCGCTGGCGGAGGAAACTACTCCGAAGTCGCTTGCGGTCACTGTTCCGGCGAGGTGGTCGCCGTAGTACGCGCGACCGGTGGTGGCTAGTGGACAGGTTGGTCCACAGTCAATTTTCGCGCCGGCTTGGAACTCGATTTCGGAACCGTAGTAGAGCACTGGAATTCCGCGGAACGTCCACATGAGGCTCATGTTTTCGGCCCATGCGTCGGTGCCTTCTGCATACCGGTTTTGTGACTTGTTTGGACCGTAGTCATGGCTGTCCACGTACATAGCGTTGTAGGTGGCGTCGTTGGTGACGTCATCTGAGTCCATGCCGTTGTGGAACGCGGAGGAGGCATCTCCAAAGTTCATGTGCATGCGCATGTCAATAATGCTCATGCCGGAGTTCTTGGAGTGGTCCGGTGCGTGGTAGGTGTTGCCGTTGAGCGCGTGGTTGGTGCTCGTTGGCTGGTTGGATTGGCCTTGCAGGTTTTCGTAGTTGAACTGCTCGGCGGCTGCGACTACGTCATCGAGGCTGTATTCGCGGCGTTCCTTCCAGGTGTAGAACGGTGCAGAGTGGTTGACGGATCCTCGGTTCCATTTGTCGTGGACAAACTGTGCAACTTCACCGAATACGTAGAAGTCTTTGCCCTTGTCTCCGTGTTTGGCTACCGCGTGTTCTTGGAGTGCCGGTAGGAAGTGCCGGTTCCACATGACTCGTGGAATGTGCACTGCGGTGTCTACTCGGAAGCCGTCTACGCCCATGTCGATGTACTTGTTGTACGTGTCAATGAGGTAGTTCTGAACTACTGGCGATTCGGTGTTGAAGTCGGCTAGGTCTTCGTGGATCCAGCAGTCTTGGGCGTCCTTGCCTTCCCAGTTTCCAATCCAGCACTGGTGGTAGTACTGCACTGGGAACATTCCGGAGGTGGCGTTTGGCCACTGGCAGTTGTACACCTTGTAGCCTTCGGCGGACCATCCTGATTGGACACCCCAGTTCTTGCAGTTTTGGTCTGCTGGCTGGGTTTGGCTCCAGAGGTCTCCGTTGTAGGTGGATCCGTCTGCGTCGGTTTCGGTGGGGTTGTATTGCTTGCCCTCTACCTTTTCGTCGTAGTACCAGGACCATTGGTTGTCGCGGGTTCCGTAGACGGTTGGGGTGAAGAGGTTCTTTTCGCCCCAGCGTGATGAGTGGTTGTACACCACGTCTTGGTAGATTTTGATGCCCTTGGCGTGCGCTGCGTTGATGAGTTCTTGGTACGTTGCGCCTTGCGATTCTAGGCGTGGGTGAATGCGTTGGAAGTCCCAGCCGTGGTATCCGTGGAAGTCGTAGTCGCTTCGGTTGGTTACTACTGGGGTGATCCACAGGGCGGAGAATCCGAGTCCCTTGATGTAGTCCAATTTGTCAATGATTCCTTGGAAGTCTCCGCGGAACATTGGGTCGTTGTTGGCTGCGTTTCCGGATTTGACGTGCATGTTTCCGCCCATGTTGTTGGACGAATCGCCGTCGTTCCAGCGGGCGGTCATGATGAAGTAGATGGAGTCTTCACGCGGGTCGCCGCCGAGCGGGCTGCCTGTGGTTTGTCCGGCTACCGAACCGCCGCTTCCGGTGCCTGGGTTAGGTGCGGCGGTGGTGGTTACGGTGATGGGTTGTGAGTATGCGGATTCGCCAGCTGTGTTGAGGGCTTTGATGCGCACCGTGTAGGTGGTGTTGGCGCTCAGCCCGGTTAGCGTTGCGCTGGTGCCGGTGGCAGCTTTGGTTTGTTCGGCGCCGCTTGCGGTTTTGTAGCCGATTGAGTAGCTGGTGGCGTTGGTGGTGGCAGTCCAGGAGAGCGGGATTGCCGACGACGTTGTGCTTCCAGCAGCAAGTCCCGTTGGGGTGGCTGGTGCTTTTGGTTCTTCGGTTGGTGGGTCAGTTGGGTCTACTGTTCCGGTGCCACATGGGTCCGTTGTGGTGATGGCACCACTGTTGACCGCTGCCACTGGGGTGGTGAAGGTGTAGTCCTTTGAACCGTTGTTGTCCCAGCTACCGTTGCCGTTGTTGAAGGCGACCTTCACGCTGGCGGCGTTG